>DATMGZ010000228.1:0-9722 GCA_035555155.1 Solirubrobacteraceae bacterium | reverse complement strand
CATCGAGGGACGGGGGTGGCGGTGGGAGCTGGGTCGTATGCCTAGAATCGACGACCCGTGGACGACTCCGAGATCGCCTTCGACGAGCGCGGACTCGTCCCGTGCATCATGCAGGACTGGCGCACGGGCGAGGTTCTGACGCTCGCCTACATGAACGCCGAATCGCTGCGCCTGACGCGCGAGAGCGGCGAGATGCACTTCTTCAGCCGCTCGCGCCTCAAGCTGTGGCACAAGGGCGCCACCTCGGGCAACGTCCAGAGGCTGCGCGCGCTGCGCTACGACTGCGACGCCGATGCTCTGCTCGCCCTTGTCGAGCCCGCCGGGCCGGCGTGCCACACCGGTGCGCGGACCTGCTTCTACCGCGGTGAGCTCGATCCGGCCGCGCCACACGAGACGCTGCCGGAGCTCGAGCGCACGATCGCCGCCCGCGCACAGACGCGTCCCGCCGGCTCCTACACGACGCTGCTGCTCGACGAACGCGAGCTGGCCGGCGCCAAGGTGCAGGAGGAGGCGGAGGAGGTCGTCCGGGCCGTGCGCGACGAGTCCGACGAGCGGGTGGCTGAGGAGGCCGCCGATGTGATCTACCACCTCGCGGTGCTGTTGCGGAGCCGCGATCTGTCGCTGGCCGACGCCGAGAGGGTGCTGGATGGCCGTCGCGCCCGCTGAGGCCGCGGCGACGCCCTCGCTGCAGGAGGTCCGCGAGCTCGCGCGGGACTACAACCTGGTCCCGCTGCGCGAGACGTTCATCGACGACTGCCAGACTCCGGTCTCGGCCTTCCTCAAGCTGCGCGAGGACGGCCCGGCGTTCCTGCTCGAGTCGGCCGACCAGGGCCGCGTCGGGCGCTACTCGTTCATCGGCTTTCGCCCGCGCAAGGTGCTGCGGTGGTCGCTCGGCGACGACGGCGACCCCTACGCGCTGGCCGCGGCGGAGGTGAGCCGCTTTCGCGCCGCGCCGCTGCCCGGCCTGCCGCCGTTCGCCGGCGGGGCGGTCGGGGTGTTCGCCTACGACCTCGTGCGGACGGTCGAGCCGCTGGGCGACCCCAACCCGGATCCCCTCGGCGTGCCGGACCTGGCTCTGATGCTCACCGACACGCTCGTCGTCTTCGACCACCTCAAGCACACGGTTACGGTGCTCGCCAACGTGTACGCCGACGACGACCTCGAGGCGTCGTACGCCCGCGCGCGTGAGACGATCGCCGAGGTGCGCTGGCGCCTCGCCGGCCCGGTGCCCCGTCCGACGCGGCCGCCCCCGGCCGATCGTGTCGCGCCCCGGTTCCGCTCCAACGTGACGCAGGAGCGCTTCGAGGCGATGGTCTCCCGCGTGATCGAGTACGTCCACGCCGGCGATGCCTACCAGGTCGTGCCCTCGCAGCGGTGGTCGGCGCCGGTCGGTGTGGAGGCGTTCTCGATCTACCGCGGGCTCCGGGTCGTGAACCCGAGCCCCTACATGTACTTCCTGGACTTCGGCGACTTCGAGATCGCCGGCGCCAGCCCCGAGCCCCTGATCACGGTGGCCGGCCGGCGCGTCTCGACGCGGCCGATCGCCGGCACACGCCCCCGCGGCGCCAACCCCGACGAGGACCGCGAGCTGGCCGACGAGCTGCTGGCCGATCCCAAGGAGCGCGCCGAGCACGTGATGCTGGTCGATCTGGGCCGCAACGACCTCGGGCGCGTATGCGAGTACGGCAGCGTCGAGGTCGAGAACTTCATGGCGGTCGAGAACTACAGCCACGTGATGCACATCGTCTCCAGCGTGACCGGGATCCTGCGCGAGGGCGTGGGCGGGCTCGACGCGCTGCGCTCGGTGTTGCCGGCGGGGACGCTCTCGGGCGCACCGAAGGTCCGCGCGATGCAGATCATCGACGAGCTCGAGTCGGTCAAGCGCGGTGGCTACGGCGGTGCGATCGGCTACGTCAGCTACGCCGGGGATCTCGACACCTGTATCCACATCCGGACCGTCGTGGTCAAGGACGGAGTCGCGCACGTGCAGGCCGGCGGAGGCACGGTCGCCGACGCCAAACCCGAGAACGAGTTCCGCGAGTCGGTGGCGAAGTCCCGGGCCGTGCTACAGGCGATCGAGCTCGCGGTGGCGCAGCCCGAGTGGCCGTAGGCTGCCGCCCCAACCCCCGAACCCCCCGGTCACAGTACCTTTGCACCCGTGCGGGTGCTCGTGATCGACAACTACGACAGCTTCACCTACAACCTGGTCCAGTACCTGGGCGAGCTCGGGGCGGACGTGGAGGTGGTGCGCAACGACCACGCGACGGTCGAGGAGCTGCTGGTCCGCGGCTATGACCGGGTGATCGTCTCGCCGGGGCCCTGCACGCCGACCGAGGCGGGAATCTCGCTCGAGGCGGTGCGGCGCTTCCCCGAGGCGCGGATCCCCACGCTCGGGGTCTGCCTCGGCCACCAGGCCCTCGTGCAGGCGTGGGGCGGCAAGGTGATCCAGCACGCGCCGGTGCACGGCAAGACGACCCGGATCGAGCACGACGGCCGCACGATCTTCCGCGGCCTGGAGAACCCGCTGCAGGTGGGGCGCTATCACTCGCTCGTCGTCGCGCCCGAGCTGCCCGAGACGATCGAGCGCAGCGCGGTCGGCGGCGGGGTGGTCATGGCGGTGCGCCATCGCGAGCTGCCGGCGGAAGGGGTCCAGTTCCACCCCGAGTCGGTGCTGACCGATCACGGCCGCGAGCTGCTGGGCAACTTCCTCGATCCGCCGGCATGACCGTCACCGATCAGGATCTGCTGACGCGATCGATCGACGCGCTGGCGTCGGGGCGCGATCTGAGCTTGGAGGACACCTCCGCGGTGCTCGAGGAGATCATGGCCGGCAATGCGACCGAGGTCCAGATCGCCGCATTCCTGATCGCGTTGCGGACGAAGGGGGAGACCGTCGATGAGCTCGCGGGCCTGGCGCGCACGATGCGGGCACTCGCGGCCCGGGTCGAGGTCGACCGCACCGGCCTGCTCGACACCGCGGGCACCGGCGGGGGCCGGCGCACCTTCAACGTGTCCACCACCGCGGCACTCATCGCCGCCGGCGCAGGGTGCACCGTGGCCAAGCACGGCAACCGCTCGGCCACCGGCCTGTCGGGCTCCGCGGACCTGCTCGAGGCCCTCGGCGCACGGATCGACCTCGGGCCGGGCGCGGTCGCCCAGTGCATCGAGGAGGTCGGGTTCGGCTTCATGTTCGCCCCCGCCCACCACCAGGCCACGCGATACGTGATTCCCGTGCGCAGCCAGCTCGCGGTGCGCACGGTGTTCAACTTCCTCGGGCCGCTGACCAACCCGGCCGGCGCCGACCGGCAGCTGATCGGGGTCGCCGATCCGGCCTTCATCGAGCGGATCGCCGGGGCGCTGGCACGGTTGGGCACGGTCCACGCGCTCGTCGTCTCCGGCGATGACGGCGTCGATGAGCTCAGCATCTCGGCGCCCACGAGCGTGGTCGAGGTCCGCGGGACGGCGCTGGGCCGCTACAGCGTCACCCCCGAGGACGTCGGGCTGGACCGCGCGGCGGCCGATCGCGTCCCCGGCGGCACCCCGGCCCAGAACGCCGACACCGCCCGCGCGATCTTCGCCGGCGAGCGCGGGGCGGCCCGCGACCTGGCCGTGCTCAACGCCGGCGCGGCGATCTACGCCGGCGGCGGCGCCGACACGCTCGACGCCGGGGTCCGCGCCGCCGAGGTGGCGATCGACACCGGAGCGGCCGCCGAGGCGGTCGAGCGCTTCGTCACCCGCACACGCGAGCTGGCGCCGGCGTGAACGCGCTGGAGCCGATCATCGCCGCCACCCGCGAGGAGGTGACGCGGCGCCGCAGCGAGGTCCCGTTCGATCGGCTGCGGCGCGCGGCCGAGCCGCACAGCGCGGAGCTGCGGCCGTTCGTCTCGGCGCTGCGCCGGCCCGGCATGTCGCTGATCGCCGAGCACAAGCGGCGCTCCCCGTCCGCCGGCGTGATTCGCGAGGGGGTCTCGCTCGAGGATGTCGTGGGCGCATACGAGGCCGGAGGCGCCGCGGCGCTGTCGATCCTGACCGAGGGGCCGAGCTTCGGGGGCTCGCTCGACGACCTGCGCGCGGCCCGAGCGGCCACCGAGCTGCCGCTGCTGTGCAAGGACTTCGTGGTCGACGTCTACCAGGTCCACGAGGCGCTCCTGGCCGGGGCCGACGCGATCCTGCTGATCGTCGCCGCGCTCACGCCGGCGGAGCTGACACGGCTCCAGGAGGAGGCGTGCTCGGTCGGCCTGGCGGCGCTCATCGAGGTGCACGACGAGGGTGAGCTGCGGCTCGCCGCGGCCGCCGGCGCGGAGCTGATCGGCATCAACAACCGTGATCTGACCACGCTGAAGGTCGATACGCGGCGCACGTTCGAGCTGCGGGCGCTCGTGCCCGAGGGCGTCGCGGTGGTCGCCGAGTCCGGCTTCAGCCGGCGCAGCGAGCTCGACGAGCTCGAACGTGCGCGGGTGGATGCGGTCCTGATGGGGGAGGCGCTGATGCGCTCGCCGGACATGGAGGCCGCGGTCAGATCCCTAACCCGGTAGGGCCCGGACGGCCCTTTAGTGCAGATTCACCGCCGGCGCCCACACTGATCCGTCGATGAGGAAGTTCATACGTTCACCGTTCGTGTCGGCGGTGCTGGGCGGAGTCGCGGTCGCGGCGACGTTCCTGGCCCTCGGCGTCACCGGACGGCGCGCGACGCAGACCGTGGTCGAGCAGGCCCCGGTCGCCGCGCAGCCGGCCTCCGACGGCAGCGCGGCCCTCACCCCGCACGCGATCTATCTGCGCGACGCCCCCGGCGTCGTGTTCGTCCGCTCCCAGATCGTGCAGACGGTCGAGGACCCGTTCGACCTCTACCCGCAGCAGCGGCGCAGCGAGGCCACCGGCTCCGGCTTCCTGATCGACACCGCCGGCCGCATCCTGACCAACTACCACGTGATCCAGGGCGCGGACCCCAAGACCGGCGTGACGGTGCAGTTCGAGGACAACGTGGTCCGGCATGCCCGCGTCGTCGGTCAGGACCCGAACAACGACCTGGCGCTGCTCAAGGTCGATCTGGACGGTGTCGCGGTGGCGCGACCGCTCGAGCTCGGCGACTCCTCGAGCGTGCAGGTCGGCGATCCGACGCTCGCGATCGGCAATCCGTTCGGACTCGACAGGACGCTCACCAGCGGCATCGTGTCGGCGCTGCAGCGCCAGATCGAGGCCCCCAACGGCTTCAGCATCGACGACGTGATCCAGACCGACGCCCCGATCAACCCCGGCAACTCGGGCGGCCCGCTGATCGACGCCGCCGGCCGGGTGATCGGCATCAACTCACAGATCGCGACCGGGACGGACGGCAACGGGAGCGTCGGGATCGGGTTCGCGGTGCCGATCAACACCGCCAAGCACGTGCTGCTGAGGCTCGAGCGCGGCGGTCAGGTCGAGATCGCCTACCTCGGCGTCGGGGGCGTCGCGGTGAGCGGCCAGGGCTCCGGCGTGCGGATCACCCGGGCCGAGAAGGGCGGTCCGGCGGACCGAGCCGGACTGCGGACCGGCGACCGGATCGCGCTCGCCGACGGACACCGGATCGCGAGCATGAACGACCTGCAGGGAATCGTCGCCGCCAAGACACCGGGTGACTCGCTGGCGCTGACCGGATACCGCGGCACGCAGCCCAAGCGGTTCACGGTCACGCTCGGGAACCGGCCCACCAAGGCGCCGACGCAGTAGCCGCGAACCCGGCGCTCGTACGATGTGGGGTATGGCACCCCTCGCCCCGAGGATCAAGTTCTGCGGCATCACCACGGTGCAGGACGCCCAGCACGCGGCCACGCTCGGCGCCTGGGCGGTGGGGCTGATCTTCTGGCCGCACTCGCCGCGGCGCTGCAAGCTCGACGTCGCGGCCGAGATCGGCGCCACGCTCAAGCGGCGCGTCGAGGTCGCCGGCGTATTCGTGAACCCGACCCTGCCGGAAGTGGCCGAGACCGCCGAGGCGGCGGGGCTGACGCTGATCCAGCTGCACGGCGACGAGGGCCCCGTCTTCTGCGCCGAGGTGGCGCGGCGCACCGGCGCCAGGGTGATCAAGGCCGCGCGGGTCCACAGCGGCGCCGACATCCAGGCGCTGAGCGCCTACCACACCGACTTCCACCTGCTCGACAGCCATGTGCCGGGGACTCCGGGCGGCACGGGGGAGACGTTCGCGTGGGAGCTCGCCCGCGCCCATCGCGGCCACCCGCCGCTGATCCTCAGCGGCGGGCTGACGCCGGAGAACGTCGCCGGGGCGGTGACGGCGGTGCGCCCGTACGCGGTCGACGTGGCCAGTGGCGTGGAGATCAGTCCCGGCGTCAAGGACCAGGCCAGAATGGCGGCGTTCGCGACCGCGGTGGCCGGCACGGCCGACGTCGAGGGGGTGGTTGCGTGACCACGGTCGAGCACCGCTTCGGCCCCTACGGAGGGCAGTACGTGCCCGAGACGCTGATGCCGGCGCTGCTCGAGCTCGAGCAGGCCTGGGTGGCGGCGTGCGCGGACCCGGCCTACCGGGCCGAGCTCGACGGGTTGCTGCACGACTACGTCGGTCGCCCCACGCCCCTGTACGAGGCCAAGCGGCTGAGCGAAGCGGCCGGGCACCCGGTCTACCTCAAGCGCGAGGATCTCAACCACACGGGCGCGCACAAGATCAACAACGCGCTCGGCCAGGCGCTCCTGACCCGTCGGATGGGCAAGCACCGGGTGATCGCGGAGACCGGAGCCGGACAGCACGGCGTCGCCACGGCGACCGCCTGCGCGCTGCTCGACCTCGAGTGCGTGGTGTACATGGGCACCGAGGACATGCGCCGGCAGAAGCCCAACGTCGAGCGGATGGGGCTGCTCGGGGCCCGGGTCGAACCGGTGCAGGCCGGCGCGCGGACGCTCAAGGAGGCGGTCTCGGCGGCGATCCGCGACTGGGTTGCCAACGTCGAGACGACGCACTACATCATCGGGTCGTGCGTCGGCCCGGCCCCGTATCCGGCGCTCGTGCGCGATCTGCAGCGGGTGATCGGCGACGAGGCCCGCGCCCAGCTGCTCGAGCGCGCGGGCCGGCTGCCCCAGCGCGTGATCGCCTGTGTCGGGGGCGGCTCGAACTCGATCGGCGTCTTCACGCCGTTCGTCGGCGACGCCGAGGTCGAGCTGGTCGGTGTCGAGGCGGCCGGCGAGGGCCTGGCCTCCGGGCGCCACGGTGCCCCGCTCACGGCGGCGGGCCTCCCCGGCGTGCTGCACGGCGCGTACTCGGCCCTGATGCAGGACGAGGACGGTCAGATCCTCGAGGCTCACTCGATCTCCGCCGGGCTCGACTACCCCGGCAGCGGGCCCGAGCACGCGTGGCTGCGCGACTCGGGCCGCGCCCGCTACGTGGCGGTCACCGACGAGGAGGCTCTGGCGGCGTTCGAGCGCACCTCGCGCCTGGAGGGGATCATCCCCGCGCTCGAGTCCTCGCATGCGATCGCGTGGGCCCTCGCGAACGGTCCCAGCGAGCTCGACCTCGTGTGCCTGTCCGGACGCGGCGACAAGGATCTGGCCGAGGCGCTGGAGCACCTGGCGCAGCGGCCGTGAGCGGAATCGAGCGGATCGCCGAGGCGTTCGCGTCGTCCGCCGCCGACGGGCGCCGCGCGGCGCTGATGCCGTACATGATGGGCGGCTTCCCCGACCTCGAGACCTCCCGCGCGATCGGGCTGGCCTACGCCGAGGCGGGCGCCGATCTCGTGGAATTGGGCGTGCCGTTCTCCGATCCGCTCGCCGACGGCCCCGTGATCCATGCCGCGGCCACCGCCGCGCTGCGCGAGGGCGCCTCGCTGGAGGCGGTGCTCGACCTCGCCCGGTCGATCTCCGACGTTGTCCCGGTCGTGGTCATGTGCTATGCCAATCTGATCTTCGCGCGCGGGGTCGAGCGCTTCGCGGATGCGCTCCTGGCCGCCGGGGCGAGCGGGCTGATCGTCCCCGATCTGCCGCTCGAGGAGGCGCCGGCGATGATGGCCGCGTGCGACGAGCGCGGGCTGGCGCTGGTGCCGCTGGTGGCGCCGACGACGCCCCCGGACCGGCTCGAGCGAATCGGCCGCCTCGCTCGGGGCTTCCTCTACACCGTCTCGCTGACCGGCACCACCGGCGAGCGCGCCGCGCTCGACGGGGACCTCGCGGCCGTGATCAGCCGGGCCCGCGCCAACACGGAGGTCCCGGTCGCGGTCGGCTTCGGAATCGCCACGCCCGAGCAGGCGGCCGCCGCCGCGGAGGCGGGCGCGCAGGGCGTGATCGTGGGCAGCCGGCTCGTCCGGGCCGCGGCCGAGTCCGAGAGCCCGGTGAACGAGGTGCGGGAGATCGTGCGCGCACTGGCCGCCGCGCTCCTCTGAGCGCGCCGGCGGGGCGGGATCATGTCGCGCCCGGCTCGGATAGGATACGCCGCCGAATGGGCCTGATCCTCACAGTGACAGCGGGCCTCAGCGTCTGGATCGTCTTCTGGGCACTGGGCGTCAAGGGCTTCGACGGCTTCCTGATCACGGCGCTGATGGTGATCATCGCGATCCTCGTTCGCAACGTCGTCAGCTCGCTGCAGGCACGCCGGGATACGTAGACACCGAGCGTTAGCTTCGCGCTAAGGGCGTTCACACGTCCGGTTTCCCATCCTGCTGCGTGCATAGAATCCGCGCGTGCTGTGGGCCCGGGGTGAGACCCGCGATAGGTCGTCGAGGAGGAACGCGCTTGCGCGCAACCGCTTTCTGGCGGTCGGCGCGACCGTCGCGGTGGCGGGCGGCGTGGCCGGATGCGCCGGCGCGACGACGACCGGGTCGACCGTGACCGGCTCGACGCTGACCGTGTACGCGAGCGAGCCATCGAGCATCGCCGGCACCACGCAGGCCCAGGATGTGCTCGCCGCCGAGAGGCTCGCGCTCGACCAGGCCGGCGGTCAGGTCGGGCACTACAAGATCAAGCTCGACGTGGTGCACGGGGACAAGATCTCCGACAACGCGCGCAGCGCCATCGAGGACACGAACACGATCGCCTACCTGGGGGAGATCCCGCAGGCCGCATCGGCGGACTCGCTCGGGATCACGAATGCGCAGGACATCCTTCAGGTCACGCCGTACGACACGGCGCTCGAGCTGACGCAGACGACGCCGGCGGTCAGCGGCGCGCCGACGGTCTACTACGAGTCGCTGAAGACCAACGGCCGCACCTTCGGGCGCGTGGTCCCGGCGAACGACACCGAAGCGGTCGCTCAGGCCCGCGAGATGACCGTCCTGAAGGTCACCGGGCTCTACGTCACCAACGACGGCGGCGCGTACGGCAAGTCGATCGCCAACGCGGTGGCCGCGGAGGCGAAGAAACAGGGGATCCGGGTCACGCAGGGCGAGGCCACGGCGGCCAAGGTCGGACCCTCGGGCGCCGACGCCGTGTTTATCGGTGCCAGCGACGGAACGGCCGCGGCGAGGCTGTTCAACGCCGTCGCGGCGGCGGAACCGAAGCTGAAGCTGTTCGGACCCACCGGGCTGGACAGCGACACCTTCTCGGCCCAGACCAGCTCAGCCGCGCAACGCAACGCCTACATCTCGAGCCCCGGCTTCCTGCCCGCCGACCTGACCCAGGCCGGCCGGAAGTTCGTCGCAGACTTCCGTGCCGCTGAGGGGCGCGCGCCGGATCAGAGCGCGATCTTCGGGTACGAGGCGATGGCCGTGGTGCTCGACGCGCTCCGCCGCGTCGGGTCGACCACGCCCTCG
>DATMGZ010000227.1:0-10177 GCA_035555155.1 Solirubrobacteraceae bacterium | reverse complement strand
ACGCGCAGTATGGGACCGCCGGCGCCTACGGGCTGGAGCGCCAGTTCCTGCACGCCACGCGGCTCGCCTTCGCGCACCCGGTCACGGGCGCGCCGATCGACGTCATCTCGCCGCTGCCGGACGATCTGGAGCGGGCACTCGAGCTCGCCCGCGGCGACTCCGCAGAGCCGGCGCATGGGCTCACGGGAGCGGGGCCGGGGGCAAACCCGGGGGCTTAAGACGACGGAGCGGCCCGTCCAAAGCCGCCCCGCCGCTAACCGTTTGCGAACCGAGCCACCGGAGGTAGGGGAAGGGAGGATCGGCTCGCATACCGGGTCACCACCGAACGTAGGGGAAGGGTGATGGCCCGTTACACCTCAAAACGTACCGCGTGAGAGGAACTTGCGTACACTCTGAGGACAAATTCGTTTCCCCAAACCCCGTCGGCCAGGGGTCGCGGCCCTGCCTCGGCACACCGAGGTTCGCGATTACCGCCGGTGGGAGCCTGGCAATAGACAAACTCAAGGGAGCAGGATCCGTGGCTCAAGTCGGAATCAAAGAGCTGCTGGAGGCCGGGGTTCATTTCGGCCACCAGACACGCCGCTGGAACCCCAAGATGCGCCGCTTCATCCATGGTGAGCGGGACGGCATCTACATCATCGATCTACTGCAGACGCAGGCGCTGCTGGACAACGCCCGCCGCTTCGCCGGCGACGTAGCCCACCGCGGCGGCACCGTCCTGTTCGTCGGCACCAAGAAGCAGGCCCGCGACGCGGTCAAGGAGACGGCCGAAGCTGCGGACATGCCCTACGTCAACCATCGCTGGCTCGGCGGGCTGCTGACCAACTTCCAGACCATCAATCAGCGCATCAAGCGGCTCCACGATCTCGAGCGCTACGAGACCGAGGGGCAGCTGCAGCTGCTGCCGACGCGGGAGCGCATGGCCGCGCAGGCCGACCTCGCGAAGCTGCGCGCCAACCTCGGCGGCGTCAAGAACATGCAGCGCGTGCCCGACGCGGTGTTCGTGATCGATCTGAAGACCGAGGCGATCGCGGTCCGTGAGGCCCAGCGCCTGCGCATCCCGATCATCGGGCTGGTCGATACGAACTGCGACCCCGACGGGATCGACTTCGTGATCCCCGGCAACGACGACGCAATTCGCTCCTGCGCGGCGATCACGCAGGCGATCGGGGACGTCGTCTCCGAGGGCCACAGCGTGTTCCGCGCCGAGGAGGAGCGCGCCCGGCTCGAGCGCGAGCGCCGCGAGGCGGAGGAGCGCGCCCGTCGTGAGGCCGAGGAGCAGGCCAAGCGCGAGGCGGAGGCCGCAGCGGCAGCCGAGGCGGCGGCGGCCGAGGCAGCGGCAGCAGCGGCGGCGGAGGCAGCGGCGGCGGCGGCCGAGGCGGCGGCGCAGGCGGCGGCGGCCGAGGCGGCAGCGGCAGCGGCGGCTCAGGCGGCGGAGGCAGCACCGGCGACCCCGCCGGCGGAGGCAGCACCGGCGACCCCGCCGCCCGCAGCGGCTCCGGCAGCGCCGGCGCCCCCGGCACCGGAGCCCGCCCCGGCGGCGGAGACCCCCGCGGCCGTGCCGGCGACCCCCGCGGCGGCGGCCGAGGCGCCCGCGCCCGCGGCTGAGCCCGCAGCGACCGCACCGGAGCCCGCAGCCCCGGCGGCGGCAGCGCCCGCGCCGGCCGCGCCGGCACCGCCGCCCCCCGAGCCCGAGGCCCCGGCGCCCGCGCCGGCACCGCCGGCCCCGGAGCCCGAGGCCCCGGCGCCCGCGCCGCCGGCCCCCGAGCCCGAGGCCGCGCCGGCCGAGCCGGCCGCGCCGGCACCGCCGGCCCCGGAGCCCGAGGCCGCGGCGCCTTCCCCCGCGACCGAGACGCCGGCAGAGTCCCAGACCCCCGCAGAGCCCGCTGCGGAGATCGCGACGGAGGAGTCACGATGACGGAGGTCACCGCCGCGGACGTCAAGGCCCTGCGGGATCGCACGGGCGCCGGGATGCTGGCCTGTCGTGACGCGCTGACCGAATCAGGCGGCGACATCGAGTCGGCCGTCGAGCTGCTGCGCACGCGCGGTGAGGCCCAGGCGGCCAAGCGCGCGGGCGAAGAGGCTCGCGAGGGCGCGGTGCAGAGCTACATCCACTCGGGCAACAAGATCGGCGTGCTGGTGGAGGTCAACTGCCAGACCGACTTCGTGGCGCGCAACGAGAAGTTCACCGCGTTCGCCAAGGACCTCGCGCTGCACATCGCGGCGGCGGCCCCGCTCGCGGTGACCGAGGAGGACCTGCCGGCCGAGGATCGCGAGCGCGAGGAGCGAATCGCCACTGAGCAGGCCGCGGACAAGCCCGAGAACGTCCGCGAGCGGATCGTCACGGGCAAGCTCGACAAGTGGCTCGACGAGGTCGTGCTGCTGCGCCAGAAGCACGTGAACGAGGAGAAGCACGGCGGCAAGACGATCGAGGACCTGCGCGCGGAGCTCGCGGCGGAGTTCCGCGAGAACGTCGTCATCCGCCGATTCGCCCGCTTCGCGGTCGGCGGCTGAGCGTGAGCGCGGAGACCACGCCTCCCACCCCCGTCTACTCGCGTGTCCTGCTGAAGCTCTCCGGCGAGGCGCTGATGGGCGTGCGCGACTACGGCACTGACCCCGACCGCGTGCGCAGCATCGCCCGCGAGGTGGCGGCCGTGCACGGTCGCGGCGTCGAGATCGCGATCGTCGTGGGTGGCGGCAACATCTACCGCGGGCTGGCCGCCGCGGCGCGCGGGATGGACCGAGCCACGGGCGACTACATGGGGATGCTGGCCACCGTGCTGAACGCGCTGGCCCTCCAGGACGCGCTCGAGAAGGAGGGCGTGCCCACCCGTGTGCAGTCGGCGATCACGATCTCCGAGGTCGCGGAGCCGTACATCCGGCGCCGCGCGATCCGCCACCTCGAGAAGGGGCGGATCGTGATCTTCGCCGCCGGCACCGGGAACCCGTTCTTCACCACCGACACGGCCGCGGCGCTGCGGGCCGCGGAGCTGCACGCCGAGATGATCCTGATGGCCAAGAACGGCGTCCAGGGGGTCTACACGGCCGACCCGGCCACCGATCCCGAGGCCCAGTTCATCCCCGAGATCACGCACAAGGACGCACTCACGCGGGGCCTGCAGGTGATGGACTCGACCGCGTTCGCCCTGTGCATGGACAACAATCTGCCGATCGTCGTGTTCAACATGGCCGACGATCGGAACATCGACAAGATAGTGTCCGGTGAACGTGTAGGAACGCTGGTACGAACATGATCGACGAGCTGCTCGAAGACGCCCAGGATCGGATGGCCAAGTCGGTCGAGGCGATCCGCCACGAGTTCGGATCGGTCCGGACCGGCCGAGCGAGCCCGGCCCTGCTCGACCGGATCATGGTCGACTATTACGGCGCCACGACGCCACTCAAGCAGCTGGCGACGATCTCCGCCCCGGAGCCGCGACTGATCTCGGTCCAGCCGTACGACAAGACCTCGATCAAGGCGATCGAGCGCGCGATCATGGAGTCCGACGTCGGGCTGACGCCGTCCAACGACGGCAATCTGATCCGCCTCGGCGTCCCCGAGCTGACCGAGGAGCGCCGTCGCCAGCTGGTCAAGGTCGTCCGGCACATCACCGAGGAGGGCCGAGTTGCGATCCGCAACATCCGCCGTGACGTGATGCACGACCTGCGTGAGCTCAAGGAGGCCGGTGAGACCGGCGAGGACGAGGAGAAACGCGCCGAGGTCGGGCTGCAGAAGCTCACCGACACCCGGATCGCCGAACTCGACGAGCTGCTGAAGCACAAGGAAGCCGAGATCCTCGAGGTCTAAGTGGCCACCCGCTCGGAGGCCCGCTACGTAGCGATCATCACCGACGGCAACGGGCGCTGGGCGCAGCGCCAGGGCCTGCCGCCGCTGGCCGGCCACGAGGCCGGCGCGGACGTCGTCAAGGCGCGGCTGCGCGATGCGGTCACGCTCGGGATCGAGGAGCTGACGGTGTACTCGTTCTCGACCGAGAACTGGAGCCGCTCGCCGGAGGAGGTGGCCGGGCTGATGCACATGTTCGGCCGCCGGATCGAGGCCGAGACTCCCGAGCTCCACGCCGAGGGGGTGCGGATGCGCTTCATCGGCCGGCGCACCGATCCGGTGCCGGCCGAGCTCGTCACGCGCATGGAGTGGGCGGAGCGGACGACGCAGGAAAACACCCGGATCACGCTGTTCGTCGCGTTCAACTACGGCGGCCGGGCGGAGATCGTCGATGCGGCGCGAACGTTTACGGGGAGCACCGAAGAGGAGTTCCGCGCCCACCTGTACGCACCCGACATGAACGACCCGGACCTGATCATCCGTACCAGCGGCGAGCAGCGCATCTCGAACTATCTGCTGTGGCAGGCGGCCTACTCCGAGTTCGTGTTCCGCGAGGAATTGTGGCCCGACTTCTCGCGCGACGCGTTCGAGCAGAGCCTCGAGGAGTTCGCGGCCCGCCGGCGCCGCTTCGGTGGCCGCTGATGCGGAGGTGGTCATAGATGCCGCAGCCCCCGCGGGAGCGGCGTCGCCGCTCGCGATCGGCCCGCGGCAGTCGCTCCTCGCGCGGCGGCTCGAGCGACAGCGCGCCGCGTCCGAGCCGCCAGTTCTACGACGTGGAGGCAGGCAGCGCGCCCGAGCGCGGGCGGACCGAGCGCGGCGCCGCCCCGCGGCGGCGCCAGCCCCCGGCCAAGCGCGAGCGGCGACAGCGCTCTGATCTGACCCGGCGGGTGCTGGTCGCGATCCCCGCCGCGGTGGTCGCGATCGTGTTCATCGACCTCGGCGGCCTCGCGTTCGCGTTGTTCATGATCGCCCTCGGCTGCATCTGCCTGCAGGAGCTCTACACGATGCTCGCGCGCTGGAAGCCGATTCCGCTGGCCGGATTCCTGGCCCTGGCCGGGATGGTGCTGGCCGCGCGCTGGGGAGGAGTGTCCTCGGTGCTCCTGGTCACCGTCGCGGCGGTGCCGCTGCTGTTCCTGATGACCCTGGCCCGACCGCAGACGGGCGGCGCGACCGTGGCCATGGCCGGAACCATGTTCGGCATCTACTGGATCGGGCTCGCGTTCGCTCACGCTGAGCTGCTGCGCGAGCTCCCACATGGCGGCGCGGTGATGATCGACATCCTCGTCGGAACGTTCCTGGGCGACACGGCGGCGTATCTCGGCGGTCGTCTGTTCGGCCGCCGGCGGCTGGCCCCCGCGATCTCGCCCAACAAGACGCTGGAGGGCCTCTTCTGCGGCATGTTCATCGCGGTGCTGGCCGTGTTCCTGGCCGGCCTCTACCAGACCTGGCTGACCCAGGGCCACGCGCTGTTGCTCGGGCTCGGCGTTGCCCTGCTCGGCCCGCTCGGGGACCTGTTCGAGTCGTTGGTCAAGCGCGACGCGGGAACCAAGGACGCGGGCACCCTGTTCGGCGCCCACGGTGGCGCGCTCGATCGTCTCGACGCCGTCATCTTCACGGTCGTCGCCGGCTACTACATCTGGGTCGCGGTGATGCACGCCTGAGGAGGGTCGCGCTCGCTCGCTCGCCGGCCGGCCGTCCCCACCTACAATCCCCGCCGTGCCGCGCCGACTGGTGATCCTCGGTTCGACGGGCTCGATCGGGGTCCAGGCGCTCGACGTCGTCTCGCGCTCGGATGAGCTGTGTGTCGTCGCGCTCGCCGCCGGGCGCTCGTGGGAGTCCCTGGTCGCGCAGGCGCGCGAGCACGGGGTCGGACGGATCGCTCTCGTCGACCCCGATGCCGCCGCGCGTGCGTCGGAGGCGTGGACCGACGGCGAGGTTCTGGCCGGCCCCGACGGCCTCGTGCGGCTGATCACCGAGGGCGACTGCGACCTGGTGCTGAACGCGATCGTCGGGTCGGCCGGGCTCGTGCCCACGGTCGCGACGCTGGGGGAGGGCATCGACCTCGCGTTGGCCAACAAGGAGTCGCTGGTGGTGGGCGGGGAGCTCGTCACCCAGCTCGCCGAGGCCACCGGCGCAGTGATCATCCCCGTCGACTCCGAGCACTCCGCGCTGCACCAGCTGCTGAGCTCCGAGCGGCCCGGGACGGTCGACCGTCTCGTGCTGACCGCCTCGGGCGGCCCGTTCCGCGGCCGCACCCCGGCCGAGCTGCGCGACGTGACCGTCGATCAGGCGCTGGCCCATCCCACGTGGGCCATGGGCGGCAAGATCACGATCGATTCGGCCACCCTGATGAACAAGGGCCTCGAGCTGATCGAGGCCCATCACCTGTTCGGGACGCCGTATGAGCAGATCGAGGTCGTCGTGCACCCGCAGTCGATCGTGCACAGCCTGATCGGGCTCTGCGACGGCGCCACGCTGGCGCACCTCGGCTACCCGGACATGCGCGTGCCGATCTCCTACGCGCTCAACTACCCCGACCGGGTCGACGTCCCGGTCGCGCCGCTGGACCTCGCGGCGCTCGGGTCACTCACCTTCGAGCCGGTCGACGAGGTCACGTTCGCCTGCCTGCGGCTCGCGCGCGAGGCCGCTCGCGCCGCCGGCACGGCGCCGTGCACGCTGAACGCGGCCAATGAGATCGCGGTGCACGCGTTCCTGGCCGGTCGGCTGCGGTTCCTGGACATCGCCGCCGTGATCGAGGAGACGCTGGCCCGGCTCCCGGCTTCGCGGCTGCACTCGTTCGACTCGCTGGCCGCGGCCGACTCCGAGGCGAGAGCGATCGCCGCCGAGCTGGTGGCTGACCGGGCGGCGGCCTGAACGGCCACCGCGCGGGGCCTGGCCCCCATGCGCCGCCACCGCCCGGGGCTTGGGCCCCATGCGCGGCCACATCATTGCGGAGGACCGACCTGCGGGCCATGCCACACTAGGACGCTCATGTCCTACGTACTCGCCTTTCTCGGCTTTGCCTCGCTGATCATCCTGCACGAGGCCGGCCACTTCGCCGCCGCCAAGGCGGTGGGGATGCGCGTCGAGCGCTTCTCGTTGTTCTTCGGGCCGATGCTGTGGAAGGTCCGCCGCGGCGAGACCGAGTACGGGATCGGCCCGATCCCGCTCGGGGGCTACGTGAAGATCACCGGGATGAACCCGAACGAGGAGATCCCGGCGGACGTCGCGCCCCGCGCCTACTACCGCCAGCCGGTGTGGAAGCGGATCGTGGTGATCAGCGCCGGCCCCGGCGTCAACCTGCTGATCGCGTTCCTGCTGCTGACCGCGATCGTGTGGTCAAACGGCGTGGCGGTGACCAAGAACGGTCAGGACGTGCCGACCGGCAAGGTCGCCGGCGGGTCGCTGGTGGCGCCGGCGTCGGCCTACCTCAAGGCCGGCGACAAGATCGTGTCCGTCGACGGCCGCTCGGGGCTCACGGTCGCGCAGATCACGAAGGCGATCTCGAGCCACCGCTGCGCGGGGACGCCGGCGAACGGCTGCCAGGCGACCACGCCGGTGCAGATCGTCGTGAAGCGCAACGGCAGGCTGATCGCCTACTCGATCACGCCCCGCTATGACCCGCAGCTTGGGCGCACCCGGCTCGGCTTCGGCTTCGACGTGCTCGTCCAGCCGGTGGGCTTGGTGACGGCGGCCGGCAAGAGCGTCTCGCAGATGTGGTACGTGACCCACAAGACGGTGACCACGATCGCCACGATCTTCGAGCCCAAGGTCCGCAAGCAGCTGCACGGCGTCGTCGGGACCTTCGAGGTCACCCAGCAGACGTTCGCCTTCGACACCACGGAGGCGCTGTACGTGCTGGCGATCATCTCGCTGTCGCTGGCGATCATCAACCTGTTCCCGTTCCTGCCGCTCGACGGCGGGCACATCTTCTGGGCCCTGGCCGAGAAGGTCCGCGGCAAGCGGATCCCGTTCTCGGTGATGGAGCGCGCGAGCGCGGTCGGCTTCGTGCTGATCGTGATGCTGTTCGTCGTCGGGCTGACGAACGACATCTCGACCTTGAGCGGCAAGGGCTTCACCGTCCCGCACTAGGAAGATGACTGTCGTCGTCCCGAGGGCGGCGCTGCGATAGCTTTCGCGCCAATACTTCACGGCAGAGAGGCGGAGGAGAGGATGGAGAGCAGCACGATCACGGCCGAGGCCCGTCGCGCCGTCGATGCGCCGACGCTGACGGAGGCGCTCCGGCGCACCGCCGCCAACAACCCTGACATCGTCGCGGTGCGCACGCCCGACGCCAGCGTCTCACTGACCTGGGCAGAGCTGCTCGAGCGGGTCGACGCCGTCGCCGGCGGCCTGGCCAAGCTCGGAGTCGGCCGGGGCGACACGGTGGCGATCATGCTCTCCAACCGTCCCGAGTTCCACATCGTCGACCTCGCCGCGGTCACCGTCGGCGCGACGCCGTTCTCGATCTATGTCACCTATCCGGCCGAGGAGATCGCCTACCTGCTCTCCGATGCGCAGTCCCGGGTCGTGATCGTCGAGCAGGCGCTGCTCGACGTGATGCGCGAGGCGATCAGGGACCTGCCCCGGGTCGAGCACGTGATCGTCGTCGACGGCGATGCGCCCGAGGGCACGATCGCGCTGGCCGACGTCGAGGGCTCAAACCCCGACTTCGACGCCAACGTCGCCGCGGCCATGGTCGCTCCCGACGACGTCCTCACGCTGATCTACACCTCGGGCACCACCGGGCACCCCAAGGGCGTTCAGCTCTCGCACCACAACATCATGTTCACCGCTCGGGCGATCGAGGAGATCATCGAGCTCCAGGCCGGCTCGCGGGTCGTCTCGTGGCTGCCCTCGGCCCACATCGCCGAGCGCAACGCGCACCACTACATCCCCGTCATCTACGGCGGCTCGATCACCACGGTCCCCAACCCGCGCGACGTGCTCTCGCACCTGCCGCAGGTCCGCCCCAACTGGTTCTTCGCCGTGCCGCGGATCTGGGAGAAGCTGAAGGCCGGGCTCGAGGCGATGCAGGCCGGCCAGCCCGAGGAGCAGCGCAAGGCGATCCAGGACGCGATCGCGGCGTCGATCGAGCGGGTGCGGCTGCGCCAGCGCGGTGAGCCGGTCCCGGAGGAGCTCGAGGCCCGCGTGGCCGCCGCAGATGAGGCGGTGTTCTCCAAGCTGCGGGAGATGCTCGGACTCGATCAGGCCGTCACCGTCAACGTGGGCGCCGCGCCGACGCCCCCGGACGTGCTCGAGTTCTTCCACGCGGTGGGGATCGAGCTGGCCGAGTTGTGGGGCATGTCAGAGACGTGCGGGCTTGGCACGGTCAACCGCCCGGGCCACGTCAGGATCGGGACCGTGGGGCCGCCCGCCCCCGGCGTGGAGGTCACGCTGGCCGAGGACGGAGAGGTTCTGTGCCGCGGCGAGTTCGTGATGCTCGGCTACCGCAACGACCCCGCCAAGACCGCTGAGGCGCTCGATTCCCAGGGCTGGCTGCACACCGGCGACATCGGCGAGATCGACGAGGACGGGTTCCTCAAGATCGTCGATCGCAAGAAGGAGCTGATCATCAACGCGGCCGGCAAGAACATGTCGCCGGCCAACATCGAGGCCGCCGTCAAGTCCGGGAGCCCGCTGATCGGGCAGGCATGCTGCATCGGCGACCGGCGCCCGTACAACACGGCGCTGATCGTCCTCGACGCCGACTACGCGCCTCAATGGGCGGCCCAGCACGGCCTGGCCGACATGAGCCTCGAAGCGCTGGCCGCGGAGCCCGATGTGATCGCCGCCGTGCAGGCCGGCGTCGACGCCGCCAACCAGCGCCTGGCCAGGGTGGAGCAGATCAAGAAGTTCACCATCGTGCCCGGCGACTGGGCCCCCGGCGGCGACGAGCTCACGCCGACGATGAAGCTCAAGCGCAAACCGATCGCCGGCAAGTACGAGGCCGAGATCGAGGCGATGTACTCGGGTTAGGGGCCGGGCTCCCGCCCGGCTTTTTTCGGGTGAGCGTGCGCCGGGACTACGCCAGCGCCTTCTCCCCGAAGAACGTCGCCACCGGATTGCCGTTGAAGTTCGCCACCTCGACGTAGCCCTCGGACTCGTACAGCCCCCTCGCGGCGGGCTGCTTGGGGCCGGTGTCGAGCCGGGCGACCGTATATCCGAGCTTCCGGGCGCGGTCCTCGAGTTCGTGCAGGAGCGCACGGGCAACGCCCTGGCCGCGCGCCGCGGAGGCGACGAACATCTTCTTGATCTCGCAGGTGCCGTCGGGCAGGCGCTTGAGGCCGCCGCAGCAGACCGGCTCGCCGGCCACATAGCCGACGATGAATG
>DATMGZ010000226.1:0-12053 GCA_035555155.1 Solirubrobacteraceae bacterium | reverse complement strand
GCCGCGACGCTCGCGCGCATGGCGTCGACGATCCGCGTCGCCTTGTCGCCCGCGAGTTGCGGCCTCGGCCCGGCTGCAGGTGAAGTCGCTGCCTCCACGGTCCCCCGATTCTCATTGGCTGCTTAACGACGAAGGCGCCCGGTCTGTGGGCGCCTTCGGCACGTCGAAGATCGGGGATGCGATCAGGCGGCGGAGACCGGCGATCCCGGCGGCACGGGGGTGGGGCTGACCGGCGGCGTGTACTCGAACTCCTCCTCGGCACCGAACAGCGTGTCGAGCACCTTGGAGCGCAGCGACTCCGAGGCCACGAGGGCGACGCCGGTGCCGACGCCGGTGATGATCACGACGCGCCCGAAGGTGAGTCCCTTGCGGGCCTTCTTCTTCGGTGCGTCCGTCAGCGCCGCGGTCGCGTCGCGGGCGGCCGCGAACGCGTTCTGAAGATCACGCTGCAGCTTCTTGTCGTCGAACAGCTTCGCCGGCGTCTTGCCGTTGGACAGGCGCCCATAGGCGCTCCGGCCCGAGTCCATTGCGGTCGCGATCGAGTCGCGCAGGTGGGCATCCTCGATCAGCCGGTGGATGTACGGGTTCGACCTGACGATCTCGACGACCTCTGCCGGGTTGAACGCGGCGGCCTTCGCCTTGGCCTTTTTACGTCTTGACATGTCGCTCCCTCTGGTCCGTGTTGCTCGTGCAGTCTCAGAATACGCGAAGACGATCGGCCCTCGTGAGCGAGAATCTACCCTGCACCCACCGCATTGAACCGAGTGCGCTGCCGTGCTCGGGCTCGCTCGAGCGCCGCTTCGAGCACCTCGCCGATCTCCGCGACGAACACGAACTCCAGGTTCTTGCGCAGATGCTCGGGGATCTCGTCGATGTCCTGGGCGTTCAGCTCCGGCGCGATCACGCGCTTGATCCCGTAGCGCTGGGCAGCCAACGCCTTCTCCTTGAGCCCGCCGATCGGCAGCACCTGGCCGGTGAGGGTGATCTCCCCCGTCATCGCGGTGTCGGCGCGCACCTTGCGCCCGGACAGGAGCGAGGCGATCGCGGTCGCCATCGTGATGCCGGCGCTCGGCCCGTCCTTGGGGATCGCGCCCGCCGGCACGTGGATGTGGAGGTCGTGGTGCGCGAACCAGTCCTCCGGCAGATCCGGGAACAGCTCGAGCGCGTTGCTGCGCACGTAGGACAGAGCTGCCTGGGCGGACTCCTTCATCACGTCACCGAGCTGGCCCGTGATCGTGAGCTTGCCGCTGCCGGGCATCCCCGTCGCCTCGATGAACAGCACGTCTCCGCCGACGGGCGTCCACGCCAGGCCGGTGGCCACGCCGGGCCGCGCCGTGCGCCGGCGCGTCTCGGAATGGAACGTGGGCTTGCCGAGCAGATCCCGGACCCGCGGCTCGGTGACGGCGACCTTGCGCTTCGCCTTGCCTTCGGCGAACTGCCGCGCCACCTTGCGCGCGACGGATCCGATCTCCCGCTCGAGCTGGCGCACCCCGGCCTCGCGTGTGTAGTTGGCGATGATCGCCCGCAGCGCCGGGTCGCTGAAGCCGATCCTGCTCTTGGTCAGGCCGTTGCGCTCGATCTGCCTCGGCACCAGGTATCGCCGGGCGATCTCGAGCTTCTCGGCCTCGGTGTAGCCCGCGAGTTGGATCAGCTCCATGCGGTCGCGCAGCGGTCCGGGGATCGTCTCGAGCGTGTTCGCCGTGGTCACGAAGATCACGTGCGAGAGGTCGAAGGGAAGGTCGAGGTAGTGATCGCGGAAGTTTGCGTTCTGCTCGGGGTCGAGCACCTCGAGCATCGCGCTCGACGGATCGCCGCGGAAGTCGGCGCCCATCTTGTCGATCTCGTCGATCATCAGCAGCGGGTTGTTCGCGCCCGCGTCGCGCATCGCGCGGATGATCGTGCCCGGCATCGCGCCGATGTAGGTGCGGCGGTGGCCGCGGATCTCGGCCTCGTCGCGCACGCCGCCGACGCTGATCCGCTCGAACTTGCGCCCGAGCGCGCGAGCGATCGAGCGCCCGAGCGAAGTCTTGCCGACCCCGGGCGGACCCACGAACAGAAGGATCGAGCCGCGGGCGTCAGGCTTCAGCGACCGCACGGCGAGGAACTCGAGGATCCGGTCCTTGACCTGCTCGATGTCGTAGTGATCCTCGTCGAGCACCGTGCGCGCGTGACGGAGGTCGAGGTTGTCCTCGGTGAAGGCGTCCCACGGCAGCGTGGCGATCCATTCCAGGTACGTGCGGACCACGCCGTACTCGGCCATCGCCGGCTGCAGGCGCTCGAGCCGCGCGAGCTCGCGGTCGACCTGCTTGCGGACCTCCTCGGGCAGAACATGCGCGGCCAGCTGCTCGCGCAGTTCGTTCGCCTCCTGCTGGGCCTCATCGGTCTCCCCCAGCTCCTCCTGGATGGCCTTCAGCTGCTGGCGCAGGAAGTACTCGCGCTGTCCCTTCTCGAGCTCGGACTGGACCTGCGACTGGATCTTGGATCCGATCGCCACCACCTCGAGCTCGCGCGCCAGCACCTCGGACAGGCGTCGCAGCCGCTTGGAGACGTCGAGCTCCTCGAGCAGCGCCTGTTTCTCGTCCGCCTTCAGCCGCAGCGCGCCCGCGATCAGGTGCGAGAGGGCGCTCGGATCCTCGACATTGGCCACCATGATCTGCAGCTCCTCCGGGAGGTACGGGACCTCCTGGACGATGTTGGAGAAGGTCTGCTGCACATTGCGCATCAGCGCGATGAGCTCGGGGCTCTGCTTGACGACGTCGGGCGCCTCCGCGATCTCGGCCACGAGGTAGGGCTCGGTCTGCACCCACCGGTCGATCCGCACCCGCTGGCCGCCCTGGATCAGGACCCGGAGCGTGCCGTCGGGGACGCGGATCATGCGCGCCACGACGCCGATCACTCCGACGTCGTAGAGGTCCTCCGGCCCCGGCGTCTCGATCTCGGGATTGCGGCTGGCCACCATCACGATCGAACGGTCGCCGCGCAGCACGTCGTTGATCAGCTCGATGCTGCGCTCCTGCCCGACGTTGAGCGGGATCAGCATGTCCGGGAAGGTGACGGTGTCACGCAGGGGGAGCACGCCGGCCTGGGCCGGCACCTCGCGCGTGTCGCTCACTGCCACCTCGCGCGGCCCGCCGTCGGGTACGCCGACCTCGATCACGTCAGTCGCCGTCGGCCCGCTCGAGTGACACCTGGGTGTGCCGCTCCGTCCCCTCGAGCGGTAGCTCGACGCGCAACATGCCGTCCTCGTAGCGGGCCTTGGCCTCCTCGGCGCGCACGTCGGCGCCGAGCTCGACCACGCGACGGAACTGGCCACGCTCGATCTCGACCTGCTGATAGACGTCGCCCTCGACCGCGGCCGGCCCGCGGTGGCCGGAGAGGATCAGCTTGCGGCCCTGGATCTCGAGCTCGAGCTCGGAGATGTCGACCCCGGCCAACTCGGCCGTGACGATCGCGCGCGGCGGGTCCGAGGTGTAGGCGACGTCGACCGCAGGCGAGAACCCGGCGCGCTTGCGGGACAGTCCGGTGCGCTCGAACACGTCCCCGAACAACTCGTCCATCTCGCGCCGCATGCGCTCGAAGTTGGCGAACAGATCACGCTCGGGCATCGACGGCTGTCAGGTTACCCCTCGGCCGCCGTGGCGGGTTTCGAGCCCGGGTGCGGGGCCACTCGTGGTCCCCGCCGGAACGGTGGGAACCACCAGTGCAGCATTAGATCGTGTAGACGGCGCCCTCGGCGGCGAGCTCGACCGGACTTCCGAAGGCCTCGCACGCCTCGGCGCACGCCCACTCGGGATCGAGCTCGTCGGAGAAGTGCGTGATCACGAGCCGCTGGGCGCCGGCGCGACGACCGTGATCGCCCGCCTCGCGCGGGGTCAGGTGGCCGCGCATGCCCGTGCGCTCCGGCCGCGGCAGCGTCGCCTCGATCAACAGCAGCTCGGTGCCTGCGGCGAACGTGACCAACTCGTCGTTCGGGCTGCAGTCGGCGCTGTAGGTCAACCGCGCGCCGCTGTCGCTCGAGATCTCGACCGCGAACGTCTCGGTGTAGTGGGGAACCTCACAGAAGCGCGCCCGGAACGGACCGATCGTGAGCTCGTCGGGCATGTCGTACTCCTGCAGCTCGAACGCCCGCTCGATCAGGTCCTCGTTGCCCCAGCAGGCGACGAGCGCCCGGAACAGGTCGCCGGCGCCCGACGGCGCGTACAGGAGCGGGCGCGCGGGATGACTCGTGCCGGGCCAGCCGCCGACGGCGACGGGTTGCTGGCGCGGGGCGTAGGTGAGCGCATAGCTGAACGGGACCAGGTCGAGAATGTGATCGGCGTGCAGGTGACTGATGAGGACGGCGTCGATGTCGACGTAGTCACGCCGCTCGCGCAACTTCGAGAACACGCCGTTGCCGCAGTCGAGCAGGAGCGCGTGATCTCCCTCTTCGATCAGGTAGCCGCTGCATGCGCCGCCCGCGTCCTGCCAAGCCGGCGACTTCCCAAGCACGGTGATCCGCACACCGCTCCTCTCTCGTGTCAGCGTCACTCTATCCCGGCACCCGCGCTCGCAGCGCAAGCGGCGGTGCGCGTGCACAACGCGGTTCACCACGCGCCGGGGGCGACCACGCGCGTTACGATGGCTCGAGGTGAGCCGGGAAGTCTGGTCGGCACCCGACGACCCGCGCGCAATGGTGCCCACCGACCCCATGCCCTCCTGATGTTCCGGCTCTCGCCCGGCGCCGAGTGGCGGCGCGAGGCGTTGCGAACCAACCTGTGGCTGGTGCCGGCGATCGAGGTCGGACTGGCCGTGATCCTGTTCTGGGTCACGCACGCGATCGACCGCTCCGCGTACGACGGCCACGTTCACCTGCCGACATGGGTGATCGTCGGGAACGGCGATGCCGCCCGGCAGATCCTGACCGCGCTCGCCGCCGCGGTGATCACCGTCGTGGGCGTCGTCTTCTCGATCATGATCGTCACGCTCACGCTGGCCTCGACGCAGTTCGGGCCGCGCATGCTGCGCAACTTCATTCGCGACCGCGGCACGCAGGTGACGCTGGGCACGTTCGTGGCCACCTTCGTCTACGCGACGTTGGTACTCGTCTCGATCTCTCCCGGCCCGCACGGACAGCCGGACTTCGTCCCCCACCTCTCGGTCACGGTGTCGGTCGGGCTGGTCGCCTTGTCGATGGGGGTCCTGATCTTCTTCATCCACCACATCGCGACCTCGATCCAGCTGCCCCAGGTGATCGCCAGCATCGCGCAGGATCTGTCGGAGGCGATCGACCTCGAGGCCGGGACGGGCCGGCCGGTGCTCGAAGCCGGGCCGTCGGTCCCCGAGTTGTTGCGGCGGATGCGCGAGAACGGTGGCTCCGTTCAGGCGCCCTCGAGCGGGTACCTGCAGTTCATCCGCCATGAGACGCTGACGGCGATCGCGACCGAGAAGGGCTCGGTCATCCGGCTGCTGTACCGGCCCGGCCACTTCCTCGTCGCCGGCCACACGATGGCCACGGTGTGGCCGGCCGACGCGGCGCCAGCGGTCGCCCACGAGCTCCGCCGCGCCCATGTGACCGGGCCGTTCCGGACCCTGACGCAGGACCTCGCATTCGCGGTCGATCAGCTCGTCGAGATCGCGATCCGAGCGCTGTCGCCCGCTGTCAACGACACCTTCACCGCGCTGACCTGCATCGACTGGCTCGGCGACAGCCTGTGCAAGGTCGCGAGCGGCTGGCATCCGACGCGTGTGCATCGGGACAGCCACGGTTACGTCCGCGTCATCACCTCACACGTGTCCTATGCGCGACTGGTCGAGCGCGCGTTCGAGAAGATCCGGCAGGCCGGTCGCGGCATGCCCGCGGTGATGATCCGCCAGCTCGAGGCGCTGAGCAAGATCATGGAGCAGGCGACCACCGTGGAGCGACGCGAGCTGTTGCTCGATCAGGCCGCGATGCTCCTGCGCTCGAGCGAGGAGTCGATCCCGGAGGCCGCCGACCGCGACGACGTCAAGCGCGAGTACGACGTGGTCATCGCGGCCGCCGTCCGGGTCGCCGCGGCGCAGGTCACGGCGGGGGAGCGGGCCGCCGCACCCGCGGAGACCGAGTCCAACTAGTGGTGGTCGTTGCCCTGCTCCCCGCCGCGGCGCTTCGGGTCCAAGACCCAGCCCATGAACACGGCCAGGAGGACGAAGGCGATGAAGGCGCCGATCAGCGGCCAGTACATGGCGCGAAACATATCGGTCGGGCGGGCCGGATGCGCCCGCGCCCGCCGGGCCCGGGCGGGGCGCATCCGGCGGGAGCGATCCCCGCAGTCCACCTACGCGTGCAGCGCAACCTGCTCCTGAGGCGAGGGGAACGCCCACGCCACCTGCAGCCGGCGTTCCTGGCGGAACACGAACCGCATCTGGCTCGGCGGCCGCAGACCGTCGGGATGGGCCGGGCGAAAGGTGGGGCACGGACCGGCTTCCGAGAGCGCGCAGAGGAGGTTCTGGTGAAAGAAGCAGTTCTCGCAGCTCGCCTTCGCTGCAGCGGTGCGCTCGGTTACCATGCTTGTGCTCGACCTCTGTTCCCTGGTTGCGTTTCGACCTACGACTGCAGCCATCAAAGCGGAATTCGCCCCCCTCGCGCAATGGTGAATCTCGGAAAACGCAGGAACTTCCGCCGAACTCGGAAACCACCAAAGAGCGGGACTTTTGTCAGCCGACACGGGAACCGCCCGCATTTTCCGTAGGTTTCAACCGGTGGTCATCGAGCCCAGCTCCGGAGTGCGCGTCCAGCTGTTCGTGACCTGCCTCGTCGACCTGCTCTACCCGGAGGTCGGCGAGCGCACGGTCGCCCTGCTCGAGCGACTCGGATGCGAGGTCGCGTTCACCCGCGAGCAGACGTGCTGCGGGCAGCCCGCGCTCAACTCGGGCCATCCCGTCGCGGCGCGCACCGTCGCCGGCCACTTCCTCGACGCGTTCGCCGAGACCGACGGCCCGATCGTGGCGCCGTTCGGCTCCTGTGTTCACATGGTCCGCCACCACTACCCGAGGCTGTTCGCCGACGCCGCGCCCCGGCAGCGGGATCTGGCCCGGACGCTCGGTGCGAGGACCACCGACCTGGCCAGCTTCGTCGTGGACGTGCTCGGCCGATCCGACGTCGGCGGCCGCTACCCCGGCTCCCGTGACGACGCCCCGGTCCCGGTGGCCTACCACCACGAGTGTCACCTCCTGCGCGGCCTCGGCGTGGCCGACGCCCCGCTCGCGCTGCTGCGCGGCGTCGCCGGCTGCACGGTGGTGGAGACCGAGCGCGGCGACCTCTGCTGCGGGTTCGGCGGCACCTTCTCGCTCAAGATGAGCAACGTCTCGGTGGCGATGGCCGACGAGAAGCTCGACCGGGCGCTCGCGGCGGGCGCCCGGGCGATCGTCTCCACCGACGTCGGCTGCCTGATGCACCTCGAGGGTCGCGCCCGGCGCCGCCGGCTTCCGTTGGCCGTGCACCATCTCGTCGACCTGCTCGAGCCCGACGGTCGGCTGTGAGCCCGCACATGCACGAGCATCCGCAGGCCGAGCCCGATGCCGGCGTCTCGCTCAACCTCCATCGCGCCGCCGGGAATTGGGCCCGGCAGCGCGGCGTGGCGCGGGCGCGCGTTGACTGGGAGCAGTGGCGCGAGCAGGCCCGCGCGGTGCGGGCTGACGCGGTCGGCCACATGGACGAGCTGATCGACCTCCTGAGCCGGCGCGTGAGCGCGGCCGGCGGCCACGTCCATCGCGCGCGCACGGCGGCGGACGCGCGCGAGCACGTGATCCGCATCTGCCGCGAGGTGGGCGCGCGGAGCGCCGTCAAGGCGAAATCGATGACCAGCGAGGAGATCGGGCTGGGCGACGCCCTCGCCGCGGCCGGGATCGACGCCGTTGAGACCGACCTCGGCGAGTACATCGTGCAGGCCATGGGCGACCGTCCGTCACATCTGCTGGCCCCGGCCGTCCATCTGAGCGCCGCCCAGGTGGCGGAGCTCTTCTCCCGGGAGTCCGGGCACACGCTCGACCCCGACGACACGCGCAGCCTCGTCGACCATGCGCGCGACGTCCTGCGGCCGCGATTCCTCGCCGCCGACGTCGGGATCACCGGGGCCAACCTCGCCGTGGCGGAGACGGGAACGCTGGTGTTGGTCGAGTCCGAGGGCAACATCCGCCTCTCGACCGCGCTCCCCCGGGTACACATCGCGGTGATGGGGATCGAGAAGGTCGTGCGCGACTGGGACGGGGCGGCGCACCTGGTGCAGATGCTGCCGCTCGCCGCTCACGGCGTGCCCGCGGCCGCGTCGACGTCCTACATCACCGGCCCCGCCCGCGACGGCGACGACGGACCCGAGCAGCTTCACCTCGTGCTGCTCGACGGTGGCCGCTCGTCGATCCAGGGCACCGAGTTCGAAGCGGCGCTGCACTGCATCCGCTGCGGCGCCTGCATGTACGCGTGTCCGGTCTATCGGCAGGTCGGCGGTCACCATTACGGGAGCACCTACAGCGGACCGATCGGGGCCGTGATCACGCCGCTGCTCGAGGGACTCACGCCGGACACGGCCGAGCTGCCCTGGTTCTCATCCCTGTGCGGCGCGTGCGTGGAGGCGTGCCCGGTCAAGATTCCGCTCGACGACCAGTTGGTGATGCTCCGGGCGCGAGCCGCCGTCGCGAACAGCGCCGCGGCCGGCCGGCGGCCCGACCCCGAGGGCGCGCTGTTCCGGGCCTGGGCGGCGCTGTGGTCGCGACCCGCCACGTATCGGGCGACCGCCGCCACCGCCGGTCGCGCACTCGCGCCGCTGTGGTCCACCATCGCCCGGGAGCACGAAGACGGGGGCTGGCACACGCGGGCGCCGTTCCCGTTCAGCCACTTCACCGACGGGCGCGACGCGCTCGGCCCGGATCCGGAGCCGTTCCACGCCCGCTGGCGGCGCCGCCGTGGCTGACGCCGACCGACTGGACGAATTCGAGCGGCTGCTCGCCGAGGCGGGCGGACGGCTGCATCGCGCCGAGTCGCTGGACGCCGCGCGGACCGTGGCCCGGGAGCTGATCGGCGAGGGCACCGTGGCCCGCTGGCACGACGGCACGCTCGACGCGATCGCCGCCCGGGAGGCGCCGCCGGCCGAGGCCGATGTCTCGCTGATCGTCGCCGACGTCGGCGTGCAGAGCACCGGCGCGATCGGCTGGGCCCACCGCGCCGGTCGCCCGCGGGCCACGGGTCTGCTCCCCACGCGCCAGATCGCGTTGCTGGCCGAGGGCGATCTCGTCGCGAGCGTCCCCGAAGCCCTCCGCAAGCTGGGCCTGACATCGTCCTCGCCACCCGCGAATGTCGTGTTTGCCGCGGGCCCGAGCCGGACATCAGACATCGAGCAGCGCTCCATACGCGGTGTCCACTCGCCGCGCGAGCTCGACGTCATCGTATTTTCTTGACCATGAACATCCTCGTGACCGGCGTGACCGGCTCCGTCGGCTCACGGCTTGCGCCCCGCCTCAGGCGCGACGGCCACGTGCTCCGGGGTCTCACCCGCAACCCGGCCACCGCGACGGTCGACCCCGGCCTCGCCGTGGACCTCGTCGAAGGCGACGCGATCTCCGGTCGCGGCCTCGACACGGCACTCGAGGGGATCGAGGTCGCCTACTACCTGATCCATTCGATGGAGCCGAGCACGAACGGAGGCTTCGACGCACGCGAGCTGCGCTCGGCCGAGAACTTCGCCCGCGCCGCTCGGACGGCCGGCGTCGGCCGGATCGTCTACCTCGGAGGACTCGTCCCCGCCGGCGGCCCGGTCTCACGCCACCTCGCCAGCCGGCTCGCGGTCGAGCAGGTCCTGCTCGGGACCGTCCCCGATTCGGTGGCCTTCCGCGCCTCGATCGTGATCGGCGCCCAGTCGCGTTCGTTCCGGCTGCTCGTGCGCCTCGTCGAGCGGATGCCGGTGCTCGCCGTGCCGGCGTGGAGCACGCACGTCACCGCACCGATCGACGAGCGCGACGTGGTCGAGTTGCTGGCCCGCGCCGCGAGCAGCGATCGGGTGAGCGGCGTGTCGCTCGACCTCGCCGGACCCGATGTCGTCTCCTACGGTGAGCTGATCGACCGCATCCGGCATCACATGCTCGTGGGCCGGCCCACGCTGTCACTCAAGCACCTCACCTTGACCCCGATCGCCAGCCGGCTCTCGGCCATGATCGCCGGCGAGGACCACGCCCTCGTCGGACCGCTGATGGAGAGCCTGGGCGAGGACCTGCTGCCGCGCGACAATCGCGGACCGGCACTGCTGGGGGTACGGATGCACCGACTCGATGCGGCGATCGAGCGGGCACTCCGTGACTGGGAAGCGACCGAGGCGCTGGCCGCCCGTTAGGCCGCCCCCAGCGATCATGAACCACGTTAGTGTCTGCGCCCCGCGATGAGCCTCGTCAACGCCGCCATTCAGATCGATGCGCCGATCGAACGCGTCTGGGAGATCGTGATGGACCCCGACCGTCTCGGTGAATGGGTGACCATCCACCGTGCCCTCGGCGACGTCTCCGGTAAGCCCCTGGGCAAGGGCGCGACGATGGAACAGAGCATGCACATCCGCGGAGTCACGTTCAAGGTGAGCTGGACGCTCACCGACGTGAGCGCTCCGAATCGGGCTCAGTGGGAGGGGCACGGGCCGGCGCACTCCCGCGCACTCACCCGGTACGAGCTCTCCGGTGACAACAACGGTGCGACGAGGTTCGATTACACGAATGAGTTCACGACACCCGGCGGGCGGCTCGGCGCCATGGCCGGCAGGGTGTTCGTCGGCGGCCTCTCCGAGCGCGAGGCGCACAAGTCGTTGGAACGGTTGAAGGCCCTCGCCGAACGCAGCTGACGGCTCGTTGCACTGTCAATCGTGTCGTGCCTGCGCGCGGTCGATTGTCCCGACCGGCGTGCGTGCCGATGTCACCTCTGTATCTTCTCCCCCTGAACTTTCACTGCAAAGCTAGAGGAGGCCGCGTTGGCTGGCTTCGTTGACAGTACGGTCAAGGACATTGACGAGCGTCTGCGCGAGCTCAAGGAGGAGACCGCCAAGCTGGAAGCAGCACGGGCGGCACTCGTTGGTTCTCGACGTGGTCCCGGCCGCCCGCCGGGTTCTGGGTCAGCGTCGAGTGCGCCACGGCGCGCGACCCGGCGCCCCGGTCGCCCCCGCGGCCGGCGCGGCGGTAACACCCGCTCCAATCAGGCGCTCGAGCTCGTCGTGGCTCAGCCGGGAATCACCATCCCGCAGCTCGCCGACGCGCTGAAGATTCAGCCCAACTATCTGTACCGGGTGATGCCGAAGCTCGTCTCCGACGGGTCGATCCGGCGGGAGGGCCAGGGCTGGTACCCGGTCGCATCGAGCTCGTAGGCCGCAGCGGGCCATGCGTCAGCCTCTGACTTCTTTACCCGCGCCGCCGGAATCGGCGGCGCGGGCCGTGTCAGTGCCTGACACTCACTGGATCAGGCCGAGATCCTTGACCGCGTCGCGCTCCTCGCCGAGCTCGGCGACGGTCGCATCGATGCGGGCGCGAGAGAAGTGGTCGAGGTCGAGGCCCTGGACGATTTCGTAGGTGCCGCCCGAGGTGGTGACCGGGAAGCTCGAGATGACAGCGTCGTCGACGCCGTAGGAGCCGTCCGAGGCAATCGCCATCGACACCCAGTCACCCTCCGGCGTCCCGAACACCCAATCGTGCACATGGTCGATCGCGGCGTTGGCGGCCGAGGCGGCACTCGATGCGCCGCGCGCCTCGATGATCGCCGCGCCGCGCTTCTGCACGGTGGGGATGAAATCGCTCTCCAGCCAGCTCTGATCGTTGACGACCTCGGCGGCGTTCTGACCCTTCACCTTGGCGTGGAAGATGTTGGGGTACTGCGTCGCGGAGTGGTTGCCCCAGATCGTCATCTTGCGGATGTCCGTGACGCTGACACCGGTCTTGGCAGCCAGCTGTGCCAGTGCGCGGTTATGGTCGAGGCGGGTCAGTGCCGAGAAGCGCTCGCGGGGGATGTCGGGCGCGTTGGTCATCGCGATCAGGGCGTTGGTGTTGGCCGGGTTGCCGGTCACCGTGATGCGGAC
>DATMGZ010000225.1:0-2053 GCA_035555155.1 Solirubrobacteraceae bacterium | reverse complement strand
CTGGCGCAGATTGGCGATCAGGCGATCCAGCGCTGGATCGAGGTCTCGGGCGCGCGCAGTCAGGACTTCGGCCGCCACGGCGTTCGCGACGACCGCGGCGGTTTCTGGGCTACCGGTTGTCGCCGTGATGTTGACCGCGTCGGCATTCGCCACCGGCACCGCGACGATGTCCGACCTGATCACGCTCGTCGACGGACGTCCTCCGAGCGCGGCCGAGGCGTAGCCGGCGACACGCGGGGACATCGCCAGCAGGGAGACGGTCTCCACGGCGCGGTCGGGCTGCGCGGTTACACCCAGGAGGTTGAGTCCGGTGAGGCCGGGGGGGGGTGGCGCGATGTTGCGCACGAGCAACTGGGCGTGGGCCTCGTAGCGACGTGGCGCCTGCGCGACGTAGATGGCGGCGGCTGCGACCGCCACCGCGGTCGCCAGCAGCACCAGCGCGATGTGCGCTCGCACCACGGCGACGTGCACCTTCCACGGCGTCGGTTGCCGGCGCCGGTCGATGAGGTCAGCTCCGCGCTCCGACGCGCCTACGGCGAGCCTCCGTGCAGATGGTTCCGCGGCCATATACATAGTGTCGGCACCCCAAGCACCGAGCCGCCCGGTAGTTGCTACTGAGTACGTCCAGGCACATCCGGCCTCGCCGTGCGTGGCCCTCCGACGTGACTCACCCAAACGCAGGATGCTCAGCGGCGCGGAGCCGCTGAGCGTGCGGCCTCACGCCCCGGCGAGCACGCCCTGAGCGCAGAGGCGCTCGAGGTAATCGCGGCACTCCGCCGCGATCAGCGGCCGGCCGACGTGCAGGCCCTGGGCGAAGTCGCAGCCGAGCTCGCGCAGGCTGCGGCTGGTGTCCTCGTTCTCGACGCCCTCGGCGGTGACGCGGAGGTGGAGGTTCTGGCCGAGCTCGATCATCGAGCGGACGAGCACGGCGTCGTCGTCGTGGGTCTCCATGCGCGTCACGAAGGAGCGGTCGATCTTGATGCCGTCGACGGGAAGCTCCTGGAGCTGAGTGAGCGTGGAGGAGCCGGTGCCGAACTGGTCGATGGCGATCCTCACGCCCATCGCCCGCAGCTCGTCGAGGGCGCTCCTCGACCGACGCAGGTCGGCGATGATGCGGCGCTCGGGGATCTCCAGCTCGAGCACCGAGGGCGGCAGGTCGTAGCGGTCGAGCAGGGTCCGGATCATCGGCGGGAGATCGTGGTCGAGCAGCGTCCGCGTCGACACGTTGACCGATACGTGGACGTCGATGCCCTCGCGGCGCCAGACACCGCACTGGGCCAGCGCAGCGTCGAGCACGCGCTCGGTCAGCAGCGTGATGATGCCGGTCTGCTCGGCGAGCGGGATGAAGCCGTCGGGTGCGATGCAGCCGAGCTGGGGGTGGTCCCAGCGGGCGAGTGCCTCGACCGCCGGTACCGCCCGGCCGTGCAGGGCCACCTTCGGCTGGTAGAGCACGGAGAGCTCGCCGCGCTCGATGCCGCGGCGCAACTGGGCGGCGAGTTCGAGCCGGTCGATGCTGTACTCGTCGTATTCCTCGGCGTACGTCTGGATCGACACGTCGGAGGCCTTGGCGCAGTACAGCGCCACGTCGGCGTGACGCATCAGCTCGGGCGCCGTGGTCCCATGCTCGGGGAAGCACGCGATGCCGATGCTCGCAGCGGTTTGAACGGCGAGCGACTCGACCCGGAGCGGGTCGGCGAGCGCCGTGACCAGTCGCTGGGCGGCCTGGCCGGCCTGCGCACCGGTGCCGTCCATCACGACCGCGAACTCATCGCCGCCGAGCCGGGCGAGAATGGCACCGTCACCGAGCGCGTCGTCGAACCGGCCCGCGATCGCCTTCAGCACCAGGTCGCCGAAGTCGTGCCCGAGCGTGTCGTTGATCCCCTTGAAGTCATCGAGGTCGAGGATCATCACGGCGAGCGGGCGATCCTCCTGCGTGGCGCCCGCGAGTGCCGCGCTGAGGTGCTCGGCGAGGAGCCGTCGGTTCGGCAGGTCGGTCAGGGTGTCGTGGTAAGCGCGGTGGCTGTTGACCGCGGCCTGCCGGCCGCCGATGTAG
>DATMGZ010000224.1:0-6613 GCA_035555155.1 Solirubrobacteraceae bacterium | reverse complement strand
CATATGAGACTGACCGACGTCGAGAACTTCGCCCGACGCCTCCCCACCCGAGCAACCCGTCTCACCACCCCCGAAACGACCGCACCGAGGGGGACATTCAACGCTGCTCACTTGACAGACGTTCCTCCATATGAGGAGCGTGTCAAAGAAGTGGGTGCATGGCTGGCGAGCGCCGCCTGCGGATCACCCGGCGGCCTGCTGACCGGCCGACTCGGACTTCGCGCCATGCGTGCTCAGACGCGATCTCCGTGTTCGCGATCCGAGTCGCGCTGCTCCGCTCGCCGGCGATGGCCGCAGTCGTCGCGGGATCGGCGCTCTGCGCTGGAACGGCGTCTGGCGGGCGCGCCTGATCGCCGGCGGAGGCCACCGCGCGAGCCCATTTGGCGCCCGCGCCACCGCGACCCGGGGCGACCGCCACGCCCTGATCAGAGGCCGGCCAGCTCCCGCGTGCGCTCGCTCGCCGAGGCAGCGCTCGCACCGCGCTCGGCGACGAGGCGCTCGTGCTCACGGATCGCCTCGGGCACACGCTTGCCCGCCGTGCGCTCGGCAAGCCGCGAGGCGACGAGCTGGCGCAGGGCGATCGTCTTCACGAACCAGCGCGGGTAGGACACCCGCCGGCGGCGCTCGGCGATCGCTGCGACGACCTCGTCGATGGCGGGCGGGAGCGGGTAGGTGCGTGCCAGCACACGCGGCATGTCCCCCTTGACCCGCTGCATCAACGGCATCTCGCGCTCGCCGTCGTTGACCATGTCGGTGTCCAGGAACAGGAAGTACGCCACGCCCACCTGAACGCCGAGGGCGTTCTCCTCGATCCGGAGGCAGTCGCTGAGCGCCTCCACCCCGGCCTTGGCGGCGCAGTACGCGGTCATCCCCGGGCCGCGCAGCACGGCCGCGGTCGAGGCGATGTTGAGCAGGTAGCCGCCGCTGCGCTCAAGGTGCCGGAGCGCGGCCCGATCGGTGTACATGACGCCGAGCAGGTTGATCTCGATCACGCGCTCCCACGAGCGCACGTCCTGGCTGCGGAGCGGGCCCCCGGTGGCGATGCCCGCGTTGGCGACCACGACGTCGAGGCCTCCGAGCGCCTCGGCCGCGTCGTCGATCGCACGGGTGACCTGCTCGTGGTCGGAGACGTCGCATTCGGCGATGAACGTGCCCTCGCCGCAGCGGTCTGCGACGTCGGCCAGGATGTCGGGTTCGAGCCCGACGAGAGCGAGCCTGGCGCCATGACCGGCCAGCCTCTCGGCCAGCGCCGCGCCGATGCCGCGGGCTGCGCCGGTGATGAGGATCCGGCTGCCGCGCAGGCCCGAGAGATCTGTGGATGCCATGCCCGAACCATATGCGCCACGGCGCGCTCGCACAACACCTGCCGCCGGCGCCTTCGCGGGGCGCGGAAACGGCTCCTCGAGGACGTGGGAGCGGCGTGCGCCCCCGCAAGATCACGCAGCAAAAGCCGCAATTGTTGACCGTGCCCCAGGTTGTGACAACATTGCGCGCGGAGTCAGGCGACGCAGATCCTTTCCCGGGGATCGAGGCCACGTCTGTCGAGGGCGAACTGGGCCTGGACGAGACCGACAGGTACAGAGCACTCGTTGTGGCGCGCAAATCGCGCCTGACCGCTGGCAGCATGCCCGAGCGACACAGCCAAAAGCGACGTTCAGCGAAGGCACCCGCCGATCGCATCTGGGATGCCGAGCAGACGCTCGCGCTGACCCTCGACGTTCTCGGCGATGTCGGCGTGCTGTGCACCGACCGTGAGCTCAGGCTCACGCGGGTGACCGGGGCCGCGATCGCCGACCTCGGGTGGGACGCCGACCTGATGCTGGGGCGGGCGCTCGTCGACGCGCTGCCGATCGAGCAGCGTGACCGGCTCGAGGCGGCGTTCACGGCCGCACTCGAGGGAGAGGAGGATGCGCTGTCGCTCGCGGCCTCCGACCGGCGGACGATGTTCGACTTCAAGGTTCGCCCGATGCGCGCCGGCCCCGACAACGAAACGATCGTCGGCGTCACCGCGATCGTGCGGCAGGTGGCCCACGGCGAGTCCGCCGCCGGCCGCGACGAACGGCTCGGCCTGCTGGTCGATGCGGTGTCCGATTACGCCATCTTCATGCTCGACCCCGACGGCCGGGTCGCGAGCTGGAACCCGGGCGCCGAGCGCTTCAAGGGCTACCGGCACAAGGAGATCATCGGCGAGCACTTTTCGCGCTTCTACACGCCGGAGGACGTCGCGCTCGGTCACCCCGAAGCGGAGCTCGAGGCGGCCATGCGCAAGGGGCGGATCGAGGCCGAAGGTTGGCGCGTGCGCAAGGACGGGAGCCGCTTCTGGGCCAACGTCGTCATCACCGCCGTCCGCGACACGGATGGCCGGCTGCTCGGGTTCGGCAAGGTCACGCGCGAGCTGACCGAACGCCACCACGCCGAACAGGCGCTGCGCGAGAGCGAGACCCGCTTCCGCGGCCTGCTCGAAGCTGTTCCCGACGCGGTCGTCATCGTCGACCGGGCCGGCATCATCACGCTCGTCAACGGGCAGACGGAGACGCTGTTCGGCTATCCCCGGGAGCGGCTCGTCGGCCTGCCGGTCGAGCAGCTGCTGCCGGCACGCTTCCGCGACGAGCACCGCGCGCTGCGGGCGGAGTTCTTCGCCCACCCCGAGATTCGGCTCATGGGCGAGGACCGCGAGGTGCGGGCGCTGCGCCACGACGGCGAGGAGCTGCCGGTCGAGATCAGGCTGAGCCCCCTGCGCGGCGAGGGCGGCACGCTGGTGTCGGTCGCGATCCGCGACATCAGCGCACGCAAGGCGGCTGAGAGCGCGCTGCGGGAGAACCGCGAGCTGATCTCGGCCATCCTCGGCGCCGCCGTCGACCACGCGATCATCGGCTGCGAGCGCGACGGCACCGTGATCGTGTTCAATCGCGGTGCGGAGCATCTGCTCGGCTACCGGGCCGACGAGGTCGTCGGCGTCGCCAACGCGGAGCTGTTCCACGACCCGATCGAGATCTCCGACCGCGCCGCCGAGCTCGGCCTCGCGCACGGCTTCCAGGTGTTCGTGACCGCGGCGGCGGACGGGCGCTCCGAGACGCGGGAGTGGACCTACGTGCGCAAGGACGGAACCCGCGTGCCGGTGTCGCTGACGGTGACGCCACGACGTGACGCGTCCGCCCGGATCGTGGGCTTCATGGGCCTCGCCACCGACATCACGCAGCGCAAGGCGGCCGAGGAGCGCCTGCGCCTGGCCGAGGACCGGTTCCGGACCGCGTTCGTCAACGCCCCCGTGGGGCTCGCTCTCGTCAGCGCCATGGCCCCCACGCTCGGCCGCTACCTGCAGGTCAACCGGGCGATGCGCGAGCTGGTCGGGATGTCCGAGGAGACGATGCTCTCCTCCGATCTCCAGTCGCTGACGTTGTCGGACGATCTCGCCCACAGCCTGGAGGCCGTCGGCGACCTGCTCGCCGGCCGGCTCGACCATCACCAGTCCGAGCAGCGCTACCGGCACGCGATGGGACATCCGGTCGACGTGTCGGTGAGCCTCAGCCTCGTGCGCGACGCCGATGGCGCCCCGATGCACTTCATCGCTCAGGTGGAGGACGTCGGTCCGCGTAAGCGCTACGAGCGCGAGCTGCAGTTCATGGCCGGCCACGACCCGCTGAGCGGGCTCTACAACCGGGCGCATTTCCTGGAACTGCTCGAGCGCCATCTGCTCGGCACCCGCCGCTACGGCGTCGCGGGAGCCCTGCTCACCGTCGACCTCGACCACTTCGAGCAGATCAACGATCTGGCCGGCCACGGCGTCGGCGATCAGACGATCTCGACCGTCGGCCGGCTGATCGGCTCGCAGGTGGGCGAGTCGGACGTGATCGCCCGGCTCACGGGCGACGAGTTCGTCGTGCTGATGTACGAGGGGGGCGAGGAGGAGGCCGAGACGCTCGCCTCTGACCTCTCGGACCGGATCCAGGCCGGCATTCGGATCGCGATCGACGGGGGTGAGCTCGCGATGACGGCCAGCATCGGCGTGCGGGTCATCGACGACGCCGAGGCGACGCCCGAGCAACTGATGGCCGACGCCGAGGAGGCGATGTTCGCCGCCAAGCGCGCCGGGCGCAACCGGATCGCCCTGCACGTCAAGCCGGCCGCCGACCAGCGCCGGCAGCCGGCGCGCATGACGCTCCACAACCAGATCGAGCGGGCGCTCGAGACCGACGGCTTCGAGCTGTACGCGCAGCCGGTCATGCGGCTCAGCGATCAGGCCGTGGTCAAGTACGAGCTGCTGCTGCGGATGCGCACCCACGACGGCACCCTGCTTGCGCCGGCAACCTTCCTCCATGTCGCCGAGCGCTTCGGCCAGATCGGCCGCATCGATCGGTGGGTCGTCGACCGTGCGGTCAACCTCGCCCTCGACCCGCGCCTGGACGCGGGCGTCGAGCTCGAGATCAACCTGTCGGCACGCTCGATCGGCGATACCGATCTGCTGGCGTTCATCGAGCGGAGGATCGAGGCCTCCGGCGCCGACCCGACCCGGCTCGTGTTCGAGATCACCGAGACGGCGGCGGTCGAGAACATCCAGAGCGCGCGCGAGTTCGCCGAGGAGCTCCGTGGGCTCGGCTGCAAGTTCGCGCTCGACGACTTCGGCGCCGGCTTCGGCTCTTTCTACTACCTCAAGTACATCCCGTTCGACTTCCTCAAGATCGACGGGGAGTTCATCCGCACGGCGACCGAGGGACGGACCGACCAGCTCATCGTCCAGGCCTGCGTGCAGCTGGCCAAGGGGCTCGGCAAGGACACGATCGCGGAGTTCGTCGAGACGGCCGAGACCCTGCGCATGCTGCGGGCGCTCGGAGTCGATTTCGCCCAGGGTTTCCACGTCGCCCGGCCGTGTCCGGTCGACGAGGCCCTCGCGGGCCACCGCCACGCGATCGCCCGCCCCCCTTCCCTGCCCGATGACCGGCCCTGACCCGCACGTCGGCCTCGTGCTGGCCGGCGGCGGCGCCCGCGGCGCCTACGAGGCGGGCGCCCTGTCGGTTCTCCTCCCCGCGCTCGAGCGCAGCGGCGAGCGTCCCGGCGTGTTGCTCGGCACGAGCGTCGGCGCGGTCAACACGGCCTGGCTGGCGGCGACAGCGCACCTCGACGCCGAGGCGGCCACGGGGTCGATGCTCGAGCGCTGGCGCTCGATCGGCTGGAGCGACGTGCTCGGGCCGCTCGTCTCGCCGTTCGAGCTCTCACGCGCGCTCGTCTACCTCGGCGAGCTGATCGGGATTCCCGGCGCCGAGCTGACGAGCCTGCTCGGCACCGGTCCGCAGGCGGCCACCCTCAAGGCGCAGATCGACTTCACGCAGTTGGCCCGCAACGTCGAGACCGGGGCGCTCCAGACCGCGGCGGTCGTGGCGACGTCGTACGCGACCGGAGACAGCGTCGTCTTCCACGACAGCGGCGGGAGTCCGGTCACGATCGCCGCAGATCTGCGCCGCGGCATCTGTTACGCCTCCACCCCATTGTCCGCCGAGCACATCCAGGCCTCGGCGGCGATCGAGGCCCTGTTCCCGGCCGTCGAGGTCCGCACGCCCGCTAGCCGCGGCGGCTGGTACGGCGACGGCGGCGCCCAGCTCAACACGCCCATCAAGCCCGCCCTGACGCTCGGCGCGGAGCGGGTCGTGGTGATCGGCCTGAACTCGCTGCAGCCCCCGCCCGACTCCGTGCTCACCCGCCCGGAGGTTTTCGACGGCCTGGCCCTGATCCTGCAGGCGATGCTGGCCAACCAGCTCGCCCACGACGTCCAGACGCTGGCCACGATCAACTGCTGCCTCGGGTGCGCGCCGACGCCCCCGGCCGCGGGGCCGACCTCCGCCGGCCCGTATCGGCCCGTGCCGTACATCTTCGTCGCCCCCACCGACCGGTACGCGATCGGCCGTGTGGGCGTGGAGGTCTGGGAGCGCAACGTGCACAAGCTCAAGTGGCGCCTGCAGCAGCGGGACGTGGCGCTGCTGGGGAAGCTGATCGACGCCGGCCGTGACCCCGTCCGGGGCGAGCTTCTCTCCTATCTCTTCTTCTCCCCCGAGTTCCACAGCGCGCTGATCGAGCTCGGACGCGTCGACGCGCAGAAGTGGCTCGCTCTGCCCCACGATCAAGGGCTGTGGCAGTACACGCCGATCCCGCCGGGCCCGTGACGCCCTGCCGGAGTCATCTCGTCACGTGATAACGACACACGCCGCCTGCACCGTGAGGCACAGGCGGCGTGTGAGACGTAAGAACCGGCGGCGACCTACTCTCCCAGGCCCTTGCGGGCCAAGTACCATCGGCGCTGAGGGGCTTAACGGCTCTGTTCGGAATGGGAAGAGGTGTTTCCCCCTCGCCATAGCCACCGGAAACCGATGAGGGACCGCCCCCGCGGGCCCTGAAAACTACACAGTGCCAATGCACGGATATCAAATATCCGTCAAGCCCTCGACCCATTAGTACCGGTCTCCTGAGGGCGTTACCGCCTTTACAGATCCGGCCTATCAACCTGGTGGTCTACCAGGGGTCTTACTCCCTCTAGGGGATGGGAGAGCTCATCTCGAGGCCGGCTTCCCGCTTAGATGCTTTCAGCGGTTATCCGATCCGCACGTAGCTAACCTGCTGTGCC
>DATMGZ010000223.1:0-6589 GCA_035555155.1 Solirubrobacteraceae bacterium | reverse complement strand
TGGCGCGGCTTCACCAGCCCGCTGCGCCACCGCGACGCGCTGTCGAGCTGCCCACAGGGCGGTCATCGCCTGTGGTGGGTCGTGGAGGCTCCCGACGAAGCGGCCGCGCTCGGCCAGTTGCCCGCGTACGTAAGCCGCCAGCCTGGCCGCCCTGGATCAGAGCCTGCCACTCGAGGGGGCGGTCGTGCTCGCCGAGGTATGAGGAGAGCCAGTCGCAGCAGTCGCGATCGCCGACGGGCGGTCGCAGGCCCGTCGCGCTCGACGCCGGCACTGCTTGGGCACCTCCGGCTCAAGCGGCTTCAGGTCGGTTGATCGGCTCGATCTGGGGCATCTGATCAAACCGCAGCCGGCGATCGCCGGCTGATCGCAGCGCCCAGCGCGCAACCCACACCACAACACACCACGAATCCGAGGAGGTTCGATCCCGGACTGTGCTCCCACCAACCCAGCTGTTGCACCAGGGCGGCAGTGTCGCGCCCGCGCGTTCGGCTGTTGTGGCGCCCGGCGCCATCGCTGTCCGCGTAGCACGAAACCAACGACCACACACGATGCAGGAACAGACAGTGAGGCAAGCAAGACAATGAGACTCTTTCGCATCAGCCGCGTGGCAGTGCTGGCGCTCGTCGCTGGCCTGGTGTGCGCGGGCGGCGCATACGCGACCGTGATCGGCCTGCCGTTCGTCGGCTCGCAGGTCAACAACGACCCGGCGAACGGGATCGACCCGAATCAGGATGCCGGTTTGTCCGACGTGGTCGGCGGCTCGCTGACCGCGGGTGGCCCGCGGGTTCCGTGGGGTACGTTCGAGCAGAAGTCCGGAAGCTCGCAGCAGATCTTCGTGCGGGCGTTCAAGAACGGCCAGTGGGTCACTCAGGGCAAGTCGCTGAACATCGACCCGAACGCGGTGGCCGAGGCCCCGTCGATCGATTTCGCGGGTGCGGGTCGTACCGTGCCGTGGGACTCGTGGTACGAGCCCAACCAGGCGCTCGGCGGCGAGAAGCAGATCTTCGCGAGCCGCTTCAACGCCGCCGCGAACACCTGGGTGCCGGAGGGACAGGACCGGGGCTCAGGGGTTCCCTCGCTCAACATCCACACCAACAAGGAGGCGGAGAATCCGTCGGTCGCCGGCGGCGCCACCGTCCCGGGCAACGACCCGGTGCCGTGGGTCGCGTGGCAGGAGCAGGACGGCAACGTCAACAACTCCGGTAACCACGACCAGATCATCGTCTCCAAGGGCGTCAAGCAGGCGACGCTCCACAACCCCTGCACCGGCTTCAAGCCGTCCTCGGCGGCGAGCGTCAGCGCGTTCTGCTGGCAGCAGGTCGGCGCCGATCGGCTTGCGGCTGATGGCGGTTCGTCGCCCAACGGTGATCCGAGCCTGAACGCCGATCCGAGCCGTGACGGCATCGAGCCTGACATCACGTTCACGGGCGCGAACGACAAGGTCGCGTGGACGGTCTGGTACGAGGTCGGCGACAGCCACCTGGGGCTGCGCAACAACGACCAGGTGTTCGCGGCGAAGATCGTCGGCGACAACACCGCCGACGGCGGGTTCCACTGGCAGGCCGTCGGCAACGGCACGGCGGGGCAGACCAACCCGCTCGACACCTCGAGCAATCCGCCCGGCTTCGGCCACTGCGCGACGTCCACGACAGCCGAGGACCAGTGCTCACTGAACGCGAACCCGCAGCAGGGAGCTGAGGATCCGCGTGTCGCCACCGGCACGTTGACTCCCGGCAGCGCGACGGTGCCGTGGATCGTGTGGGCCGAGGACACCGGCAACGGCAAGCACGCCATCTTCATCTCGAGGCTGGTCAACGGTGATCATTTCGAGCTGTTCAACGGTGGTCAGCCGCTGTCGCCGACGAACCGCGATTCGACGCATCCCGACATCACGTTCTTCGGGAACGTGCCGTACGTCTCGTGGATCGAGGCGCATGGTGACGGCAACCGCGGCTTCGTCGGGCACTTCGAGAACGGCGTGTTCGTGCTCGACACCCCCGACGGCATCGGCCTCTCGCCACACGGTCACCGCGCGTCGCTGATTGACGCCCGCGTGCCGCTGTCGTCGAACTGCACGGCCGATCCGTTCACGAACGACGGTCAGGCATGCCTGGTCGCGGCGGTCAACGCACCGTTCGACCTGTTCACGACGACCGGCAGCCCGCAGCGGCTGTTCAGCCAGGCGATCATCGGCGGTCCGAACTGCATCCTGTTCCGCAGCTGCAGGCTGTCGCTCATCTCGGCGATCACCGGCGTCGTGATCCAGGGCAATCTCGCCCAGAGCAACAGCGTCGGGATCCTCGTCCAGCGGATCGTCGGCACCCGGCGCGTGCACGGCAAGCGCGTGCTCGTGCTTCGGGCCGTAGGCCGCGTCCCGCTGGGTCACCACCACAAGGGCCAGCTGAAGATCCGCTGGAACCTGAACGTGAACGGCCATCGCCTCGCGCGCGGCCGCTACCTGATCACTCTCCGTGCGTTCGACAGCCATCGGAACCTGCTCGGACACACCAACTCGGTGATCCTCACGGTCAAGCACTAACGGACAGTGGGGTCCGGCGCTCAGCCGGCGCCGGACCCCGCTCGCGCCTGCGGCGCCAACACCCGCACCGACAGGCCACAGCCGCGTACAAACCCAGCGACCAGCTCGCAGCGCCGATCAGCAGCTCCGCGGAGCGCTAACCGAGCAGCCGGAGTACGCCAGCGCTGAAAACAGAGGGCAACGCCGAGCTCTGCGCGATGATCGCGTGCAGCAGCCACCGTCGCGAGGTGTTGAAGCGAATCCCGTCACGGTTCGCGCCGGGGCCACACTCCACGCTCGGCGACGACCGCGAGGGCTTCCAGTAGCAACGGCGCAGATTGCACGGTAAGCGTTAGACGCGGTTCGGCGGTGGCGGATGCTGGCGTTCCGGAGTCGTCGACGCAGGCCAGCTTGTTAGACGCGGCCCGATCGGCGGTGCTGAAGGCCGGCCAGCTGCGCGTTAGATGCGGTGGACCGGACGGAACGCCGCGCCTAAGCAGAATTAGAAGACGCTACTTTGCGGCTGGCGACACGACCCGAGCACTGGGCCGAATAGGCCCCGGACCGCGAGACGAATCATCGGATGGGTTGAGACACCCGATCGCCGGCAATGACCGAGAGGCGGGCTCGCCGTATTCGCGCTTGGGGTGTCCGTAAGGTTTTCGCACTTACGGGCTATCGTGGTGCCCCGGATGCGCTTGGCCTCGTGCTCGGCGTCTTCGCCCTGTCGGTCAGCGGGCGGCACCTCCGCCATGCAGCTTGTCGGCAAGGACTTCGCAGGCGATCCTAGATATCCTTATCGCACAACAATGTGTGACGGCGAAGTTCCAAGATGAACCGCTAAATCGAGATCCGTGTGTCGGCGGGTTCACCTCTCCGTAGAGTCGCTCCCGCAGCCACCATGACCCGTGATGCCGTCAGCGCGGTCGGTCTGAAGCCGCCGATCATCGGCCGGCGACGGCAGCTGGCGGCGTTGGCCGAGGCGCTGGTGCGGCTGGAGGGCCGTGGTTCGCCGATCGTTGCGCTGAGCGGCGAGCCGGGCATCGGCAAGACGCGTCTGCTGGATGAGCTGTGTGCGAGAGCCGATGGTCATGGGCATCTCGTCCTCTGCGGGCGCGCTGCCGAGATGGAGCAGGATCTGCCATTCGCCGTGGTCGTTGATGCTCTGGGCGACTATGCGGCGTCGCTGGGCAGCGACCGCCTCGAGCGCTTGATCGGCGCTCAGGCTGGGGAGCTCGCGCCGGTCTTGCCCGGCGTCGACGGGCTCGGTGGCGTCGGTGTGGGTCGGCTGCAGGACGAGCGCTTCCGGACCCATCGTGCGGTGCGCGCGCTGCTTGAGGCGCTCGGCGCAAGTGGCCGTGTCGTGTTCGCCCTGGACGACGTGCACTGGGCCGACGACGCGTCGCTGGAGTTGATCGCCTACTTGCTGCGCCGGCCGCCGCGTCGCGGGGTGATGCTCGTCGTGGCCTTCCGGCCGGCGCCCGCGCGCCCTAGGCTGGTCGACGCGCTGGCCGGCGCCGGCCGCGACGGCGCCGTCGTGGAGCTGTCGCTGGGGGCCCTGACGCGTGCCGAGGCCGACCGCCTGCTCGACGACGGCGTGCCGGATCCCGCGCGGGAGGCACTGTTCGTCCAGTCTGGCGGCAACCCGTTCTATCTGCAGGAGCTGGCGCGCGGATCGGCGTCGCGGGCGTCGGTCGCGGCGGCTGATGTGCCGCGCAGCGTCGCGCTGGCGCTCGACGAGGAGGTACGCGCGCTGCCCGATGACGCGCAGCGTCTCGCCCGCGCCGCGGCGGTCGTGGGCGACCCGATGGCGCTCGATGTCGCGATCGCGGCGGCCGAGCTCGAGGAGGGTCCCGCGCTGGCCGCGCTCGATGCGCTGGTGGGCGCGGCGCTGCTGGCGCCGACCGAGGTGCCACGCCGCTATCGCTTTCGCCATCCGCTCGTTCGGCGTGCGGTTTATGACGCGACCGCCGAGGGCTGGCGGCTCGGCGCGCACGCCCGCGCGGCGCGCGTGCTGGAGGAGCATGGCGGATCGCTGACGGCCCGCGCGCATCATCTGGAGCGCTGCGCCCAGCCCGGTGACGCGGCTGCGATCGACGTGCTCGTCGCGGCGGGCGCGACGGCAGCCGCGCGCTCGCCGGCGACGGCGGCGGCCTGGTATGCCGCCGCGCTGCGCCTGCTGCCCGAGAGCGCTGAGACCGCCGGGCAGCGGCTCGGGCTGCTGGTGGCGCTGGCCCAGAGCCAGGCCGCGACCGGTGAGCTGATGGCGGCGCTGCAGGCATTGGCGGCGGCGCTGGATCTGGCCGCGGCTGACGACGGGCTCGCCCCGCTGCGCGCGCGCCTGGTCGCCGGCTGCGTGATGTGCGAGAACCTGCTCGGCCGGCACGAGGCGGCCCACGGCCGGCTCGTCGCCGCGCTGGACGATGTCGCCGATCCGCGGTCGGCCGCCGCCGCGGACCTCCAGGTCGAGCTGGCCGCCGACGCGCTCTACGATGGCGACTTCGCGACGATGCACGCGTGGGCGCAGCGCGGGTTGGACGCCGCGATCGCGCTCGCCGAGCCGGCGCTGGCGGTCGTGGCCGAGAGTCTGGTGTGTTTCGCCGAGCTCGGGCTCGGCCGGATCGCCGAGGGGCAGGTCGCGGCGGTCGCGGCGAGCGCGCGGCTGGACGCGTTGGGCGACGATGCGATCGCGCTTCGGCTCGACGCGCCGTACTACCTCGGGTTCGCCGAGTATTTCGCCGAGCGCTATGACGACGCGATCCGCCATCTGCGCCGCGGCATCGCTGTGTCGCGGGCCTCGGGGCAGGGGCAGTTCGCGACGCCGATGGCTATTGGCCTTGCGCACGCCTACGAGGTGACCGGCCGCCCGCGCGCGGGTCTTGACCAGGCCGAGGCCGCCGTCGAGGCCGCTCGGCTGTCGGGCAACGGCCAGATCCTGTGTTGGGCGCTGACTGCCGAGGCGTGGATCGCGGCGATCGCCGGCGAGCTGCCTCGCGCCCGCGCCGCGGGCGCCGAGGCCGTCGACCTGCTCGGGGGCCTGGACGAGAGCGTGCTCTCGCGCGCGACCCGCGTGCACGTGGCCGCGGCGCAGCTGGAGGCCGGCGAGCCGGAGCGCTGCCTGGAGGCGATGGCCGACGCCGGCGGGCCGGAGTTCGTGCACGTCGAGCCTGGCCGGCGCGCGTGGCTGTACGCGATCCTGGCGCGCGCAGAGCTGGACCTCGGCCATGTCGTCGTCGCCGAGGACTGGGTGGCGCGCGGCGAGCGGCTGGCGCAGACGCTCGGGCTCGGCTACGTTGAGGGCGCGGTTGCCTACGCCCGAGCGGTGCTGGAGCTCGACCGCGGCGACGCGCGCCGCGCGCTGGACCAGGCCGAGCGGGCCGTTAGACGCGCCGCCGACGCGGGCGCCGCCGTGCAGGCCGCACGAGCTCGGATCGTGGCGGGGCGTGCGGCGGCGGCGGCCGGCGATGTCGAGAGCGCCGCGGCTTGGCTGGAGCGGGCCGAGGCCGAGCTGGCGGCGATGGGCGCGGTCCGCTTCCGCGACGAGGCGGCGCGCGAGTTGCGCCGCCTCGGGCGGCGCGTGGGTGCGCGCCGCCGCCGCGCCGCGGGCGGTCCGGGCCTGGCGAGCCTGAGCGGCCGCGAGCGGGAGATCGCCGAGCTGGTGGCGCGCGGGCGCACCAACCGTGAGATCGCCGCGGAGCTGTTTCTGTCGGAGAAGACGATCGAGAGCCACCTGTCGAAGGTGTTCGCCAAGCTCGGCGTGTCCGGACGGGTGGCCGTTGCCGAGACGGTAGGGCGAGAGCGCGACCCTGAGAATTGAGGGGGTGGAAGTAGGGGGTTCCCCGATGTTCGCCGCGGCCCGTGGGCGTCAGTCTGCAGCTCGTGCCGACCTTCCTGCTGACCCACCATCACACGGCCCTCGAGTGCGCGCAAGTGTTCGCGGCGTGGCGCGGCTTCACCAGCCCGCTGCGCCACCGCGACGCGCTGTCGAGCTGCCCACAGGGCGGTCATCGCCTGTGGTGGGTCGTGGAGGCTCCCGACGAAGCGGCCGCGCTCGGCCAGTTGCCCGCGTAC
>DATMGZ010000222.1:0-11071 GCA_035555155.1 Solirubrobacteraceae bacterium | reverse complement strand
CGTCGTCTCCCAGAACGCCCGGCTCCGCTTCGTCTGCGGCCAGGATCTGTCGGAGAAGAGCTGGATCTTCGGCACTCAGCGGGCCGAGATCGCCCGCGACGGCCGGCTCGACTGGGTCGCGCTCGGCTTCGGCTCCGCCCGCGGCCGGGTGCGGATGGACACCCGGCTCGGCGGGGAGGGCGCCGACGCCCGCGTCACCGGCGCCTACGCCGGCCACGCGCGCCAGCACATCGATTTCGACACCACCCAGGAGCACGCGGCGCCGAACACGACCTCGGACCTCGCCTTCCGCGGGGTCCTGCAGGGACGCTCGAGCGCCGTCTGGCGAGGCAACATCATCGTCGATCCCGGAGCGCAGAAGACCGACGCGTTCCAGGAGTCGCGCAATCTCCTGCTCTCCAAGCGCGCCCACGCGGATGCCATCCCCGGCCTCGAGATCCAGGCCGACGACGTCCGCTGCACGCACGCCGCGGCGATCGCCCAGGTCGACCCCGAGCAGCTCTTCTACCTGCGCTCCCACGGCCTCGGCGAGGAGGCCGCGAAGCGGCTCGTGATCGAGGGCTTCCTCGCCGCGCTCGTCGAGCGCTTCGAGGAGGGCCCGGTGCGCGAGCTTCTCGGCCGCGCGCTCGAGCGTCGGCTGAACCTGGTTCTGGGCGTCGAGTAGGGAGGGGCGGCTGGGCACCGTCGCGCCGGCGATGGGCGGCTCCAACGAGAGCCTGTTCCTGATCGGCGCGCTTCTGGCGGCCCAGGCACGGCCGCCGTGCCGCTGCGTCGAGACCCGCGAGGCTGAGCGCACCGCTGCCCGCGAGGGCTGAGCGCGCCGCGTCTCGGTTTACGATTGAGCCCATGGCACGGGCCACGCCGCCGCTGGTCGCACTTGGTTACGGCAAGTTCGTGCGCGCGGACCGGATCTACGCGCTCGTGCCGCTGGAGGCGCCGGCGCGCGGCGACGGGCGCCGCACGCTCGTCCACGTCGAGGGCATCGACGAGCCGCTCGTGGCCTCGCGCTCCGAAGGGGCGATCGCCGAGGACCTGGCCGCCGCCCTGGGCCAGGATTCGCCGCGGGGACGGCGGTCGGGGGCCGGGCTGGACGAACAGGAAGCCCTGTTCTAATAGGGTGGCGCGCATGAACATCTCTGATCGCCAGCGCGCCGCGCTCGAAGACATCTGCGACACGTTCTGCCCCTCCGGCGACGGGCTCCCCAGCGCTCGCGAGCTGGGTGTCGCGGATGCCGTGATCGACGCCGTGGGCCAGAACCCGCGCGTGTCCGAGCGCCGCCAGCTCCAGGCGCTGCTCGGGTTGTGGGACACCCCCGTCGTCGGCGCGCTCGGCGGCGCCGGATTCAAGCGCTTCAGCGATCTGCCGCCCGAGCAGCGCGAACGGGTGCTGCTGTCATGGGGCGAGTCGCGCCTGCCGCAGCAGCGGGCCGTGTTCCAGGCTCTGCGCAAGGGCGCGCTGCTCTTCTACTACATGCTGCCCGGGCCCCACAACACCCGCAATCCGGTCTGGGATGCGATCGGCTACGACGGCCCGCTGGGCAGGCTCGACGGCGCCGCGCCCAAGACGCTGCGGCCGACCATCATCGATCGTGACACGACGCTCGAGTGCGATGTCGTGATCGTCGGCTCTGGTGCCGGCGGCGGGACCGCGGCAGCGGTGCTCGCGGCGGCCGGCCGCGACGTCATCGTGATCGAGTCCGGGGACTACTACGACGATCAGGACTTCGACGGCAGCGAGGTCGGTGCGCTGACGCGCTACTACATGGGCGCCCCCGCGGCGACCGTTGACCAGAGCGTCACGCTGATCGCCGGCTCCTGCCTCGGCGGCGGCACGGTGGTCAACTACTCGACCTCGTTCCGCACCCCGGACGATATCCGGGCGCAATGGGCCTCGCACGGCGTGCCGGCGTTCACCTCCGAGGACTACACGGCGAGCCTGGATGCCGTCTGCGAGCGGCTCGGCGTCAACCAGGAGCACAACGAGCCCTCGACCCGGGACCGGAAGCTGCAGGAGGGCTGCGTCAAGCTCGGCTGGCACGTCGACGCGATGCCCCGCGGCGTGCGCCAGTGCGCTCAGGGCAAGGAGTGCGGGTATTGCGGGCTCGGCTGCCGCGTCGGGGGCAAGCAGTCGGTGGTCAAGACGTGGCTCGCCGATGCCAATGCGCTCGGAACGCGCATGATCGTGCGCACGAAGATCAAGCGCGTGCTCGTCGAGGGGGGCGCGGCGCGCGGGGTGGAGGGCCAGACCGTCGAGGGCCACAGCCTCACGGTCCGCTCGCGCGCGGTGATCGCCGCCTGCGGCGCACTGCACACGCCGGCGCTGCTGCGCCGCTCGGGCCTCTCGAACGCGAACATCGGCAAGCACCTCAAGCTGCACCCGGCCGGGGTCGTGTTCGGCGTCTTCGACGAGGAGCTGAAGCCCTGGGAGGGGACGATGCAGGCGCTCTACTCAGACCAGTTCCGGGACCTGCACGACGGCTACGGGCTCAAGTACGAGACCGCGCCGATGCACCCCCACCTGTTCATCCCGTTCAGTCCGTGGCGCGGATCGGGCCACCATCTCGACCTCATGCAGGCGATCTCCTCGAGCGTCCCGATGGGCCTGCTGCTGCGCGACCGTGACGGTGGCGAGGTCCGCGTGGGGCGCGACGGCGAGCCGATCGTCAACTACAAGCTGTCGGACTTCGATGCCGGGCACATGCGCACCGGCATCGACGGCGCGGCGCAGATCTTCGAGGCCGCGGGTGCCAAGCGGATCTACTCCTCACACGCCAAATGGGTCGGCTATGACCCCGGGACCTCGGGCGATCGCGCCCAGTTCATGCGCGACGCCGACGCCGCCGGCTACGGCGCGGGTCAGTTCAGCCTCGGCTCGTTCCACATCATGGGCTCGGCTCGCATGGGCGGCTCGGCCGAGATGTCGGCCTGTGATCCGACCGGACAGACCTGGGATGTCCGCGACCTGTACGTGTGTGACGGCTCGGCGTTCCCGACCGCCTCGGGCGTGAACCCCCAGATCTCGATTCAGTCGATCGCCCACTTGAGTGCCCGCGGGCTCGCCGCCCGTCTGGCCGGCTGAGCGCAGAACGCCTCAGCGCGGCCGAAGGCCGGCCCGTCCGGTGGCGGGCGCGCGCTTGCGTCGCCGCGGGGCGCTGCCGCTATGGTGGGCGTGGTGACGGTGCCGAGCTCGAGGCACACGGCGTATCCGCCCTACGGACCAGGGCGCCGGCGCCGCAGGCGGGGCCCGGGGCGACGCAGACGCGGACGCCTGCTCGTGCCCATGGCGCTGCTCGTCCTGGCGGCGCTGGCCGCGCTCGCGGTCGCCGCATGGCCGAGCGGTCCCCGCGCGAGTCCGGAGGCCCATGCCTCCCGCGCGGCCGGCGCCGGCACACCCGCCCCGCCGCTCGCGCCACCTCACGTGGCCCAAGCCCACCCCGGGGTCAGCGCGGCGGCTGCCCTCATCACACGGGAGAACCGGGCCATCAACGCGGTCCTGCGCTACACCCCGTTCGTGGCCCACGGCACCGGCCGGCGCCGAGACGTGGCGCTCACGTTCGACGACGGCCCCGGGCCGTATACGCCCTCCGTCCTGCACGTCCTCGAGCGGTTGCACGTTCCGGCCACGTTCTTCGTCGTCGGCCAGCAGGTGCCGACGTTCGGCGGGGGGGTGAGAAGCGAGCGCAGCGAGGGCTTCGCGATCGAGGACCACACCGAGAATCACGCCTGGCTGATCCGCCTGGGCGCCGCGGGCCAGCACGCGCAGATCCAGGATGCCGCCGCGCGGCTGGCGCGACTCGGCGTCGCCTACCCGCGCATGTTGCGCCCGCCCTACGGTGCCTTCAACGCCACCACGGTCAAGACGCTGGCGCGGATGCGGATGCTCATGATCCTGTGGTCGGTCGATCCCGGGGACTGGCGACGCCCGGGCGTCCGCGCGATCGTCTCCAACGTGCTGAGCAACGCCCGGTCCGGATCGATCGTGCTGATGCACGACGGCGGCGGGGATCGCTCCCAAACCGTCCAGGCACTGCCGGCGATCATCACCGGCCTGCGCCGCCGAGGCTACCGCCTCGTCACGGTGCCGCAACTCGTGATCGATGATCCGCCGCCGCGCCACCAGAGCTTGGCCCACCTCGGCAGCGGCTAGTGGTCCTCGCTCGTCGGGGCGGCTTGTCCCAGCGCCGCGACGGTGGGATACTCGCCGCACAGCAAGGCCTGCATCTTCTGCCGGAGGTGGTACATGTCCGAGCCGGCCCACGTCCTCGTCGTAGCCCATCAGACCGCGGCGACCCCCGCGCTCCTCGCCGCGGTGAGGGAGCGCGCACGGCGCGACCGCGCCACGTTTCACCTCGTCGTCCCACGCAGCGTCCACGGAATGCACCGGGTGGTGGACCCGGAGGATTCCGGCGAGGACGAGACCAGCCGCGTGCTCGCGGAGGCACTGCCCAAGCTCTCCGACGCTGCCGGGCAACCGGTCACCGGCAGCGCCGGCGACGCCGAGCCGCTGATGGCGATCCACGATGCGATCAACCTCGGCCACTTCGACGAGATCATCATCTCGACGCTGCCCCGGCGCGTGTCGCGGTGGCTGCGGCTGGATCTCGTCTCCAAGACCCGGGCGCTGGGGTTGCCGGTCACGCACGTGGAGGCGACGAGCACGGCGGAGAGTCCGGTCGGCGTCCCCTGAGTACGCCTGCGCCTGAGCGCGCCCACCTCGGTGCCCGGGTACGCTCTCGGGCGTGAGGCTCGCGACCTTCCTGCCCCCGGGATTCGCCGGCCCGGTGGCCGGTGAGGTGATCGAGGATCGCGTGGTCGCCTTCGCCGGCGGCGTCGGCGTCGTCGACGTCCTGGCCGCCGGCATCGCCCCGCCTGAGCGCGGCGAGAGCTGGCCGCTGGCCGACGTCGAGCTGCTGGCACCGGTGCCCTCGCCGGGTGCGATCTACGGGATCGGCCTCAACTACGCGGCGCACGTCGCCGAGACCGGCCGCGAGCAGCCGACGGTGCCGATCGTGTTCGTCAAGGTCAGAGGCTCGGTGGCGCCCCCCGGCGGCCCCGTCCGCTGCCCGGAGATCGTGCGCCGGCTCGATTACGAGGGCGAGCTCACGATCGTGATCGGGGCGGCGGGTCAGATCGGCGGCTACTGCGTGGCCGACGACGTCAGCGCGCGCGACCTGCAGGGGCGAGAGCCACAATGGACGCGCGCCAAGGGCGCCGACACGTTCTGCCCCTTCGGGCCCTGGATCACCACGGTGGACGAGGTCCCGAACCCCGAGGACCTGCGCCTGCGGACCTGGGTCAACGGCGAGCTGCGCCAGGACTCCCGGACCTCGGATCTGATCTTCGGCTGTCAGGAGCTGGTCCAGTTCGTCGCCCAGACGTGCACGCTGCTGCCGGGCGATCTGATCCTCACCGGTACGCCCAGCGGCGTCGGCATGGCGATGGACCCGCCCCGGTTCCTTTCCTCCGGCGACGCGGTCCGGATCGAGATCGAGCGCCTCGGCGCGATCGAGCACGCCGTGGCGTGACGGCTACCCTTGAGGGCCTGCCTGCCGCTCAGCTATGCGAGCGTGGCGGAGACGCTGATCTGCACGCCCGCGAGCGCGCGCGAGATCGGGCAGCCCTTGGCCGCCTCGGAGGCGGCGGCGGCGAACGCCGCCTGGTCGACGCCGGGCACCGTGCCGCTGACCGTGAGCTCCGAGGTCGTGACCGTGGGCGCCCCATCGACCATGTCGAGGGTGACCTTGGCGGTCACCTCGAGTCGCTCGGGGACGTGCCCGGCCTGGGTGAGCGTGTTCGAGAACGCCATCGAGAAGCACGACGAGTGCGCGGCGGCGATCAGCTCCTCGGGGCTGGACTTGCCGTCCGAGCGCTCCGTGCGAGACGCCCACGTGACGGGCAGATCTCCGAGGGCGCCGCTGGCGCCGGAGGTCACTCCGCTGCCGTGAGCCAGGTCCCCTTCCCACCTCGTCGTCGCACTGCGCTCGGCCATCGGCATAGGAACTCCCTCCGTACTAGTGGTGTTCGATCACGCGGTCGATCATGCCGTAGGCAACGGCTTCGTCGGCCTTGAAGAAACGGTCGCGCTCCATGTCGGTGTGCACCTGCTCGATCGTCTGCCCGGTGTGCTGGGCGTAGATCTCATCGATGCGCCCGCGCACCTTGAGGATCTCCCGAGCATGGATCTCGATGTCGGTGGACTGACCCTCGAAGCCGGCCGAGGGCTGGTGGATCAGGATCCGGCTGTTGGGCAGGGCAAAGCGCTTGCCGGGCGCACCTGCGGTCAGCAGCAGCGACCCCATCGACATCGCGACGCCGATGCAGATCGTCTGGATCTCCGGCTTGATGAACTGCATCGTGTCGTAGATCGCCAGCCCGGAGTAGATCGATCCGCCGGGGCTGTTGATGTAGATCGAGATCTCCTTGTCGGGGTCCGCGGACTCGAGGTGCAGGAGCTGGGCGACGATCAGGTTCGCCACGGTGTCGTCGATCGGGCTGCCGAGGAAGATGATCCGCTCATTGAGCAGCCGGCTGAAGATGTCGAACTCGCGCTCGCCGCGGGCGGTGCGCTCGATGACCATGGGCACAAGAGGCATACCTTGAACCCTACGGGTTTTCGTTCGCGGGCCTCGGCGCGGTCGTGCGCGGAGCCCATCTCACAGGACCACCACCGCCGCGCCCTCAAACCGTCCCGCGCGCAGATCCGCGAGCGCATCCTCGGCTCGCTCGAGCGGATAGACGCTGACGTGGGTCTGCACCGGCACCCGGGGGGCGAGCTCCAGCAGCTCGTGGGCGTCGGTGCGGGTCAGGTTGGCGACCGAGCGGATCGAGCGCTCGAGCCACAGGTCGGCGTACGGAAAGGAGGGGATGTCGCTCATGTGGATGCCGGCGCACACGACCGTGCCACCGCGCGCCAGCGCTCTCAGTGCGGTCGGCACCAGCTCGCCCGCGGGGGCGAAGATGATCGCGGCGTCGAGCTCCTCGGGTGGCTTCTCGTCGCTCGCGCCCGCCCACACGGCGCCCAGCGAGCGCGCGAACTCCTGCGTGCGCTCGTCTCCCGCCCGCGTGAAGGCGAACACGCGGCGGCCCTCGTGGGCCGCGACCTGGCAGATCTGATGCGCGGCGGAGCCGAACCCGTACAGGCCCAGGCGCTCGGCGTCGCCGGTCATCCGCAGCGCCCGGTAGCCGATCAGGCCGCCGCACAACAGCGGTGCCACCTGCTCATCGGGGAGGCCCTCGGGGAGGGGGAAGCAGAATCGCTCGTCGGCCACCGTGCGCTCCGCGAAGCCGCCGTCGATGTCGCGACCGGTGAACCGTGCCCGCAGGCACAGGTTCTCGCGCCCGCTGAGGCAGTACCGGCACTCGCCGCACGTCCATCCGAGCCAGGGGACGCCGACCCGGCGGCCGTCCTCCGTCATGCCGACGATCTGATGCCCGAGCACGACGGGCAGCCGGGTCGCGTCGATCTCGCCGTCCCGCAGGTGCAGATCGGTCCGGCACACGCCGCAGGCCCGGACCTCGAGCAGGAGCTGACCGGGGCCGGGTTCGGGGTTGGGCAGCGTCGCCGCGGCGAGCGGCTCGCGCTGGCGCTCCAGGACCATCGCACGCACATCAGCAATGATGCCCGTTTTCGCCCGCGGGGTTCATCGCCGCGGTGGTCCGTCTGCCCGGGGCTTCCGCGGGATCAGCGTCAGCCGGCACCGTCCAACCAGGCCCGCCGGCTCGTGTGCAGCGGCGTCGGTTCGCCGGTGCGGAGCTCACGCCGGACCTCACCGAGGGTGCCGAAGCGCTCGGCGACGACGTTGTGCTGGTGGATCGTCTCCAGGTTGACCTGGCGCGCGGACACGAACGCGCGGTCGTCGAGGCTCGGGAACGCCTCGACCACGCCCCCGATCATCTCGCGCACACAGTCCTCGACGAACCGGGGGCGGCGGTGGGCCTTCTCGACCACGTGCGCCTCGTCGGAGCGCTTCATCAGCTCGTAGATCTCCGATGACATCGAGTGCTCGACGATCTGGAGCAGGACGGCCGCGTCGATCTCGTCGTCGCACAGTTCGGTGCATCCGATCAGCAGCGTGCCCAGCCCGCGCTGGTTGTGCGTGGCGACCGGCACCGCGTCGAGGATCCGCTCGATCTCGTCGGCTCCGAAGCCCTCGGCCTCGAGCCGCTCGCGAGCGGCGCCGGCGACGAGTTCCTGGGCGCAGGGGCAGGCGGTGATCCCCTGCGCGGTGACGCCGACCACGCGGCGGGTACCGAGGTCGGAGGCCATCGCCGCGCCATGGAGCGTGTAGAGCTCCTGCGTCTGGATGCCGGAGACGGGCGCCGGCTTGTGCTCGGGGAAGCGCGCCTCGACGGTGACCTCCGCCCGCCGTGCTCGCTGGCGCCCGCGCACGAGCTCGGCGATGTGCTCGGCCAGCGTCTCGGCCTTGAAGGTCGACTCGCCGAGGACGACCTCGCCGATCGCATCGTTGACGACCTCCTCGAAGCGCGACATGTGCGCGCCCTTCTGGCTTGGGCCGAGATCGACGACGCATTCAAACCGCGCCGAGAACAGTTGCTCGGAGCCATTCTGGCGCAGCCGGATCACCTTCTCGACGCTGGTCACGCCGACCCGGGACAGGCTCACGCCGATCGTCGGCAGTTGCGCCTGGACGTCGACGACCGGGAGACTCGAGGGACGATCTGCGGACATCACTTCCGAAAGGTTAGTGGTCGCAGCTGCTCGACTCGGCCCAGTTCCGGCCGCACGCGGCCGCTGCGGACTCTGGACAACGGCCACAATTGTGGTATCACTCCCGCCCTGGTCGGATCGGCTCGAAAGGCTGCGCCGCCCGGGTTTGGAGAGAGAGGAGTCGACCCGTGATGGGTGGTCTCGAGGCGCGTCTGGGAGGAGCTCAGGGGCCGTGAGCGATAAAGCTGTAGTCCTGTTGAGTGACGAGGCTCCGATCGCGGAGTTGGAGGACCTTCGACCACTGATTGCCGAAGGCCACGAGCGTGGCTTTCTCACGTTCGAGCAGGTCGCCACCTGCCTCGAAGAGGCCGAGGTGACCAAGGAGCAGGTGCAGGAGCTGCACGCCTACCTGGACGAGCAGGGGATCGATGTTGTCGAAGCCGACGGTCGACCGGCGAAGTCCGAGGCGGGCAGCGTGGAGGCGAGCGCAGCGCGTGCTGCCGAGCCGAGTCCCGATACGCGCAAGAAGGTCGAGCTCGACCTCACCGTCGAGCCGAGCCTCGACTCGCTGCGTCTGTATCTGCGCTCGATCGGCCGCGTGCACCTGCTCACGGCCGAGCAGGAGGTGCTGCTCGCGCGGCGGATCGAGCGTGGCGACATGCGGGCCAAGCAGCAGATGATCGAGGCCAACCTGCGCCTCGTCGTCTCCATCGCCAAGAGCTACCTCGGTCGGGGGCTCACCTTCCTCGACCTGATCCAGGAGGGGTCGCTGGGATTGATCCGGGCGGTCGAGAAGTTCGACTACCGCCGTGGGTACAAGTTCTCGACCTACGCGACGTGGTGGATCCGTCAGGCCGTCACCCGGGCGATCGCCGACAAGGGACGCACGATCCGGATCCCCGTCCACATGGTCGAGAAGCTCAACAAGGTCGTGCACGTCGAGCGCCAGCTCGTCCAGCAGCTCGGGCGCGAGCCCACGCCGGAGGAGATCGCCCGCGAGCTCGAGACGACCACTCGCGAGGTCCGGGACATCCTGCGGATGGCCCAGCAGCCGATCTCGCTCGAGAAGCCGATCGGCGAGGAAGAGGAATCCGAGCTCGGCGACTTCGTCGAGGACCAGACCGCGGAGTCGCCGTTCGAGCTCGCCTCCGAGCACCTGCGGCGGGAGAACCTCCGGCGCGCGCTGGCCGCGCTGCCAGAGCGCGAACGCGAGGTGATCGAGATGCGCTTCGGACTCGCCGGCGAACGGCCGTACACGCTCGAGGAGGTCGGCCGCGCGTTCAACGTGACCCGTGAGCGGATCCGGCAGATCGAGAACCACACGCTCAAGAAGCTCGAAGCGCTGCCCGAAGCACAGCGTTTGCGCGACGCCTCATAGCGGCTCAGGGCCGCCCCGTGGGGGCCCTCGCCATCGCTACACTGCACGCGCCCCGGCGGGATTCCCGAGCGGTCAAAGGGGTCTGACTGTAAATCAGATGGCTACGCCTTCCCAGGTTCGAATCCTGGTCCCGCCATATCTCACCCTGTAGGGACGGGCCGCGACCAGCAAGCCCTAGAGGCGACACCAATGAGTCGGGTTTGCAGGGTGTTTCAGGCGAAATCGCCGGTGGTGGCAGCCCTCGCATTCGAGGCGGTTTTCGAGCGGACCAGCCACGAACCCGTCACGCTCCAGACGCGAAACCCGCCACGCAACCGGCTGGTAGCACGTCCAGAGAAAGGGATTCTCATTGCGCTTTCACGATCGGCAGGTCGGGGGAGTCCTCCGCCGGGAAGGTGCGATTCCTTCGCCGCGTCGTGCCGGCTCCCAGCCATTCGATTGGTTCGAGGCTGCGGGCGGTCCGCGAGGACGACGAACTCTGGCGAGTCAACGCAGGCCAACTTAGGGCGCGTCATTTCGACCAGCATCCTCCGGGTCCCGGCGTGGTGCAGTGCATGGATGGGGCGTGGCTCGTTTTGGACGCACGTCGCGCGCGGTCCGCGCGCACTAGGAGCGCCAGCGTCGAGTCTAGGCGCGAGGTCAGCCAGCGGAGGCTCGGGCGGTCGAGCACACGACTGAAAATCGTGGTGTCCCCGGTTCGAGTCCGGGTCTCGCCATCACCTGAAAGTCCTGTAAATCGCGCACTTCTGCTTTTGAGCGCGAGCAGTTTGCAAGGGTCTTTTTGGGCCCGTAAATCGCGAAATCGGCGTTTACGGGCCCAATTGAGCAGGCAACAACGTCCAATTTGGACGCTGGAGGCGGTTCTCAAGGGCGCTGGGCTATGTCGTATCGGAGTGCGTTTGGGCTCCCGACGGGCCGCGACGGACTCGCTCGCGAGGGCCGTGCCGGCGCAAGGGACGCGAGTTCCAGGCGCAGCGAAAGAGCGCTGTCCTGTCACGCCGGAGGTCGCGGGTTCGAGTCCCGTC
>DATMGZ010000221.1:0-6701 GCA_035555155.1 Solirubrobacteraceae bacterium | reverse complement strand
CCGGGCAGGTCGAGCCCGGGCGCGCCCTGCACCTGCTCGAATTGGGCGAACCATTTGAGGATCATGTACTCCTGGTTGCGCAGCACGAGGAAGGTGACCGGGGCCTTGTACGCCAGCGCGCTCCACAGGGCGGTGATGCCGTACTGAGCCGAACCCTCGCCGAGCACGCACACCACGGGACGCTCGGGCTCCGCGAGCTGCACCCCAACCGCGGCCGAGATGCCGAAGCCGAGACCGCCGCTGGCGCCGAAGTAATACGACCCGGGCCGCGAGAGCCGCAGCCGGTTGCGGAACGCCATCGTGCTCGATGGCGCCTCGAGCACGGCGATCCCGTCCTCGGGCCAGACGTCGGCCAGCGCGGCCATCGCGGTGGTGCCGCTGATCGGGTCCGCCTCCGCGGGGTCGCCCGGCGCGGGGCGCGGCTCGGGCGGCGTCCGGTCCGAGGTGCCCGTGAGCGCGACCAGGCGCTCGAGAGCGAGCGCCACGTCGCCGACGATCGCGTCGCCCATCGGCGCGCGCGCCGCCTCGCCCGGATCGCTGGTGATCGCCACCAGCGCGGTGTCCTGCGTCAGCAGCGGACCAGGGATGTATGGGTAGTACGGAAAGACCGAGGAGCCGACGACGAGCACGAGGTCGTGCGCTCGCAGCGTCTCGGCCACCGCGCCGATCGCGGGTGGGAGCACGCCGACGAACTGCGGGTGATTCTCAGGAAAGCCGATCCGGCCGCCGCCGGGCGCGGGAGTCGCCCACACGGGCAGACGCTGCTGCTCGGCCAGCGCAATCGCTGCGGTCCAGCCGCCGGAGGCGTCGATGTCGGGGCCGGCGATGAGCACCGGGTTGCGGGCGGCCTCGAGGCGTGCGGCCAGCTCGGCCAGGGTCGACTCGGCGGGCGCAGCGCGGCCGGTGACCGTGCGCCCGATCGCGTGCCGGGCCCGGTCCTCGTCGGCCTCGGCGTGCCAGTCGTCCATCGGGATCGAGACGAACGCGGGTCCGCGTGGGGGCAGGCCGGCATGGTGGATCGCGCGGGCGATCGCGCCGGGGACGTCCTGCGCGCGGGGCGGCTCGTGGCTCCACTTCACGTACGGCTGGGGGCCGTAGGTGGCGTCGCGGTTGGTGAGGTTGGCCTCGATCGTGACCTGGGCGCGGTGCTGCTGGCCGGCGGTGATGACCAGCGGCGCCTTGTTGGCCTGGGCGTTGAAGATCCCGCCGACGGCGTTGCCGACGCCGGGCGCGGTGTGCAGGTTCACGTTCGTCGGGCGCCCGGTCGCCTGCGCGTAGCCGTCGGCCATGCCGACGACGACGAGCTCCTGCAGGCCGAGCACGTAGCGGAAGTCGGCGGGGAAGTCGGCCAGCATCGGCAGCTCGGTCGAGCCCGGGTTGCCGAAGATCGTGGTCATCCCGTGAGCACGGAACAGGTCGAAGGTGGCTTCACGGACGGTCGGCATCAGGCGGGGTCTCCCTCGATTGCGTGAGTCTGGTGGCCTACCGTATTCGGCGGGCGACGCTCGTGCCACCGTTCGGCGTCCTCGAGCGCGGCGGCGAGCGAGATCAGCTCGGGCTCGCTGGCCGCAGGCCCGAGCAGCTGGGCACCGAGCGGCAGGCCGTCGTCGGTCAGTCCCGCCGGCACGTTGACGACGGGCCAGCCGAGCGCGTTCCAGGGCCAGGTGTACGGGCACGAGGCGACCGTCAGCTTGTCGGTCTCCCAGTCCGAGAGGCGGTCGATCGCGCCGACGGGCAGCGGCGGCTGCGCGGTGGTCGGGGTGAGCACCACGTCGAAGCGCGTGAAGAGGTGGGCCATCTGCCACCGAGTGCGCGGGCGGCGCGCAGCACCGGGCCGCCGAGCAGCCGGCCGACGCGGGCGTTGTGGCGCGTGCGGGGATCGAGCGCCGCCGGCTCGGGCACCCGGCGGGCCCAGACGCTGACGCCGGCGACCGAGCGCGGCAACACTCCGACGCCGAACACGCCGTAGGGCAGCTCGGCGTCCTCCACGTGGTGGCCGAGGCCGGCAAGCACATCGGCGAGGCGGTGGATCTCGCGTCGGAGGACCGGGTTCAGCGGCGCGGAGGCGAATGGCGATGTCGACATCGTCCTTGATCGCCACCGGGACCCCGAGCAGCGGGGCCCGCTCGCCGGCGGCGAGGCGGCGGTCGGCCTGCTCGGCCTCCGCGCGGGCTGCCGGCTCGCGCACGCAGCGGAACGCGTTCAGCGTGCCCTGGGTGGCGGCGATCGCCTCCAGCGAGCGCTGCACGAGCTCCACCGAGGACACCTCGCCGCGGGCGAGGAGGTGCGCCTGCCCCGCGAGGCCGGCGAACGCGAGTTCGCCACGGGTCCTCGCCGGTGCTCCGCTCACAGCGTCGCGAGCACCTCGGCGGCCGCGCGCTCGCCCGAGCGCACCGCGCCGTCCATGTACCCGTTCCACACGTCGGAGGTCTCGGTCCCCGCCCAGTGGATGTGGCCGACCGGCGCCTTGAGGGCGCGGCCGTAGGAGGTCATCACCCCGGGTCCCATCACGCACACCGGGCACCCGCGTGAGAACAGCTCGTTGTCCCACGGGAGATCGATGTACTTGCGGGCTGTGAGCGCCTCGCGGCCGAAGTAGCGCGCGTAGGACTGGAGCACCAGCGTGCGGCGCTGGGCGAGCGGGAGCGCGCTCAGCGTGCGCGCATCCTCGCCGTCGACGAAGCCGAGCATCACGCCGGGGGTGCCGCTGGCCGGTGAGGCGTCGAAGCACACCTTGACCGGCCCCTGGTCGGAGTTGGCCTGACCGTTGAGGCCGTGGCCGCGCCAGAACGGGGTGTCGTAGACGGCGATCGTCTTCACCAGGGAGCCCATCGGCATCCGCTGCGTGAGCTGGTCGCGCAGGCCGGGCAGAGGAGGCGAGTAGTCGATCCGGCCGGCCAGCGTCGGCGGCACCGCGACGACGACCCGCTTGCACTCGAGCGTGAGCCCGTCCGCGTACACGGTCGCCCCCCGCGCGCCCTGGACGATCCGGCGCACCGGGTGCCCCGCCGCCACCCGCCGGCCGAGCGCTCGCGCGAGGGCGATCGCGATCCCCTGGGTGCCGCCGGAGACGCGAAAGTCCTGCGCGCCGCCGGCGCCGGCGTTGGCGATCAGCGCGTTGACCGAACCGGCGGAGTGGACGTAGAACAGGAAGAAGAGGAACGAGATGTCGCGCGGCTCAACCGACAGCACGGCCTCGACGGTCAGCGCGAACAGATCGCGCCCGTCCTGGGTGAGGATGTTCTGGCTCGCCCACGTGTCGGCGGTCATCGAGTCCCACGCGAGCGCGTTGGGGGCGTCGTAGGGGCGCTCGAGCGGGACCGTCTGGGCCATCCGGTCGATCGCCGGCAGGGTCACCGTGCCGAGCTGCTCGGCGGCGAGCGGATCGGTGGCGGGCGGGATCGTCCCCGTGTACGGCGTCGCCTTGCCCTTCTCGTACCAGATCAGCTCGCCGGTCGCGTAGACCGGGAACAGGCCGATCCCGAGCTCGTGCATCAGCGCCTTGATGTGGGTCTGGGTCGGTCCGACGAAGGTCGCGCCCATGTTGGCCACGTCGGTCGCGCCGGCGCCCAGCGGCAGGCTGTAGCAGCGGCCGCCGACGCGGTTGCGGGCCTCGAGGACGACCACCGAGCGGCCCGCCTTGACGAGGTTGCGGGCCGTGGTCAGGCCGGCGAGGCCGGCGCCGACGACGCACACGTCGGCGCGGCGGGTGCTCGGGCGCTTCGTGCGCTGTGTCGTCGCCGCCTCGGCGGGAGCGTCGGGGAGCACGGCGGATGAGGGAAGCGCCGCCGCCGCGCCGGTCGCCAGCGTGCCGGCGACGAAGCGGCGGCGGCTGATCTGGTCTTGTGTGCGGGGCGCGTCGTCGCGGGGCTCGGCGCTCATGTGGCGATTCTCTCCTGTGGGCGGGGCCGGCGGCGGCGGCGAACTCTGAACCTGAGTCAGGTTCGGGTTTATATAGTAGGCGCCGTGAGCGCGTCAAGCCGCCAGGTGACCCCCCTTTCCGCGACCAGCGCTCGACGCACCCCAGTGCAGCGCCGCAGCCGCGAGCGCGTGCAGCGGATCCTGCTCGCCGCCGAGCAGGTCGTCGTCGCCGGCGGGGTCGATGCGCTGACCACGCGGGCGGTGGCGGCTCGGGCGCGGGTGCCGATCGGGACGCTCTACCAGTACTTCGCCGACCGCGACGCGATCATCGCAGCGCTGATCGACCGCCACGTCAGCGCGATGGACGCGCGGATCGCCGGCGCGCTCGCACAGCTGCCCCGCTACAGCGTGCGGAGCATCGTCGAGAGCACCGTGGCGGCCTACCGCGAGGGCTACCGGCAGCGGCCGAGCTACGTGGTCCTGTGGTTCCAGGGCCGCGTCAACGCCGAGATCGCCAGCTTCGTGCGCGAGCGCGACGACGTGCTGGCGCGTCAGTTTCACACGTTCGCGATCGCCGCCGGGCTGCTCGAGCCGAGCACCGAGCCGTTCGTGCTCTCGCTCGCGTTCGAGCTCGCGGACCGCTTCATGGAGGTCGCCTACCGGCACGACCTCGACGGCGAGGACCGGATCGTCAAGGAGGGGATCGAGGTCGTGGCGGGCCATCTCGAGCGCTACGCGACGCCGGCGGGGATCGACGGGATCGACGCCGGCGAGCTCGCGGCCCGCTGGCAGGCGCCGGTGCTCGAGGCGCCGGCTGTGGGAGAGTAGGCGCTCCATGGATCTCTCAGGCACGGTCGTGCTCGTCACCGGAGCGTCGACCGGGATCGGTGAGGCGGCGTGCCACGTGCTCGCCCGGCGGGGGGCCAGAGTGCTGCTGGTGGCGCGCAGCGCCGACACGCTCGAGTCCGTGGCGCCGCGATCCGCGCGGCGGGCGGGCGGGCACAGGCGTTCCCGGCCGACGTCGGCGACATCGCTGCCGTGGCCGAGCTGCAGGCGCGGGTGCAGGCCGAAGCCGGCGTTCCCGACGTGATCGTCAACAACGCCGGGCTGGGCCGGTTCCTGTTCATCGACGAGACCGAACCGGCCGAGCTCACCGGGATGACGGACGTCCCCTATCACGCCGCCTTCTTCGTGACCCGGGCGTTCATCGACGGCATGCTGGCGGGCGCTCGGGCTGGATCGTCAACGTCAACACTCCGGCCGCGTTCGCGCCGTGGCCGGGTGCGCTCGGCTATGCGAGCGCGCGCTGGGCGGTGCGCGGGTTCACCGAGGCGCTGCGGGTCGACCTGCACGGCACCGACATCGGGGTCAGCCAGGTGGTGCCGGGCAAGGTCTCGAGTGCGTACTTCGACCACAACCCGGGCGCCGAGTCGCGCATCCCGCGCATCGGGAAGCTGATTCGGACGCTGACGCCGGAGCAGGCCGGGGAGGCGATCGCCGACGCCGTCGAGCAACGAGGGCGGGGATGTGTTCGTGCCCTTCGAGCTGCGGGTGATGATGCTCCAGGCGCGGCTGATGCCGGGAGTGACGCGCCGGCTGATGACCCTGACCGGATCACGGCGCCCGCGGGCATGACGGAGACGACGTTCGAGGCGCTCGAGGGCCTGGTCCCCGTCGAGGAGGCGCCGGAGCCGCGACTGGCCTGCGCGAGCGCCTGATCGTCGGCGGCTCGGCGGCTCGGCGGCGTCGGATCTCGCGGTGCGGACCGCGCTCGCCTCGGCGATCTCGCTCAGCGCCACGCCGTGGGCGCTCGGCGGCGCGGCGCGAGGCGAGCGCCGCCGGCTCGAGCTCTACCGAGCTGACCCACGCGCGCGACGCATCGCTCACCTTCCCGCGACCCCAGGACGAGGTCGAGATGCGCACGGCGCCGCTGTCGCCGTGGTCGGTGCGGGCGCGCGGCGTGAAGATCGCGACGCCTGTGGTTCACGAGCCCGTACGCGGCCGCCAACCCGCAGCTGCGGGACGAGTACGCGAGCTTTTGTGCCAACGGCACGGCGTGGGCACAGCACTGGTACCACGAGGACGACCCGCGACCGACGCTGTGCGTGATCCACGGCTTCGGGGCCTCGCCGTATCTGCTCAACAGCGCCTGCTTCGCGCTCCCGTGGCTGTACGGCAAGGGGTACGACCTACTGCTGTACACGATGCCGTTCCACGGTGCCCGGCGGGCGGCGCTGGCGCCGATGAACGGCGCTGGGATGTTCGCCTTCGGGCCGGCCAACTTCAACGAGGCGATGCTGCACGCCGTGCACGACTTCCGCCTGTTCGTCGATCACCTCGAGGCCTCGGGGGTGGAGCAGGTCGGCGTCGCCGGGCTGTCCCTCGGCGGCTACCTGAGCGCAGTGCTGGCCACGGTCGAGGAGCGCCTCCGGTTGGTGATCACGAACGCCGCCGTGACGAACATGGCCGACTCGTCCGGCAATGGTTCCCGGCCAGGCTCGGCCTGGCGGTCGCCTCGCTGCTGAACGGGGTGCCGATCGCCGACATCGAGGAGGCCGTCGGCGTGCACTCGCCGCTCAGCTACCCGTCGCTGCTGGCGACCGAGCGCCGTGATGATCATCGGCGGCCTCGGCGATCGGCTGGCCCCGCCCGAGCAGAGCCGGGCGTTGTGCGAGCACTGGGGCCGGCCCCGGCTGCACTGGTATCCGGGCAATCACTTCATCCACGTCAACCGCTCTCACTACCTGCGCGAGATGCGCGGGTTCATGAACGGCGTCGGGTTTACGACGTAGGTGGCGCGGGGCGCCGGCGGGCGCGCGGGGCGCCGGCGGGCGCGGGGG
>DATMGZ010000220.1:0-2978 GCA_035555155.1 Solirubrobacteraceae bacterium | reverse complement strand
GTCCACTGGGCCCGTGACGCCGCGGAGTGCAACGCCATCGTGGGCGGGATCGCCGCTGGGCACGGTGCGCGTCAGGTGATCAAGGTCAAGTCGCTCGCGACCGACGAGATCGGTCTGAACGACGCGCTGGCCGCGGATGGCGTTGACGCGATCGAGACCGACCTCGCGGAGCTGATCAACCAGCTTGGCCACGACACTTCCTCGCACATCCTGGTGCCCGCCATCCACCGCAACCGGGCGGAGATCAAGCAGCTGTTCGAGCGGACGATCGCGCGCGGCGAGGATCTCGGCTGGGAGGCGCAGTCGCTCGCGGAGGCAGCGCGCCGCCACCTGCGCGAGAAGTTCCTGTCGGTGCCGGTGGCGACCTCGGGGGCGAACTTCGCGGTCGCTGAAACCGGCACGATCGGTGTCGTGGAGTCCGAGGGCAACGGGCGCATGTGCCTCACGCTCCCGCATGTTTTGGTCACGGTGATGGGAATCGAGAAGGTGTTGCCGGAGTGGCGCGACCTCGAGGTGTTCCTGCAGCTGCTGCCGCGGTCCGCCACCGGCGAGCGGATGAACCCGTACACGTCCCTGTGGACGGGCGTGCACGCCGGCGACGGGCCGCAGGACTTTCACCTCGTGCTGCTCGACAACGGCCGTACTGACGTGCTCGGCGACGAGGTCGGCCGCCAGGCGCTGCACTGTATCCGCTGCTCGGCGTGCCTGAACTCGTGTCCGGTCTACTCGCGCGTCGGCGGACATGCTTACGAGTCCGTGTACCCAGGCCCGATCGGGGCGATCCTGACCCCGCAGCTACGTGGTCTGGAGAACGCGCCGACGCTCCCGTGGGCCTCGTCGCTGTGCGGGGCTTGCTACGAGGTCTGCCCGGTCAAGATCAACATCCCGTCCGTGCTCCTTCACCTGCGCGGGCGCGTGGTGCGAGAGTACAAGAGCCGGCGCTCGCCCGAGGCGCTGGCGATGGAGGCGGTTGGTCGAGTGTTCGGCTCCCAGCGGCGCTACGAGCAGGCTCAGAAGCTCGCGCGGCTGGGCCGCGGGCCGATCGTGACGGCCGCGCTCCCCGGCTGGACCGAGATGCGCGGACTCCCGCACGTGCCCGAGCAGACCTTCCGGGAGTGGTGGCGCTCGCGAACGCCACCGCCGGCCCGCGGCGACGGATCGGCGCCGTGAGCGACGCGCGCGAGGCCGTGCTGGCGCGCGTACGTGCCGCCCTGGGCGCGGCAATCGAGGTCCCGGAGGTCCCCCGCGGGTACCGCGAAGCGGGCGCGCTCGGAGCCGGCGGGAATGCCGCGACGGTAGACCTCTTCTGTGACCGCGTCGCGGACTACCGGGCGACCGTGAAACGGGTGAGCAGCGACGAGCTTCCGCGCGCGCTGATGGCCGCCTGCGAGCAGCGTCAGGCCCGTCGCATCGCGGTGCCGGCCGAGGCTCCGCGGTGGACGTTCGAGGGCGTCGAGCTGGTGCGGGACGACCCGCCGCTCTCGCCCCGCCAGCTCGACGAGCTGGACGGCGTCCTAACCGGCTGCGCGCTCGCGATCGCCGAAACGGGCACGATCGTGCTCGACGGCGTGGGCGGCTCCGGGCGCCGTGCACTAACGCTCGTGCCCGACTACCACCTGTGCGTCGTCAACTCGGACGACATCGTCCCCTCCGTGCCCGACACCGTGGCCGCGCTCGCCCAAGTCGCCGCAGAGGGCCGGCCGATCACTTTCATCTCGGGCCCGTCCGCCACCGTGGACATCGAGCTCGTCCGGGTCGAGGGCGTCCACGGCCCCCGTACGCTCGACGTGTTCGTCGTCGACCGCTGAACGTAGACGATCCCGCCGCCGACCGTAACGGGCTGCGTAACGTGATCAAGGGGTACTGGAAGCTCGAGCAGGCGACCGCCGCAAGGAAGACCTCGTGATCCCGCGCGGGGGTACAACGTATACACGCTAGAGCCCAGCAGGCAGTGAATCTCGGGACAGAGGAAGTGGAAGGCTCCTCGCTGAATCACCAGATTTTGCGGGTCGACGGCGACTTGGATGCACCCGATGCGGCCGCTGGCCGGGCTTGTGGCGCAGCTTGGAGTCGGGATCGCTCAGCGACACCGAGGTCGAGCTCTTGCGCTTCGGCGCCGAACCGCTACCAGGCGCCACCAACGACAGCTGCGGCGCTCCTGACGGCTCGCACTCGGCCTCAGGCGCGCCGGACTCGGCAGGCTCCTCATCCTCGCCCTCGGGCGCCACCACGAGCTTCAAGCTTGCCCGCAGCGACGCCAACGCCGCGTTCGCCTCAACGTGGAACCCGTCGACGACAAGTGCGTGCCATCCATTGTGAGCGTTGCACAAGGCGTGCAGCGCTTCCCTGAATGTACGACGGGACGGGCGCGAAGTCGGCGCTCTTCCCCGCGACGGCGTGCGTTAGCGTAGCGGGCATGACCGTCCTAGGAGTCCTCGTCGCGCCTGATTCGTTCAAGGGGACGTTCACCGCGGTTGCAGTCGCTGATGCGATCGGGCGCGGCATCCAGCTTGCCGGGATGGAGCCGGACCTGTGCCCGGTGGCCGACGGAGGCGAGGGCACGATGGATGTCGTGCTTGCCGCGCTCGGCGGTCGCGTGGTCGAGGCGCCTGCACACGATCCCCTGGGGCGGGAGCTTCGGGCGCCGTTCGCGTTGCTCGGCGAGGACGGTGCCAGCGCGGTGGTCGAAACGGCGGCGGCCAGCGGGCTGGCGCTGCTCGCCCCGGACGAGCTTGACCCGTGGCACGCGAGTACCTACGGGACCGGCGAGCTCATCGGCGCGGCGGTCGCCGCGGGCGCGCGCGACGTTATGGTCGCCGTCGGGGGCTCGGCGACCGTCGACGGCGGGCGGGGCGGGCTCGCGGCGATTGCCGAGCGCGGCGGCCTCGGTGACGCGCGGATCGTTGTCCTCTCCGACGTCGAGACGCCATGGGAGCAGTGTGCCGAGATCTACGGTCCACAGAAGGGCGCCGATCCCG
>DATMGZ010000219.1:0-15880 GCA_035555155.1 Solirubrobacteraceae bacterium | reverse complement strand
TGACCGGCCAGCGGCGCGAGCTCGGAGGCGACCACACGAGCCCAGGCCCGTTCACCGGCCGAGCCGGCGAGGCTGTTGCGGGTGTCGTCGCTGACCGGGCCGGGCAGCTGGCCGAGCAGGTAGTCGGTGATCAGCGCGCGGCGCTCGGGCGCCAGGCGGGTCTGCGGCCCGAGGGCGTCGAGCGCGGCCAGCGCCCGCTGCCTCACCGCGGCCCGGTCGATCGAGAGCAGCTCGGCGATGTCGTCGTAGCTGCGCCCACGTTGCAGCACCAGCTGCAAAACCGCGCGCTGGTCGGGCGGGAGGCTGTCGACGGTGGCCATGCCCGCGGAAGCGTAGAGAAGCGGGCGGCTGCATGCGAAGCTGCCAGGGCGGGTAAGGTGGCCCGTCGTGGAACTCCAGCTTCCCGAGCTCCCCTACCGCGCCGATCACGGCTTCGACGGTCTGTACGGGCTCGAGATCCTCGAGATGTCCGAGACCGAGGTCCGGGGGCGGGTCGAGGTGCGCGACGAGCTCAAGCAGCCGGCCGGCCTCGTTCACGGCGGCGTCTACGCGTCGATCGCCGAGAGCCTGGCGTCGCTCGGGACCGCTTTCCACGTGTTCGCCGACGGCAGGGTCGCGATGGGCCTGGCCAACCAGACGAGCTTCATGCGGCCGATCACCACCGGCACGGTTCACGCGCTCGCGCGGCGGCTGCACGCCGGGCGCACCACGTGGGTGTGGGATGTGGAGATCCGTGACGACGAGGGACGATTGTGCGTCGTCACGCGGATGACCGTGGCCGTCCGCGACATCCCCGGCCGGTAGCCGCCTCAGCCCCCGTAGCGGTTCGTGATCGGGACCCGCCGGTCGCGTCCGAAGGCCTTGGTGGTGATCTTGATGCCCGGGGGCGCCTGACGGCGCTTGTACTCGGCGCGGTCGACGAGCGCGATCACGCGATCGACGTCCTCGGCCGCGAATCCGCGCAGGATCAGCTGCTCGCGTCCGAGGTCGCCCTCGATGTAGCCGTCGAGGATCGGATCGAGCACGTCGTAGGGGGGTAGCGAGTCGGCGTCGCGCTGGCCGTGCCGGAGCTCGGCGCTCGGTGCCCGGTCGATGATCGAGGGCGGGATCAGCGCCTCGGTCGCGGCCGTGTTGCGGTGGCGCGCGAGCTCGTAGACGAGCGTCTTGGGGCAGTCCTTGATCACCGCGAACCCACCCGCACTGTCGCCGTACAGGGTCGAGTAGCCGACGGCCATCTCGGACTTGTTGCCGGTCGTGACCACGAGCCAGCCGAACTTGTTCGACAGCGCCATCAGCAGGTTGCCACGGATCCGTGCCTGCAGGTTCTCCTCGGTGAGATCCGGCGGGCGCTCACCGAAGACGTCGCTCAGCATCTCGTCATAGGCCCCCATCGCGCGCTCGATCGGCAGCTCGAGCGCCTCGATCCCCAGGTTCGCGGCCAGGCGGCGGGCGTCGCCCTGGGTGTCCGCGGACGAGTAGGGCGACGGCATCACCACGGCGGAGACGCGCTCGGCGCCGAGCGCGTCGACCGCGATCACGGCGACGAGGGCGGAGTCGATCCCGCCCGAGAGGCCGAGCACCACGTGGCGGAAGCCGTTCTTCTCGACGTAGTCGCGCAGTCCCAGCACGAGCGCCGCATAGACCTCGGCTGTCGGGTCGAGCAGCTCGGCCACCGGGCCGCCGACGGGCGGAGCGGGATCCGGGCCGGGCGCGAGCTCGAGCCGGGCGATCACCGGCACGTCGGGGCGGGCCCGGCGCACGGCTGGGCGGTGGCGGGTGTCGCGCAGGCGCGATCCGCGGGCGCTCTCGGGGTCGATCGTGGCCAGGAGCAGCTCCTCCTCGAACTGCGCCGCCCGCGCGATCACCTGGCCCTCGTGGTCGATCACCAGCGAATGGCCGTCGAACACGAGCTCGTCCTGGCCGCCGACGAGCGCGCAGAACGCCACCGCGGCGACGCTGTCGCGGGCGCGCTGAATCAGCATCAGCTCCCGGTCGGGCCCCTTGCCGGCGTGGAAGGGCGAGGCGGAGATGTTGACGATCAGGCTGGCGCCCGATTGGGCCTCGTCGGAGGCGGGCGGCCCGGGCTCCCAGATGTCCTCGCAGATGGTCAGCCCGACCGTGACGTCACCGACCTCGATCAGCGCCCCCCGGATCCCTGACTGGAAGTAGCGCTGCTCGTCGAACACGCCGTAGTTGGGCAGGAAGACCTTGCGGTAGACGGCCCGGACCTCGCCGTCGGCGAGCACCGCGCAGGCGTTGTAGACGTCCTCGGCCCGCTCCGGGAACCCGACCAGCGCCACCGTGCCGTAGGTGTGTGCGGCGATCCGCTCCACAGCCGCCCTGGCGTCGCCGAGAAAGTGCTCCTTGAGGAGCAGATCCTCGGGCGGGTAGCCCGTGACCGAGAGCTCCGGGAACAGCACCAGCTGCGCACCACCGGCGACAGCCGCGCGCATCTGGTCGGTGATCTTGCGCTCGTTGCCGGCGATGTCCCCGACGGTCGGGTTGATCTGGGCCAGCGCGAGCGTGAGCGGACCGGTCATCTGCTCGGAGCTTATTCCGGGCGCCCCGACCGTGGCCGGGACCGGACCTGCGCCTGGCCCGTCACCGCCCCGGGGCGCCGCGCCCGAGCCAGTACTGGGCGAACGCGCCCAGCAGCTGGTCGTTGGGAGCGCTGACCCGCACCTCGTGCGCCCAGGCCAAGCCGATCAGGCCGGTCGTGCCGGACCGGCGGGCCAGGATCACGGCCTGGCCGGCGGCGGCCAGCGCGGGGCTGAACGGGCCCGCGATCGATCGCGCCAGCGCGGACAGCCCCGGCGGCGCGCGGTGGGTGCCGTAGACGAATACGACGTTGCCGTGCTCGAGCGCCTGCAGCAGCTGATCGTCGTTCAGCTCGGCCCCGTCGCGGAGCACCGGCACCGGCACCGGCAGGTGGGCGCCGCTGGTGGGCGGGTCGGAGTTGTAGACCGGACGCAGCTGTCCCGGGCGCAGATGCGCGTGCCCGAGGTCGGCGAAGCTCTCGCCCGGGCCGCCGCCGGCGCCGGAGACGCCGGCCTGGTCGCGGCCGGCGAAGAAGCCCGACAGGGCGGCGATCGCCCCGATCGTCACCACGAGGGCGACGACCACGACCAGCACCCGCTCGAGCGCCGTGCCCGCGAGCTTCACGCGGTGATCCCGGCTCGCTAGCGGTCGGCGCCGGCCGTCGGCGAGGGGACCGGCGTCAGGCCCCGCACGGCCGGCTGGTCGCTGGGCGGAGCACTCGCGATCGCGGCCAGCTCTTCGATCGAGGACCGGAGCTCCTCGGCGAGCGTCTCGAGGTCGGGCATCGCGTCGAAATCGCCGGTGAGGCCGAAGTTGAGCTGGCCGTTGTAGCTCATGATCGCGATCCCCAGGGCCGTGTTCTTGGCCAGCGGCACGAGTGGGAAGATCGAGTCGAGCTCGCGACCGAGCACGTAGAGCGGGAACTGCGGGCCGGGCACGTTGGTGACGACCACGTTGAAGAACCGCTGGCGGCTCTGCAGCCGCGCCGCCTGGGCCACGATCGTCGGTGGAGCGAAGCCGGCGAGTTGCGTGATCACCTGAGCGCCCACGGCCTGCCCCGATTCCTTGATCCCGTCCATCTCGCGGCGGATTCGGAACAGGCGCTGGAGCGGGTCGGTGACCCCGACCGGCAGCGGCGCCCACATCGCCGAGACGCGGTTGCCGAGCGCGCCCCGCTCGACATCCGCGCGGACCGATACGGGGACCATCGCCTTGAGCACGACGCCCTCGGTGCTCTCGCCGTGCAGGCGCATGTAGCGGCCGAGCGCGCCGGCCACGACGGCCAGCACGACGTCGTTGACGGTGCCACCGAGGGAGTCCTTGATCGCCTTGAACTGGGCCAGATCGCCGCGGACCCAGGTGAACCGCCGGTGAGAGCCGATCTTGACGTTGAACGGGCTCGGCGGGGCCGCGTTCAGCCCCGACCAGGCCATCGCGCCGACGCCGACCAGAGCCTCGCCGACACGTTCGGCGACGTGGCGCGGGCCGCGCAGGACCGAGCGCACGCCGCGGACGATCTCGGCCGGCACCGTGGCCCGCTCCAACAGCGCGTCCGCCAGCAGTTGGGCCTCGCTCGGCAGCGGCCGCGCGATCCACTCCTGCTCGGGCGGTGCGACGGGGGCCGGATCGGGCGAGGCGTCGAACAGGACGGTCGCGATGTCGACGCCGGAGATCCCGTCGACGAGCGCATGGTGGGTCTTGGAGAGCAGCGCGAAGCGATCGTCCTCGACGCCCTCGACCAGCCACAGCTCCCAGAGAGGCTTGGAGCGATCCAGCGCCTGCGAGAACACGCGCCCGGCCAGTCGCTTGAGCTCGTCCTCGCCGCCGGGGCGGGGCAGCGCCGTGTGACGCACGTGATAAGTGGCTTTGAAGTGGGGGTCGTCCACCCACACCGGCCGGCCCTGGTCGAGTGGGACGAAGGCCAGCCGCTGCCGATAGCGGGGGACGAGGTGCAGGCGGCAGACGATCTCGCCGACCAGCTCGCTGTACGCTGGAGCCGGGCCGCGGAAGATCGCGCAGCCCGCGACGTGCATGTGCGCGGAGTCGCGCTCGAGGTGCAGGAACGAGCTGTCGAGGCCCGTCAGTCGATCCGGATTCGCCACAGGTGGATTCTTGCAGCCGAACCATGTGTGATCGAGCGCACACTGAACTTCGCGGTAGCGGGTATCATTGCTCGCGTCGTATTCGATCTGCCGAATTGCCCTTGCCCGGTGCGGGGGTGAACGGGGGACCCATTGCCGGACGTGCATGCGTCCGTCCGGCCGGGGCGAATCGGCTGCCCGGCGCACCAACCGGCGGCAGCTGTAGCGACCACTCGAGAGCAAGCGAGATGCCTGCTTTCGGCTGGCCGCGAGCCCGTCAGCTAACCCCGTAGGCGCCCGGTCGAAGTTCAGAAGGAGGCCCTCGAGATGAGGACCATGATCAGTCTGCGCTCACGCGCGGTCCATGTGGCCGGCGTCGCGCTGATGCTCGCAATTCCAGCTGCGGCGGTCGCGCTCGCCGCCGGAGTCGCAGATGCCCAGAGCGCACAAGCACAGACCGCCTTGCAGGTCTCGCTGGACCGCCATTGGATGGCCTACGGCCAGAAGCTTGCGGTAACCGGGAACGCCTCCGGATCCAACGCGGGGCGCCGGCTGCTGCTCGAATACGCGCCCAACCGCGGCGCGTGGACGGTCGTCGGCTCCGGCTCGGTCGGCTCCGGCGGCCGGTTCCGGCTCGTCGCGCCGATGCGCCAGTCGGGCTCGGTGCGGGTGATCGCGGTCCCCGGCGGCTCCAGCTCCCGGGCCGCCGTCTCCGCTGAGCTGACCCCCGGTAGCGGCGCGGCGATCCCGGCCAGCACGCCCAAGGGCGTGGTGGTCGCCGCCAAGATGGTCTCCGGGAGCGGCCCGCTCGACACTCTGGCCGGGCAGCACGTGGCCGTCTTCGGGACGCTGCTCCCGCGCCGTGTCGGGCGGGTCGTCCGGCTCGAGCTCGGCACCGGTCGCGGCTGGCGTCCGGTCGCCGCGGCGCGCACGCAGGCCAACGGCCATTTCGTGCTGCGCTACACCCCGTCGAGCACCGGCGCTTCGGCGGTCCGCGTGCGCTTCGGCGGCGACGCGTTCAACGTCGCCGCGCGGGGACGGGGCCGTCGCCTGACCGCGTACCGCGACAGCGTTGCGTCGTGGTACGACGACGGCGGCAGCACCGCGTGCGGCTTCCATGCCGGCATGGGTGTGGCCAACGTGTCGCTGCCCTGCGGCACCCACGTGACATTCCGCTACGGCGGTCGCACCGTTACGGCCACCGTGGATGACCGCGGCCCGTACGTGGGCGGTCGCGAGTGGGACCTCAACCAGAACACCGCCGGCGCCCTCGGCTTCAACGGCGTCGACACCGTGTGGTCCTCGCGGTAGGCCGGCGCAACGTCCGGCCGGGGCGCCCCCATCGGGGCGCGCCGGCCGGGCAGTGCCGCCGCCCGCGTCAGGCCGCGCTCTCGGCGACCGCCGCCTCGACGTGACGACGGGAGTCCTCGCGCCGGATCAGCAGGAACCCGAGCAGCAAGCCGAGAATCGCGAATCCGGCGGCGGTCAGGAAGGCCGACTGGAATCCCGACGTGAGCGCGCCCTTGACGGCACCGGGCGCGCCGTGGGCGTCAGTCAACAGGCTCGCCGTCCGCGAGTTGGCGATCGTGGCCAGGACGGCCAGGCCAAGCGCCCCGCCGACCTGCTGGGAGGTGTTGATCAGACCGCTGGCGAGCCCCTGATCGCGATCCTTGACGCCCGCCACGGCAGCGATCGTGACCGGCACGAACGCGAACCCGAGCCCGACCGCGGCGACCAGCGAGGGACCGAGGATGTCGGACGCGAACGATCCGTCGGCACTGATCTGGCCGAACCACACCAGGCCGATCGCGATCAGGGCCAGCCCGGCCAACAGCACCGGCTTGAAGCCGATCTTCGTCACGAGTTGCGACGCAACGCCGGCGGAGACGACGATTGAGCCCGCCAGCGGCAGATACGAGATCCCAGCCTTGAGCGCGCCGTATCCCAGCACCTGCTGCATGTACAGCGAGATGAAGAAGAACATCGAGAACAGCGACGCGCCGATCAACAGACCGGTGACGTTGGCGCCGAGCACCGTCTGCTGGCGGAAGATCCGGAACGGCACCAGCGGCGCCGAGGCCCGGGACTCGATCAGCGCGAACGCGCCGAGCAGCAGCACCGCCACCGCGAGCAGTCCGACCGTCTGGAAGGACCCCCAGCCCGCATGCTGGGCATCGACCAGCGCGTAGACGAGGATGGAGAGCCCGGCGGTCACCGTCACCGCTCCGGCGACGTCGAAGCTGCGCGACTCAACCTCGGCCCGGCTCTCGTCGATCAGCCGCGGCGCCAGCAATGCCGCCAGCAGGGCGATCGGGGTGTTCACGAACAGCACCCACTGCCAGCCCAGGCCGCTGGTGAGGATGCCGCCGAGCAGCACGCCGGCGGCGCCCCCGGAGCCGGCGACGGCGCCCCACACCCCGAGCGCCTTGTTGCGATCGGCGCCCTCGGCAAAAGTGGTGGTGACGATCGAGAGCGCGGCGGGGGAGAGGATGGCGGCGCCGAGGCCCTGAACCGCGCGTGCGGCGATCAACCAGCCCTCGCTCTGGGCGAGGCCGCCTGCGAGTGAGGCGAGGGCGAACACGATCAGGCCGGCGATGAACATCTTGCGCCGTCCGATCAGGTCGGCCATCCGCCCGCCCAGCAGCAGGAAGCCGCCGAAGGTGAGCACGTAGGCGTTGACCACCCAGGACAGCGAGTCCTGGCTGAAGTGCAGCCCGCGGCCGATCGAGGGGAGCGCGACATTGACGATCGAAGCGTCGAGGACGACGACGAACTGCGCCATCGCCAGCAGCGCGAGGGCGATCCATCGGCGTCGGTCAGAGCTGACGGTGGACATACGGCTTGCTCCTTGGCTGGACGGCGGCTAGAGTTAGGAGGAACCGGAGTTCCGGTTCAGAACTTTACGGAACCACGGCTCCGTTTGTCAACGGGAATTCTCGCTCTCTGACTGCACCGATCGTGATCACGCCCGATACGCAGCCCCGGCCGCTCCGCGCCGACGCCCGGCGCAACCGTCAGCGCGTGCTCGAGGTCGCCCGTGGGTGCTTTGCGCGTGACGGGATGCAGGCGCAGATCGACGAGATCGCCGCCGGCGCGGAGGTGGGGGTGGGGACGGTGTACCGCCACTTCCCGACCAAGGAGGCGCTGCTCGACGCGCTCGCCGAGGACTACTTCACGAGCCAGGCGCTGGCCGCCGAGGAGGCCCTGCAGCAGTCGCTCGAGGACCCGTGGCGCGCGTTCACCGGCTACATGCGCGGGGGCGCCGCGCTGATGGCGGAGAATCGCGCCCTGGCCCAGATCGCCTCGGACCGGCCGGCGACGATGCAGCGCGCCGCGGAGCAGGCCCAGGCCGAGACCGGCTTCTTCGACACGCTCGAGACGCTGATCGACCGAGCCCAGGACGCCGGGGCGCTGCGCCGCGACTTCCAGCTCGAGGACGTGCCGGCGATCATGTGCTCGCTCGGGTCGCTGAACAACACCAAAGGGGAGTACGCGAACTGGCGCCGGCTGCTGGAGCTGATCCTCGATGGTCTCCGCGCGCCGGGCTCGGGCGAGCTACCGCCGCACTTCACGGCGATCCCGCGCGGGCGCTAAGGCACCCGCATCGGTGCCGCGGCCGCGTCTGGCCGCTGGCGTAGCCTCAGAACAGCGATGAGCGGGCGCTGCGTGGCACATCTGGACATGGACGCGTTCTACGTGTCGGTCGAGCTCCGCCGGCGGCCGGAGTTGCGGGGAAGGCCCGTGATCGTCGCCGGCAGCGGCCCGCGCGCCGTGGTCACGACCGCCTCCTACGAGGCACGGCGATTCGGCGTCGGCTCGGCGATGCCGGCCGCGCGGGCGCGACGGCTGTGTCCCGACGCGGTGGTGATCGAGCCCGACTTCCCGCACTACCGCGAGACCTCGGCGACGGTGATGGCGATCGTGCGCTCGCATGTCGAGACCGTTGAGGTCGTGGGGCTGGACGAGGCGTATCTGGAGCTGACCGGCCTGGCCGCCCCGCACGCCGCGATGCGGCGCGTGGCCCACGAGATCCGCTCGACGGCCGGGCTCGGCTGCTCGGTCGGGATCGGCCCGAGCAAGCTCGTGGCCAAGGTGGCCTCCGATGCCGAGAAGCCGAACGGCTTCGTGGTCCTGAGTCGCGAGCAGGCGCGCGAGCGCTTTGTGGCCGCGCCGCCGGGACTGGTGCCCGGGATCGGCCCCAAGACGGCCGAGCGGCTGCGCACGCTCGGGATCGACACGCTGGGCAAGCTCGGCGCCACGGCGCCGGAGCAGTTGGCGGCCCGCTTCGGTCCCCGGTTCGGGGTCGAGCTCGTCCGCCGCGGCCGGTTCGAGGACGATGCGCCGGTGACCGAGGAGCGCAAGGTGATCTCGGAATCGCGGGAGGTCACCTTCGATCGGGACATCGCCGACCTCGCGCCGCTCGAGGAGGTGCTCGAGCGGCTCGTCGGGCGGCTCTGCGACGCCCTGGCGGCGCAGCGGCGCCGAGGGCGCACGATCGGCATCAAGGTGCGACTCGACGACTTCTCGACCCATACCCGCAGCCGCACTCTCGCCGAGCCGGTCAGCTCCGTCGAGCGCGTGGGTCCGGTGGCGCTCGAGCTCCTGCGCCGCTTCGCCGCGCCCCGTCCCGTGCGGCTTCTCGGCGTGCGCGTGGCCGGCCTCGAGACGGTCTCCGAGACGGCGGAGGATCAGCTCACGCTGGCGTTCTAGTACAGCGCGGAGGCCAGTCGCCGACGTGACTCGCGGGCCAGCGGGCTGTCGACCCCGAGCTCGTCGAGCACGCCGACGACGACGCGCCGGATGTCGTCACGTGCGCCGTCGGCTTGGGGCAGCGCGTCGAGCAGCAGGTCGAGCGCCTGTTCGCGGTCGCCGGCGTCCAGCGCCGTCCACGCCCGGCTGAGATCAGGGGTGCCCGATTGCTCGATCCCGATCCGCGCCGCGAGCCCGTCGGCGGCGAAGCTGCCGGGCACCCGGGCGAGCAGCTCGAGCGCGTCGTCGAGATCGCCGCGCTCGTGCAGCATCCGCGCCAGCGGCACGATCGCGTCGGCGCGGTTCGGCTCGAGCTCGACCGCGCGGCGCAGCGAGGCCTCGTCGCCGCTCTCGATCAGCCCGTCGGCCTCGGAGGGCAGCAGCGAGTCGAGGAAGCGCTCGACCAGCGCCGGCGGCTGTGCGCCGACGAACTCGGAGGCGACCTGACCGTCCTTGAACGCCTTCACGGCCGGGATGCTCTGGATCCCGAAGGCGCGGGACACGCCGGGATTGGCGTCCACATCGACCTTGGCCAAATCGATCGTGCCGCCCCGGGCGGACACGGCCTTCTCGATCACCGGCCCGAGCTGGCGGCAGGGGCCGCACCACTCGGCCCAGAAGTCGACCACCACGGGAACCTGGTGGGAGCGGTCGATGACCGCGGTCTGAAAATCGCTGTCGGTGACGTCCATAGCATTCATAGTACGACGCCGAGTCAGCAGTCAAGGAGCGGGCATGGGCGAACAGGTGATCGAACGAGACGGCGTGGGCCTCGCGGCGGTCGAGTCGGGCCGCGGGCGTCCGGTGGTGCTGTTGCACGGGCTGACGGCGACGCGGCGCTACGTGGTCATGGGCTCGACCGCGCTCGAGCGCTCCGGGCACCGCGTGATCACCTATGACGCGCGCGGACACGGTCGCTCGGCACCGGCGCGCGACCCCGACGCCTACGGCTATCCCGAGCTGACGCTCGACCTCGGCGCGGTGCTCGACGCGCTCGGCGTCGAGCGCGCGGTCCTGGCCGGCGCCTCGATGGGCGCGCACACCCTGCTCTCGTTCGCGCTCGCCGAGCCGGACCGCGTCGGGGGGATGGTCGTGATCACGCCCGCCTACGAGCCCGGGGACGACGTGGACGCCGCCCGGCTCGAGCGCTGGGACGCGCTCGCCGAGGGACTGCGCCGCGGCGGTGTGGAAGGATTCGTCCAGGCCTACGGCACGCCCGACGTTCCCGATGCCTGGCGGGAGACGGTGATCAAGGTGATCCGGCAGCGTCTGGCCCAGCACGAGCACCCCGAGGCGCTGGCGGATGCGCTGCAGGCGGTGCCGAGGTCACGCCCGTTCGACGGGCTCGAGCAGCTCGACGGGCTCGCGGTGCCGGCGGCGGTCGTGGCGAGCTCCGACGAGGCCGATCCGGGGCACCCACTCGCCGTGGGCGAGGCTTACGCCGCCGCGATCCCCGGCGCTCGTCTGATCACCGACGAACCCGGCCGCTCACCGATCGCGTGGCAGGGCAGCCAACTCTCGAAGGTGATCGCCGAGGTGGCCGCCGAGGCGGGGCTGTAGGCGGGGCTGTAGGCGGGGCTGTAGGCGGGCCGAGCCCCGCTCCACCCGGGAGCGAAGCTCGGCGCACCGGTCGCTCTCGTCAGCCGAACCTGAGGATGCTGGTGAACGTGCCGACATCTGCCCCGGGAGCGACGACGTTCGAGCCGACCAGGCGGTTGAACGCCTGCGCGGCCTCGCCGCTCAGGAACAGGCGGCCGGTCACCTTGGCCTCGTTGCCCGAGCCGGGGACGACGGCGAAGTCGTGCACCCAGGCGTAGAGGACCCAGCCCTTGCGGTCGTTGAGCCGGGCGAGGAAGTAGGCGCGGTCGTGCTTGCGCACGAGCACGAAGTCACGGAACCAGAACGAGCTCCCGTTGAGCGAGAACCTGACGCCACCGGTGTGGAACACCTTGCCATCCTTCGGCGCCGTGGTCACCTCGCCGCGCGTGATCGGGAAGATCAGCGAGCCGTTCGCGGTGGTCGCGGCGCCGGTCGGCGTGACGGCGACGTTGTAGGCGGACAGGAACTGGATCGCCTGCGCGGACGGGGTGATCGCGGTGCGCTCCCCGTTGACGTGCAGAACGTCGGCCTGAGCGGCGGAGGCCAGCCCTCCGACGACGAGTGCGGTGGCAAGCAGCGTCAGCAGCCTGCGAGATACCTTGAGCATGTGCCCTCCTTCGGTTGGTCGTCCCGGGGAGCGGTTGCCCTCCGGCCCGGGGGGCCGTTTCCCCTCAGGTGCATAACGATTGGGTAGGCCGTTTTGTTGCTCGAGAAACAGTGAAGGTCAGACCGCAAACCCCGTCGCGGGCGAGCCTGGGCCGCACGAGCGCTTATCCTCCGCCACGATGGCCGGGCGCGACTCCTCGACCTCGACGGCGGGGTACTCGGGCACCCCGCTAGTTGTTTGATTGATTGCGAGGCGCAGCGGGACGCGCTCGGGGACACGCTCCTTGTCGCCGCCGCCGTCCCAGTTGGAGATGATCTCGCGGCTGAGATGGGGCTCTAGGTAGAAGTCGCCGCCCGCTACGGGAGCCCACGCACCGAAGACGGCGACCGGTTCGTCGAGGCCTCGGTCCCCGTAGGCCTCGACCTGGCTGAGCGGGTCCCACGCCGGACGGATCACGAAGCGCTCGAACACCGCCCCGATGGAGGCCCGCAGCGCGTCGATGTCTCCGGTCCCGGCGGCGGCGTTTACACGCCCGGCGACCCCGGCGCGTAGCTCGGCAAGTCGGCGGAGCGCTTCTCCCTCTACGTCGAGCGCGAGAGCCGCGTCTCGGACCTCCTCGGCCTTCCGGGTCAGCCGCTCGTGTTCGGCCTGGGCGGCTTCCAGCTCGGGCTCGATCCTCGTGAGCAGGCGGGTGTACGCGGCCCCGCCGAGTTCGTCGGCGAGGTAGTCCCGCTCGACGCGCGCTAGCTGGCTGGTCAGCTCGGCGATCTCGCGGGACGCGCGATCGGCCTGGGCCTGGACGACGGTGATCTGCTCGTCGCGGCTGGCGGCGAGCGCGTCCCGCGTCGCCTCGACGTCGAGCGCGACCCGCTCGAAGAGCGAGAGCGCCGCCGAGTCGACGGCCGCCCGGGAGATGGGAGGGACCGGGCACGCGGTCGAGTCCAGCTTGTGCGTTCGGCAGACGTAGACGTCCTCCGAGTCCGAGCTGCTCCGCGGGAGCATCGCCGGGCCGTCGAGCGGGTCACCGCAACCTCCGCAACGGAGGTGGCCGCGGACGAAAAGGTGGCGCTTCGGGAGCCTGCCCGCTCCGCGCGGCGCGTACTTCGAGCCGCGGTCCGCTCGAGCCCGCGCGGCCGCCCATAGGGACTCGGAGACGATCCCGTCGTGCTTGCCGTCGTAGACCTCGCCCTTGTGGACGTACTGGCCGACGGCGGCCGGGTGGCTGAGGATGCGCTTGACGACGGTCGCGGTCCACTTCGAGCCGCGGCGCGTCGGGACGCCGTCGGGCGTCAACAGCGCGGCGATCCCGTTATAGGTGAGCCCGCTGCTGATGTAGAGGTCGAAGATCCTCTCCACGATCGACCGCTCCGCGGGGTTGGCCGTCCAGTGGCCGTCGTCGCCGCGAGCGAAGCCGTAGGCGGGCTCACCCCACGGCTTCCCGGTCCGCGCCCGACCGCCGATCCCGTCGGTCACGCGCCCGATGATCAGCTCGCGCTCGAACTCGGCAATGGCGCTCAGGAGCGTCCGCAGTAACCTCCCGACCGGCGTCGAGGTATCGAGCCGCTCGCGTAGGAAGACGAGCGAGACGCCCGCCCTCTCCAGGCGCTCGTACAGCTCCAGCAGGTTCTTCGTCGAGCGCCCGAGCCGATCGAGCGAATAGCAGACGAGCGCGTCGAACTCGCCAGCGTCGGCGGCGGCGAGCAGCCGGTCCAGCTCGGGGCGGCTTGCATGCGTGCCCGAGACGCCCGCGTCGGTGTAGGTGCGGACGTGCGCGCCGCCCTCGTGGTTGATGTGGTCGAGTCCGCGGCGCTCTTGCTCATCGAGGCTATAGCCCTCTCGGGCTTGCTCGCCAGTCGAGACGCGGGTGTAGATCGCGTAGCGAGTAACCGAGACTTCCGCCGGTCCGTCTGGGCCTATATTCTGAGGGCGCATCGAAGCTATCTCCTTCGGTGTCATGCCCCCGGCGTTCACAGCGCGCGGGGGCGTTCTTGTCTGGGGATCAGTCTAAGGAGACCCGCGGTCCAGTCCGCGGGTTATCGCTCGCCGTTCAGGTACGACTCGACGTCGTCGAGGCTCCAGTGCGGACGGCCGAGCGCGCCGGTCCCGGCGACGACGGCGCTCGTCCATTTGGACCGTTCCCGACCCAAAACGGCCAACCCGCCCCTAACCCCTGCCCGAGGCCCCGGAGGGCCGTACGCAGCCAGGCGCGGGCTGAGAGCGGGTGCTACGGCGCGCAACGCCCGGCCGATCCGGGACCGGGGCGACCGGCCGGGCGTGGGTCCGGCCGCGGGGACCGGGTGAGCCCGCGACGCGGTATGTACCTCGGCGGCCTAGATGAGCCTCGGCTCTCGGCGGTGAGATTGGTTCCGTGTCGTCCCGAGTTGCAACCGTGCCGGGTCCTCAGACACGGCGAAAGGCCGTCTTGTCGATCCTCTTGCGGGGCAATCTCGCGCGTGCAACCGCCGAGCCCTCCGCCCTTGCTGGGGCGAGAATCTTCTTGACGACCTTCCGTATCGATGACGATCCCACCCGTCGACACAGCGCGCATCCGTAATTCCCACCCTGTCACACGCGGCGGAGGCTACGGACGGGGCATCAGACGGCATAAAAGGGGTCGCCCCGCCCGGACCATCCTGACCCGGACGGGGCGCGCGGCCGGGGCGCGGCCGCGTTGGGGCTTCGCGGTGGGGGGCGCCCCGACCTCTTGAGTAACGGCGCGGGGGAACGCGCTCTTGCCAGCCAGTTCGGCCAACACGCGCGACGCAACCGTTGCAACTTGTAAGGGTTGCCAGGTCCCATGGTTCTCCGCTGGTCCGAGCAGCTCCCCCAGCGATCTCAAGCGCGAACGGCGGCGGGGCGGAATACAAAACGGGCGCCCCCCGGAGGGTGAGCCACGTGTCACCCGTTCTGGACTCCAAGGTCCCCCCAAGATCACCCGCCGGAGGGGACGACGGTGGCATCAATACCCGTAAGCATGCCGTCCGAGCTTGTAGCAGGAGGCGCAAGGACCGGGAGGCAGGTTCACCGAGGACGGGGGCGACCTCGGAGGCAACCATCGGGAGGCAAAGCAGGGACCCGGAAGTCAGTGAGAGCGGGGCCCCGATTCGGGGCCCCGCTCTCATTGTTCGTGGCGGCGCACTCCTCGGTCGTCGTGGGGGCGGCGAAGGGCCAAGGGCTACGGGGCCACTCGGGATGGCGCGCAAGCGCCTCAGCGTGCGCCCGGCGCTCGGCCGCCGTGAACTCGGCCGCCCGCGTCCCGTACGCCGGGCGCGACGGACTTCCCGCAGTCTGGGAGCGCACGTAACGCAAACTTGTACCTCCCCGGGGAAGGCGAGCCCGGGGAGGCTTGCCGGGGGGGAATTGCGCCCCCAGACCTAAGATGATCGGCAGCAAGGACCTTGGCGCTGAACTCCCCGGCTTCGGTCGAAGAATGCCCTCCCCGGGCTCCCAAACCCGGGGCCTCGGACGTTCAGGCTGATGGCTCTCAGTTTGGACCGCTCTCAGACCATTTAGGCGCGCCCAGCTCGGAACAACCCTGGATCGTCTGCCGGACAGCCGGAGAACAGCGGAGGGCTGGCGAGAGCACCTACTACGCCGCCGCGGCCTCGTCCGAGCAGGCGTGAGGGCAGGCGTGCGGACGATGGACGGCCTCGCCCTTCCGCCGTCGTCCTCGCGAACCGAAGCGCCGGGCCTCGCCGTCCGGACCGAGCGCGTAGCCAGCCGGCAACTCCTCGCCGATAACGCCGGAGCCGCCGCAGCGCCAACAGTCAGCCTCATCGTCCGGGCTCGCGCGGCGACCGCCGGCGCAGGACGGGCAGGGCATCAGCGCAAGGGTCTCGGGCGGGTCGAGGACGGCGGAGCGGGTCGCGTAGCCGCGGAGCGGAGCGAGGAGGACGTCGGCCCCGCAGTCGGCGCAGAGGGAGCGGTGAGCCTCCCGGACCGGCCGGGCCTCGGCGGACGGAACCGCGAGTGCGCTCACGGAGCGGAACCGTAGCGCTACGCGCGGTTCGCGCTTCGCGGTCCGCGGTTCGGAGGAGGATGCCGGTGCCAGCCTCGGGAGGCGCTACGCTATTAGCGTCAGTTCTAGCTACGCAGCAGGGAAGACTACCGAATGCCTACGACCACCGCCGAGCGGACCCGCGAGCAGCGTCTACGCCGGATGGCCGACCGGCAAGGCCTGAGGCTGGAGAAGTCCCGCACCCGCGACCCTCGGGCGATCGACTACGGGGGATGGATGATCGTCGACCTCGCGACTAACGCCGTCGTCGCCGGGACCGGCGCGCTCGGCCGTCCGCACTGGAGCCTC
>DATMGZ010000218.1:0-6406 GCA_035555155.1 Solirubrobacteraceae bacterium | reverse complement strand
TCGGACAAGGGCAGTCACGTCCGTCGGCCCTTCGAAGGACTTCGCGATGCTGACGGTGGTGCGGCGCGGCAACACCCGGTCCGCTTACTCGCTTGGCTTCAAGCCGATCCCCAGCAAACGCTCTGACTGTCGCTCGCCTGCAGATGGAGGCGTCCACGCCGGCGGCGGTGTCGCTGTCGAGAAGGACGATTCTCCGGCCCTCTCGGACCGCATGGCCCCGGTCACTGCAGCGCGCTTGCCGGCATCGCGTCGAGGAGTCCCAATGGCTGCGGGTCTCCCTCGCCGTCGAGGATCGCCGCGCCGCCCGGCCAGTAGGGGTGGGGCGGGGTTACGTTTTGCACGAGCAGCGGCTCGTAGATCCATGACCCGGTGTTGACGATCCGCGGTTTGCCGCCCGGGCCCTCCCAATCGGCCTGGTCATCGTCGGGAAGGGGGCCCAGCCGATGCACGTGTCCGAAGACGACGTAGTCGGCGTCGACGCCTAGGCGCCGGGTAACATGGATGAGCGCCGGGATGCTCGCGACGTGCGTCTGCAGGCTCAGGAGCGATGAGTTGAGTCGCGCCAGCTCAGGCCGGAGCAGCTTCCGGGACGCCTTCGCCATCGTCGCGGCCCGCGCCAACACCCCGAGTCGGTCGGCCGCTCCGGCCAGCGGCTCCGGCAGGGCGCTGGCGATGGCCTCGTGCGCGCTTCTCGGCAAGCGACCACCGGTCGGCTCGAAATCGATCGGCCGGGCGGCGTGGCGGGGCAGCCGGCCCAGTCGCCCGCGCGTGAAGCCGAGTGACGACGCCGGCACGAGGTGCCGGTTGAGGTAGTGGCCGTGGGTTGCCCAGACCCGTTCGGCGAGCCACACACCCGGATAGCGCGCGCTCACCTGGGCCGGCGCAAGCCACGAGCTCACGGCGGCGAGCTCGGCCGTGGCGTCGAGCGGCACCGAGCTGTCGACCGAGAGCCGGGCGCCCATCTGCTGTATCCAGGGAGCGACGAACGCCCGATCGTGGTTTCCCGGAACGAGGATCACCTCCCGGTCTGGCCCCAGCCGCCGTCCGAGCGCGCGCAGTACCGGCTCGGCCACCGCCAGGGCGCGCTCCGGGTTGCGCTCTGAGAGCTCGACCACGTCGCCCAGCAGGACCAGCCGCTCGAAATCAGCGAGCGCCTCGAGCAGGGCGGCGAGCGGCGCGCGCCGCGTCAGGACGTCCCGCTGGCGGCGCGCGCCGAGGTGCAAGTCGGAGATCACCAGCGTGCGCATTCCGCCTGAAGATAGACAGCGACCCACAGCACACACGGGGCCGCGGCCGCGGGCGGCAAACGGGGTCGTGCTTCGACACCGAGATCGCCCACATGCAGGATTGCGTTGCTCCGCGAGTGGATTGGCCGACATCTCGCTGGGCCGGGAGCGCGCTCGGACGCCAAGCTGGCTCCCGCGACGGACAACATGCAGCACTGCGCCGCCGTCGTCGCCCGCGCCGTGCTGCTCCGCCGGCATTGCGAACTGAGCCGACCGAGCCGTTTGCGGGGGCCGGCGATCTCAGCTAACTCGGTGGCGCTAGCTCAGCGACCGATCCACGGCGATTCTGCAAAGTTCGGTCGCTGTCGGAAACCACGAGCACCGACAATCTGGCGTGACCGCCGCTTTCCCGGTGAGCAGTAGCGCGGCGGCGTCCCCTGAGGCGCCCCTTGAGATCGGAGCCGTGGACGGACATCTTGAAGCCGTCGGCGGCGCCTGCTCCAGGCGGAACTCGCGTCTCGCTGACGAATGCTTTCACGATCCGCAGGGCCCGAAGCGGCCACCGCTATGGCGACCGCGCAGTCGTCCGAGCGCGCCAGAGTTCCGCGTTCTCGGACGCGAGCTTCAGTCTGACGCCGCCGGCGACACGCCTGCTTCTCGTCCGCCGCGAAAGCGGGTGCAGCTCCAGGCAGGACTGCTGCTCTTTGATGGAGCAGAAGCAGGGCACGAAGACCGAGGGTGCCTCGGTCCTCAGTGGCGGCATGTAGTTCGCGATGTTGCGTTGCGCGGGCTGGGGTCGCGCGCAGCCGGTCGACGCACGGATCGGCTTCTCGCGTCTGACAATAGGATCCTCGGCGCGCAGGGCGTCGTTGTCGCAGCGGGGGCCGGTGGAAGATGGCTCCGCGCGCACGAGCCGTTCCCGCTCTGCTCGGCGGATTACTGTGGCTACTGCCAGGTTCGGCCATGATGTCCCCGACTGCTGCTCGGCTTCGAGCCGGCTACGGCTGGTAGCCCGGGAGCTCGATGTGGAACGTTGCGCCTTCGCCGGGACGGGACTCGGCGTGGATCTGGCCGCCGTGGGCTTCCACGATCGCGCGCGTAATCGCGAGTCCGAGGCCGCTGCTGCCGCTGTCCCGTGAGCGGCTCTCGTCGGTTCGATAGAAGCGCTCGAAGATGTGCTCGAGCTGGTCTGGTGGGATGCCGCGGCCGCTGTCGCTGACCGCGATCTCGAGTCGGCCGTCGCTCGCGCGCGCGGCGAGCACGATTCGATCTCCGGGCTGGGTGTGCGTGACGGCGTTGCGCACCAGGTTGCGCAGAACCTGTGTCAACCGGTCGGGGTCGGCGTTGAGCGTCCCGCCCACGGCCTCCAGCTGGAAATCCCGCTCGCCGAACAGCGGTAGGTCACGGCGGACGTCCTCGAAGAAGTCGGCGAGCTCGATCGGGCGCGGCTCGATCAGCTGGCCGGCCTCCGCGCCGGCCAGGGTGAGCATCTCGCCGACCAGCCGGTCGAGCTCGTCGAGCCGGTGCAGCAGCGTCGTGGTGGCCTCGTGCCGGCGCCGCTCGTCCGACTCCCGGTCCAGTAGCTCGACCTGCGCGCGCAACACGGCCAACGGCGTGCGCAGCTCGTGTGAGGCGTCGGAGACGAAGTCCCGCTGGCGTTTGAACGCGAGCTCGAGCCGCGCGAGCATCCGATCGAACGCCTCCGAAAGCACCCTCACCTCACCTCGCGTCGCCACCGGCCCTGCACGCATCGACAGATCGCCTGCGTCGACCGCGGCCGCGACGCGCGCCATCCGCCGCAGCGGGGCCGCGATCAGGGTCGCGATCGCGATGCCGGCAGCTACCGCCAGCGCGAGCGTGATCAAGCCGACCACGGCGAAGGTGCGCAGCAGGCTGGACTGTGCCTGGTCGACCTGCGTGAGCGGGTCCGCGACGCGCAGCGTGCCGACGCGCCGGCCGCGGTAGGAGATCGAGTGGGTGAGCACCCGCATGCTTCCGGCTTCCGAGACCGGCACCGTCGCTAGGCCGGTGGGGGCGTCGAGCAGTCCGGTGCGAGCGTGGGCGCCCCGCTCGCGTTCGGTCTCGAGCTCCAGGATCGTGGAGTCGTTGGTGACCCCGGAGCCACCGCTGACCTGCACGACGAAGATCCGCGAGGCAGCGTGGTAACGCTGCGCGGCGATGAACCGTCGAGCCGTGCGCTCGAGCGCAGCCGGCGTCGAAAGGTCGGCTCGGGCCGCAAACTGGTTCCACTCGGAGATCTGCAGCCTCAGGCCGGTGTCGATCTGAGCGCTGAGCCGAGAACCGGTGCCGCTGTACAACGCCAGGAAGCTCAAGCCGACGCCCAATGCGGTGACGAGCGCAATCGCAGCCGCCAGCTGCGCGCGCAGACCGCCGGGCAGCAGGGTCCTAGCCACGGGGCACGCGGAGCCGGTAGCCGACGTTGCGTACGGTCTCGATCGGGTCGGACCCGCCGGCGTCGCCAAGCTTGCGACGCAAATAGCCGACGTACACCTCCAGCACCTTGGTGCCGGGGTCGAAGTCGAAGCCCCATACGGCGTTGAGGATCTGCTCACGCGACAGCACCTGGTCGGGATGGCGCATCAAGTACGCCAGCACCTCGAACTCGCGCGCAGTCAGGTGGACCTCGTGCCCGTCCCGCTCGACGCGGCGGGTACGCAGATCGACGCGGATGCCGGCGGCATCGAGCACCGACGACTCCCGCTGCGTGGGTCCGCGCAGGTGCGCCCGAACCCGCGCCAGTAGCTCCTCGAACGAGAACGGCTTGGTCACGTAGTCGTTCGCCCCACGATCCAGCCCCTGCACCTTCTGCTCAACGGCAGCACGGGCGGTGAGCACGATCACCGGCAGCTCCGGCATACGAGCGCGGATCGCGTCGAGCACGTCGAGCCCGCCCTTGCCCGGGAGCATCAAGTCGAGCAGCACGAGCGCGTAGTCGCCGGTCACCGCCAGCAACTCGCCGTTCTCGCCGTCGTGCGCGACCGTGACCGCGTACCCCTCCGCGTGGAGGGCCTGCTCGATGAAACCGGCGAGCGTGCGCTCGTCTTCGATCACCAGGATCCGCATCTCAGCGTCCATGCTAGGCGGCGCGCCGGGCCAAATCAGGCCAGGGAAGAGAACCCTGACCCGCCTCTTACCGGCGTCTCACCGTCGCCAAGGACGATCTTCGCCATGACCGAGAAAGTCCGGATCAAGATCGCAGCCCTCGTGACGGCGGTGTTCCTGGGCGCAGTGTGCACCGCCGGAGCGCTGACGCACACCCACACGCCCACGGTTTCAGCCGCGAGCTCGGCCCAGACAGCCACACCCGCACAGCCGAAGCCGGGTGCGATCCCCTCCTCGAGCAGTGAGCACGATAACTATGACTGAGCAAGCCCCATCCAAACCTACGGCACCAGCCGCACGGCAGCGACCCTCGCGGTATCGCACTGTGCTGAGCCTCGGGATCGCGGCGATCGTCGCCGCGTGGCTCCCGTTCTCAATGCTCTACATCAACGCGCTCAGCAAGCGCGTCGCGACCGTGAATGCCACCAGCACCCTCCACACGGTGAGCGCCACCGCCGGCCACTCGGCCACGACGCTCACGCCTGTCACGACCCGCACCTCCTGATCATGCCCGCAACCGAACACGAGCACAGCTTCGAGTTGTTCGGCACTCGCCTGCGCGTGCTGGTCAGCTCCGCGATGCCGCTCACGCTTGCGACACAGCTGATCACCAGGCGGGTAAAGCACCGCCTGCAAGCGATCCACCGGGAGCTCACCCGCTTTGAGCCAAGCAGCGAGCTGAATCACCTCAACGCCCACGCCGGCGAGCCGGTTCGGGTCTCCGAGACGCTGCTTGAAGGCGTCCAGGGCGCGCCGCAAGCCGCCCGGCTCAGTGACGGCCTGGTCGATCCGACAGTTCTCTCCGAGCTCGAGCGGGCCGGCTACGCCACCTCACGGGTCGGCATTAGTCCTGCTCCGCTGGCCGACGCGCTTCGCTGGGCGCCGCCGCGTTCCCCCGCGGGGCCCGGGCCCGCCGCGGAGTGGAAGCGCATCCACGTCGATGCGGATGAGCATGTGGTCCGCCTGCCGCGCGGTGTGCGGCTCGACCTTGGCGGCAGCGCGAAGGGCATGGCCGTTGACCTGGCCGCGCAGATGATCGCCGCCAACCCCGCGTTCGCGATCGACGCCGGGGGAGACATCCGCATCGGCGGGGCGTACGCCACGCCGCGGACCGTCGAGATCGCCCACCCCCTGCGCGATCAGCCCGCCCACAACGTCACCGTGACCGCAGGCGCGGTTGCCACAAGCGGGCTTCGGACTCGCGTCTGGCGCGCCGGCGACGGCTTTGCCCACCACCTCATCGATCCTGCCCGCGGAGTGCCGGCGTGGACCGGCGTAATCCAGGCAACCGCGCTCGCGCCGACCGCACTCGAGGCCGAGACGCTCGCCAAGATGGCGCTGCTGAGCGGGCCGCTCGCCGGCCGCGCTGCGCTCGAACGCCACGGCGGCGCGCTGATCCTCGACAGCGGCAAGCTGATCCTCCTCGGGGAGCTCGACACCCGCCCCGGTTACCCCACCGTCGACCGCCTCACCGCGTGATCATGGGCGACCCGACCCACCAGGTGTTCTGGTTCGCGAGCCGCGCGTTCGGGATCATCGCGATGATCCTGCTCGGGATCTCGGTCGCGGTTGGCCTGGCGATGTCGGGCAGACTCGCGCGCCGCCCCGGACTGCCGGCGAAGCTCAAGCGCTTTCACGAGTCCTCGACGCTAGTGACGCTCGGGCTGATCGTCGCTCACGCCGGACTGCTGCTGTTCGACGGTTACCTACGTCCGGGCCTAGCCGGGATCACGCTTCCGTTCGCGCTTGGCTACCGACCGATGTTCACCGGCATCGGGATCATCGCCGGCTGGCTGGCGGCGATCCTGGGTCTGAGCTTCTACGCCCGCAAGTGGATCGGCGTCAAGACGTGGCGGTTCATGCACCGCTTCACGATCGTCGTCTATCTCCTGGCGCTTGGCCATGTGGTCGGCTCGGGAACCGACGCTCGCAGCTGGTGGATGATCGCGATGCTGACCGCACTGACGGCGCCGATCGTGTTTGGCTTCACCTACCGCATGCTGCCGGCCGGGCCGCGTCGCCGGCCGGCAGCCACGCGGCAGGGGAGCACGTCCTCA
>DATMGZ010000217.1:0-13723 GCA_035555155.1 Solirubrobacteraceae bacterium | reverse complement strand
TACGCGTTCGGCGGTGCCGGCAGCGAGGAGACGATGCGGGCCAACCTCGAGGCGTTCCGACGTTGGCGGATCGTGCCGCGGATGCTCCGCGACGTCTCGGTCCGCGACCTCTCGGTGACCGTGCTGGGGACGGAGCTGGCGGCCCCGGTCGCACTCTCGCCGATCGGCATGCAGACGATCGTGAATCCCGCCGGTGAGCTGGCCTCGGCCCGGGCCGCCGCGGGCGTGGGGCTCCCGATCGCGGTCAGCACCGTCGCCAGTCACACGCTGGAGGAGATCGCGGCCGCGACGCCGGGCCCGAAGTGGTTCCAGCTGTACTGGCCCCGTGATCCCGAGCTCGCCGGGAGCCTCGTCGCGCGGGCCGAGGCCGCCGGCTACGACGCCATCGTCGTCACGCTCGATGCGTTTCTGCCCGGCTGGAAGCCACGCGACCTGCAGAACGCGTGGCAGCCCTATCTCGAGGGCATGGGGATCGCGAACTACATGTCGGACCCGGTCTTCCGGAGCCTGCTGCAGGTCCCGCCCGAGGAGTCGCCGGCGGCGGCGGTCGGCGAGTTCCTGGTGCAGTTCTCCAACCCCGCTCTGCAGTGGCACGATCTCGAGTTCCTGCGCTCGCGCACGGCGCTGCCGATCGCGCTCAAGGGCGTCCTCCATCCCGACGACGCGCTGGCCGCGCGCGAGCACGGGATCGAGGGGGTGGTCGTCTCCAACCACGGCGGCCGCCAGGTCGACGGCGCCATCGCCTCGATCGACGCGCTGCCCGCGATCGTCGACGCGGTCGGCGGCGACATCAACGTCCTGCTCGACAGCGGCGTGCGCTCCGGCTCCGACGTGATCAAGGCACTCGCGCTCGGAGCCGACGCGGTGCTGCTCGGCCGTCCGTACCTGTGGGGACTGGCCGTCGACGGCGAGTCGGGTGTGCTCGCGGTTCTGCGGGCGATCCTCGCCGAGCTCGACATCACACTCGGGCTGACCGGGCACCAGCGCCCGGCCGAGCTCGATCGCGACCTGCTCGTCGCCGCGCCGCACTAGATAGAGCACCGGACTTCGCGGCTCAGCGGTGCACGGCCGCGAGCAGCGCGGCGTAGGAGCGCACAAGCGCCGCTCGCTCCTGCCCGATCAGCGGGCTGGCCGGATCGCAGCCCTCCTGGACCCAGCGATCGGAATGGTCCATCGCGAGCGCGCGTTGCTCCGCCGCCGCACGCACGTCCGGCTCGGCGACGTCGTACACGTAGGCGTAGAGCGCGGCCAGCGCGTCGACGAGCGGACGCCGATCGTCGCCGGGTTCGGCGTGCTGGTGCGTCCGGTGGACCCGCCACCAGGCGACCTCCAGCTCGGCTGCGTGCGCCGGATCGAAGGGCTCGTGATAGCGGCGGCCGACCATCCGGTAGAAGCGCGCCATCGCGCGCCGGGCGCCATCCGGATCGTTGTCGGGGAAGGGCGCCCACAGCTGATTGGCCCGCAGGACGAGCACCGCTCCGTGCAGCGTCGCGGGCCACGGCAGACCGAAGGTGTGGCGGGTGAGTCCGACCGCGCCGCGCAGGAATCGAATCCACTCGCGACGGTAGTAGGCGATCCACGCGTCGCACTCGAGGCCGCCGACCCGGCGCGGGTCGAAGTTGCGATGCGGCTCCGCCGGCCCGGTCGCGCGCCTGCGATGCCGCCGTCGGCGCTGGCTCATAGCTCCGGAAATGTAGCCGACAACGCTTTCAATTTGGCCGACGTAGCCGCCGACGCCGACCCCAACACCGGCCTCGGCGCTGTTCGACGTGACCGGCGGTTCGAACGGAACCTGCACGCCGGCCTACCTGTGCACCGCCGGTCCCGGCGTCGACGGTCCCACCGGACTCGGCACACCGAACGGGGCTGGCGGCTTCTGAGCGTTGCCCGCGCCGTAGACTCCGGCGGCATGGTGATGATCATGCCGCCGGGTCACGCGGCGACGGCCGGCTCGCCGTGGCGCTTCAGCAAGCGCGAGAAGTGGGTCGTCGTCGTGATGTCGGGATTGCTCGCCACGCTCGCGATCGCGGTCGTGATCTCACTCTCGACCAGCGGCCACAAGTCCGGCCACGGCTGCGTCGACGTCGCTGTCGCCTACTCCACCGGAGGCAGCGAGATCTACCGCTGCGGCGACGCGGCCAAGGTCCTGTGCCGCTCGGTCGACGTCCCCGGCGGCTACACGGGCCAGACGGGCCGGCAGGTGGCAGTGCAGTGCCGGAAGGCGGGGCTGCCGGTGGGGGCGTAGAAGCCGACCACGCCGGCGAGGTCGAGCTCGCGGCTCGTGCCGGCACAGCGCGATGATCAGCTCGGGCACGCGCTGGGCCATCACGTTCTCGTAATCGAGCAGCTCGGCTGCTGAGCCACCCACGGCTGCCGCAGGTGCGCTGTCATCCGTAGGCTTCGACGGATGGCCACCGATCCGAGCACCTTCCGCGCCCAGTTCCCGGTCTTCGAGCGTGTCTCGTATCTGAATGCAGGTACCGAGGGCCCGGTCTCCCGCCGGGCCGCTGAGGCGGTGCACGAGCGGATCGACTACGAGCTCGTCAACGGGCGCGGCGGGAAGCCGTACTTCACCGAGCTGATGGACCTCGCGACCGCGTTGCGCGGCCGCTATGCCGAGGTCCTCGGATGTGACCCCGCGCAGGTTGCGCTGACCGGCTCGACGACCGATGGCGTCAACACCGTCTTGGCCGGCCTCGATCTGCATCCCGGCGACGAGATCCTCACCTCCGACGAGGAGCATCCCGGGCTGCTCGCGCCGCTCGGCCGAGCGCGGCGGCGCCACGGCGTGAGCATCCGCGTGGTGCCGTTCGCGGAGATCGCGGCAGCGGTCTCGCCGGCCACGCGGCTGATCGCCTGCTCGCACGTGTCCTGGATCGGCGGCAAGCTCATCGACGCGCCGGCGCTGGCCGCGACCGGGGTCCCCGTGCTCCTCGACGCCGCCCAGGCCGTCGGCGCAGTGCCGGTCGACGTGACGGCCCTCGGGTGTGCGTTCTACGCCGGGTCCGGTCAGAAATGGCTCTGCGGTCCGAAGGGCAGCGGCTGCCTTTACGTCGCGCCGGACCACGTCGACGATCTGCTGATCCCGTGGCCCGGCTACGGCTCGCTCAAGGACTCCGCCCGTGCCCTCGAGCTCACCCCGGCCGAAGGCGCCAAGCGCTTCGACCACGGCTTCCCGCCCGGCATGAGCAGCCGGTGGGCGCTGGCCTCGATGGAGGTGCTCGCCGAGGCGGGCTGGGATTGGGTCCATGAGCGCGCCGCCACGCTCGCCGGGGGGCTGGCCGAGGCGCTGGCCCGACGCGGCCTCGAGGTGGCGTCCCGCGGGCGGACGACACTCGTTTCCTGGGACGCGGTCGACGCCGAGGCCGAGGTCGAGCGGCTCGCGGTCGCGGGCTTCGTCGTGCGCAGCATCCCCAGCCACGGCCTGGTCAGGGCGTCCGTCGGAGCTTGGTGCTCCGAGGATGAGCTGACCGCGCTCGCCGACGCGGCGGCCGCGGGCGGCAGTGCCGCCGCGTGACCGTCAGGCAGCGCGGTTACACGAACGTCCTAGTGCGCTGCGATGCCCGCCCGGTCTCCCGGCGGCGCCTCGCTCGCTCGTCCGCCGGCGGTGGAGGCGAGTCCCCGGTCGAGCACTGCGACCAGCCGGGCGTACGTGTCATCGAGCGAGATCGGGAGGCCGAAGCCGGCATCGATCTCGAGTCCCACGAACCCGTGCAGCGCCGAGCGCACGATCCTGGCCCCGTGGATCGCCTCCTCGCCCTCGAGTTCGTACCCGCGCAACACGGCGAGCACGACCCCGACGACCGCCTCGGCCGCGTCCGCGGACTCCCGGTCGCTCGGCTCCGGCGGCCGCTGGGCGGCGGTGTACGTACCCGGGTGGGCCCGCGCGTAGGCGCGGTAGGCGTCGCACACGGCCCGCAGGGCGTCGCTGCCCGCACGCCCCTGGGCCGACGCGCCGAGCGTGACAGCCAGCTCACGGGCCCCGCGGGCGGCGAGTCGCCGGCGCAGATCGTCGAGGCCGCCGATGTGCGCGTACAGGGACGGCGCGCGCACGCCCAGCTCGGTGGCGAGCCGGGCGAGCGTGACCGCCGCCAGCCCTTCGGCGTCGGCCAGGACCGCCGCCGTCGCGACGATCGCGTCGGCATCGAGGCCCGCGCGCGCCATCAGCCGCCGGCCCCGGAGATCGCCCGGTCGATGTCCGCAGCCGGGCGGGTCACGGCCGGCCCGTGACCCGCCACGAGCACGGTGGGGTCGAGGGCCCGGAGGGCGCGAGCGGAGTCCACCGCCCGCTGCTTGTCCCAGGTCGCCATCGCCGCGAACGGGAAGCGGAGGTAGAAGTGGCTGGGCACGGCGGTCCCGCCCGCGGTCGTGAAGGCGTCCCCGGCGATCAGCGTTCGGTCGCGGGCATCGAGGAACGAGACGTGGCCGGGCGTGTGGCCGGGACTCGAGACGACCTCGAGGCTACCGACCCGGTCGCCGGCTTCGAGCCGCACGTCGGGGATGGTGCTGATCTTCGGCCAAGACCCTGGGAGCCTGCCGTCGACCACCTTCTCGCCGGCGTGGATCCGGGCGTCGAGCTCGGGCATCAGCACCTCGATGCCGGATCCGAGGCGCTCGCGCAGGGCATCGAGCGAGCCCACGTGATCGCCGTGGCCGTGGGTCAACGCCACGCGCCGGATCTCGCCCCCGGCGGTCCGAGCCGCTGCGATCAGGTCGTCGGCACCGCCGCCGAGCGTCGTGTCGACGAGCGTGAACCCGTCGTCCTCGCGGACGAGGTAGGCGTTCACAAAGCGCAGCCGGCTCAGCTGGATCAGGTTCGGGGTGACGGTGGTGGTGCGCATCGGTGTTCCTCTCGCGTGTCTGGGCTAAGGCAAGTAGGAGAATACCTATGAGTCTTAGTTTTGTCAAACCCAAGGTCTTCCCGGCGTCGGGGCCTCCCCGTCGAGCGCGAGCGCGAAGCGAGTCGAGGCCGGCCTCGACTCAACACCGGGACGCGCGGGTCAGCCCAGGGCGGGCTCGGGCGAGCGCAGTTCGACGTCGGAGGGCTGAGACACGCGCTCGAGCTCTCCGTCGGAGCCGGTCTGGTAGGCGCCGGTGCGCCGCAGCGGCGGTGAGTAGGCGTGGATCGTCACCGCGGGGCCGCCGCCGGCGTGGAGCACGCGGTGAATCGCCACCGGCGGCACGTCGAAGCACGCTCCGGCGCCGAACTCTCGCCCGCGCGGAGCCGAGCCGAGGGTCAGCCGCTCCTCGCGCACGCGGCCCGAGATGACGACGATTCCCGCCCCCGACACGTCGTGATCGTGAAATCCTGTGTCCTGGTCCTCGCTCCAGCAGATGACCCAGGCGTTGACGTCCTCGTCGGACCAGATCTGTTCATATACGCGCGCGTCGTCGGCGTGCCGGACGAGATGCTCCCAGCGCGCCGGCTGCTCCGCGAGATCGGCGGCGAACCGCCGCAGCTCGGCTCCGGTGAGACTCATACCGCCACCCCGGCGCGATCGAGGACACGCGAGCCGTTGGCCGCCAGCATCGTCTCCCGGCCGGTGAGCATGGGCTCGATCACCGGGCGGTCGGAGCCGTACACGAGCCGGTCGGCACCGATGCGGCGCGCCACCGCTTCAACCGCCGCGGGACCGTAGCTGGAGGTGTCGTAGAAGACCAGCGGGTCGCGGAGATCGATCTCCGGCCCCCCGCGGGTGGTGAGCCGCTCGCTGAGCAGCGGCGCGCCTCCCGCGAGCATCGCGAACACGACCTCGAGCCGCGGATGCTCGCGCCGGCCGAGGGTCACGAACGTGAACCACGCCGCCTGCATCTGGGCGACGTAGTCGGTCAGCGCCCTCCACCACAGCGGCTCGGTCAGCGACGCCTCGCCGCGAACGGTCCCGGGGGCCGGGCCCGGATGCACGAAGAGCGGCACACCGAGCTCAGCGATCCGCTCCAGTGCCGGCCGGCTCTCGGCCAGGGCCTCGTGTCCGGCCAGCGCCGCGGCGGGGAGCGAGACGCCGGCGCAGCGCGGGCCGAGCACCTGGTCGACGTCGTCGGGGTCGAGTCCGTCGAGCGGGATCGGGCCCCAGGCGAGGAACTCCTCCGGCAGTGCGCGGACGCCCTCGAGGTGCGCGCCGATCAGCTCGAGCGCGCTGGCGCGGTCGAGCGCCTCGATGCCGATCGGGCTCGACAGCGCCACCACCGCGCGGTCGATCCGGTCGCCGCGCAGGAGGCCGGCGCGGCGGGCCGGCGTCTCGGTCTCGAGGTCGATCACATACGGCAGCTCGGCGGCGGAGTGGAGCACCGTCACGCCTCGCGTGCGGCGCACGAAAGGCAGCGAGCTGCGCGCGCCGAGGGCGTCGATCAGGGGCTCGGTCCACAGGTGTTGATGGAGGTCGGTGAGCATCGGGTCTCGGGCAGAAACTAGGCAAAGGCTATCAGCTTTATCGACATTGCCGGCGGCGAGCTTGAATCCCGGTGAGGCCTCGGTCGTCGGACTCGAGCAGGCGCTGCAGAGACCTCGGCGCTCTCGACCGGGTGCACCGGCCGATGCCGTAGGCTGCGCTGGTGCCGACGACGGAGCTCCTGGTGGTGACCGGTGAAAGGGTCGAGGTCGAGGGATCGATCGACGAGGTCGAGCGAAAGCTCGAGGACGCCGCGCGGAGCGCCTCGGGGGCGGTGGCGTGGCTCAGCGACGCGACGACCGGCGAGTCCCTCGGTGTCAACCCCACCCACGTCGTAACGCTTCGGCCCGGGGCGAACTGAGGCGACCTCCTACACTGGTAGGTGGAACGAGTCCACCACCGGCTGAGTGTCCCGCTCTCGCATTCTTCGTGTGGACGTGCCCTTGGGAGCGAAGAGGAGTGCAGCGCGAATGAGCAAGCAGACCCATGAGCCCGGCCCGGGGCGGTCGACGTCGGATGCGGCCTTCAACGAGCTCCGCAAGGAGATCAACGATCGCAACGAGCGAGTTCAGAAGGAAGCCCGCAAGGTGAGGACCGCGAAGGAGCGCGAACAGGTGGCCAGGAAGCACCGCGAGGATCGCTTTTAGCCGGCTCGCGGCCGCGCCGGCAGTTGAACCGCGCCGCTAGGACACAGCTAGTCGAACTGCGGCGCCTCCCAGCCTTCGAATACCTCCGGCAAGCCGTCGCTGACGCGGTCGGGAAAGGCGGCCGGCCGCTTCTCGAGGAACGCTGTCACACCTTCGCGCGCGTCGGCGGACTGGCCGCGGGCGAACATCGCACGCGAGTCGACACGGTGTGCGTCCATCGGGTGCTCGGCGCCCAGCATCCGCCACAGCATTCGCCGGGCGAGCGCGACCGAGACCGCCGCCGTGTTGTCGGCGATCTCTCGCGCGAGCGCGTGGGCGGCTTCGAGCAGTTCAGCGGGAGGGTGGACGCTGCGCACGAGGCCGGCCTCGAGCGCCTCCTGGGCATCGAACACGCGACCTGTGGCGACCCACTCCATCGCTCGGCTGATCCCGACCACGCGGGGCAGGAACCAGCTGGAGCACGCCTCGGGAACGATCCCCCGGCGGGCGAACACGAAACCGATCCTGGCGCCGTCGGCGGCCAGGCGGACGTCCATCGGCAGCGTCATCGTCGCGCCGACGCCGACCGCCGGCCCGTTGATCGCCGCGATCACCGGCTTCGTGCACTCGAACACGCGCAGCGTGAACCGACCCCCGTTGTCGCGCGGCACCGCGCCCTCCGCCTCGCGCTCGCGCCAATCGAAGGTGTCGCCGCCGCCGGACAGGTCCGCGCCGGCGCAGAACCCCCGCCCGGCGCCCGTGACGATCACCGCGCGCACGTCATCGTCGGCGTCCGCGCGGTCGAAGGCGTCCATCAGCTCCCGGGCCATGATCGGGGTCCACGCGTTCAACCGCTCCGGACGGTTGAGCGTGACCGTCAGCACGCGGGCCTCGACCTCGGCTTGGATCTGCTCTGGCGCCACACCGACAAGTCCATCATCCGATTCGGATGGCGCGGCGTGCAGCGCCGGCCGTAGGGTCATAGGATGCAGCGAGCGGCGAGGCGCCCGCGACAGCTACGGATCGAGGATCGCCATGAGCGTCGATGAGGGTAAGCGGAACAGGCTCGATGAGCATGAGGTCACGCGGGCGGTGCGCGGCCGGCTTGGCAAGCTCGCCCCCGACGCCCACTACGACGTGGTCATCGTCGGTGGCGGCTCGGCCGGCTGCATCGTGGCGAACCGCCTGAGCGAAGATCGCGGCACGCGCGTCGCGGTGCTCGAGGCGGGTCGCCCCGACTACCCCTGGGACCTCTACATCCACATGCCCGCGGCGCTGTCGTTCCCGATCGGCAATCGTCTGTATGACTGGAAGTACGAGTCCGAGCCCGAGCCCCACATGGGCGGCCGGCGCGTGTATCACGCCCGGGGCAAGGTGCTCGGCGGCTCGAGCAGCATCAACGGGATGATCTTCCAGCGCGGCAACCCGCTGGACTACGAGCGCTGGGGCGCCGACCCGGGGATGGACCGCTGGGACTACGCGCACTGCCTGCCCTACTTCAAGAAGATGGAGACGTGTCTCGCCGGCGCCGATGAGTGGCGCGGCGGACGCGGACCGCTGCTGCTCGAGCGCGGGCCCGCCGACAACCCGCTGTGCGGCGCGTTCTTCGACGCCGTCCAGCAGGCCGGCTACGAGCTGACCGAGGACGTCAACGGGTATCGGCAGGAGGGGTTCGCCGCCTTCGACCGGACGATCTATCGCGGCCGCCGCATGAGCGCCGCACGGGCCTACCTGCACCCCGTGATGTCGCGACCCAACCTCGACGTGCGCTGCAACGCGTTCGTCAACCGGGTGCTGTTCGCGGGCAAGAAGGCCGTCGGTGTGGAGGTGGTCGAGCACGGCCAGACGCGGATCATCCACGCCGGCGAGGTGATCCTGTGTGGCGGCGCGATCAACTCGCCGCAGCTGCTGCAGCTCTCGGGCGTCGGCAATGCCGCCGAGCTCGCCCCGCTCGGCATCGACGTCGTCCACGACCTCCCGGCGGTCGGGGAGAACATGCAGGACCACCTCGAGGTCTACGTGCAATATGCGTCCAAGCAGCCCGTGTCCGTGGCTCCGGCGATGAAGATGCACAACCGCCCCAAGGTCGGGCTCGAGTGGCTGCTGTTCCGGCGCGGTCCCGGGGCCACGAACCACTTCGAGTCCGGAGGCTTCGTTCGCAGCAATGACGAGGTCGCCTATCCGAACCTGATGTTCCACTTCCTGCCGATCGCGATCCGCTACGACGGCACCGCGCCGCAGGGGCACGGCTACCAGGTCCACGTCGGACCGATGTACTCCGACTCACGCGGCTCGGTCAAGGTCGTCTCGAGCGATCCTCATGTGCACCCGGCGCTGCGGTTCAACTACCTCTCGACCGAGCAGGACCGGCGCGAGTGGCTCGAAGCCGTCCGCTGCGCACGCACGATCCTCACCCAGGATGCGTTCGAGCCCTTCAACGACGGGGAGATCTCACCGGGCGGCGGCGTGGAGAGCGACGAGGAGATCCTCGATTGGGTCGCCCGCGACGCCGAGACGGCGCTGCATCCCTCGTGCACGTGCAAGATGGGCACCGGGGCGGATTCGGTGCTCGACCCCGACACGCTGGTCGTGCACGGCGTCGAGCAGCTCCGCGTGGTCGACGCCGCCTCGATGCCCTACGTCACCAACGGCAACATCTTCGCCCCGGTGGCGATGCTGGCCGAGAAGGCGGCGGACCTGATTCGCGGTGACACGCCGCTCGCGCCCGCCACCGACGTTCCGTTCTACCGCCACGAGGCGGTCGTCTCCGAGCAGGAGGTCGAGGGAAAGAAGGCGGCACGGGCCAAGACGCAGAAGTGACCGCCCGGTTCGGAGACGCCGATGTCCGGGATGTAGCCGAAGACGTAGCGGGCGGGGATGTTGGAGTCCGAGCATGACAGGTAAGCACGCGCACACGGAAACGAGCCGCCGCGCTCGACTTCGTTACGGACCGACGGTACTCTGGCTGCACGCCGCTTGCCAAGAAGCTCGGCTTCTTCCCGCAATGCCTGAAACAGCGGGGCGGGAGCGCGGCCCGGCCTTGCGGCTGGCGGCCACCTCACATACACAGACCCGGGGCGCCCCGAACGGCCCCAGGAGATAGACCGGATGGAGCACCACCGGCGAAGCACAGGAGTCCCGTGCCGCGGAGCCCGTGGGTAGCGGTCGACGCCGCCACGATCCCGGCCAAGCGGGCTCGGGAGCTGCGCGATGCGTGGGAGGACTTCGTCGACGGACGGCTCCAGGGGGAGGATGACGATGCCGGCACGCCGCAGATCCGCCTGCCGATCGTCGATTCGTGGCAGCGCTCGCGCGATGCGGGGGTCGATCCGAGCGGACGACAGCCGGCGCCGTCGCTCGTCGAACTCGGTCAGGTGGGAGAGCTGTGGGAGGCGCACCCGCTGGCGATCGCCACGCCGCTGATCGTGCACTGCATGGCCGAGGCCTCGGCCGAGGCCGACCATCTGCTCGTGATCAGCGATGCCGACGGGATGCTCCTGCGCGTCCGTGGCGACGAGCGATTGCGCAATCGGGCGGCCGACGAGATGAACTTCGTGGAGGGTGCGCTGTGGAGCGAGGCGGGCGCCGGGACAAACGCCATCGGGACCGCTCTGGCCGCCGAGCACGCCGTGCAGGTATTCGCCGCCGAGCACTTCACCGAGCCCGTCCAGCGCTGGACCTGTGCCGCCGCCCCGGTCACCGATCCGGACACCGGCCGGCTGCTCGGGATCATCGACCTGACCGGCGACTTCAGCGGCGTCAACCCCCACAGCCTGTCGGTGGTGGTCGCGACGGCGAGCGCGGTCGAGGAGCTGCTCAGGCTCCGGATGCGCGAGCGCGACGACCGACTCCGGGCTCGCTACGGAGTGCTGCTCGGGCCGGACTCGGCCGGGGCGGCGCTCGTCACCGGCAGCGGACGCGTGCTGCTCGACCCCCGGCGCCACTGGCCGGCCGTGGCCGTGGCCGAGATTCCCTCGGGTGGGGGCGCGTTCGAGCTGCCGTCGGGCGCCGTGGCGATCGCCGAGCCGATCGAGGACGACGATGTCTACGTGGTGCGCCCGCAGGGCTCGCAGTCGCGTCCGGCGCGCCCCCTGCTCGATTTGCGCCTGCTCGGCGAGTCCGCACCGGTCGTCCGGCTCGACGGCCGGGCTCTGCAGCTGCGCCCGCGGCACGTCGAGCTGATCGCGTTGATGGCGCTGCATCGTGGCCGCCTCAGCGCCGAGACACTGTGCGCGGAGCTGTACGGCGATGCCGGGCACGCCGCGAGCATCCGCGTCGAGATGTCGCGGCTGCGACGGCTGCTGCCAGGGGCGCTCCAAGCGGGCGGCTACGCGCTGGGCTGCGAGGTCGACAGCGACGTCAGGCACGTGCGCGCGCTGCTGGGCCGGGGGGCCGTGAGCGACGCGGCGGCGCTCTACGCGGGGCCGCTGCTGCCTGGCTCCTCGGCTCCGGGGATCGCGCGCGCGCGCGAGGAGCTCGACGGATGGCTGCGGCAGGCGGTGATCACCTCTGAGGACGTCGAGGCGCTGTGGTCGTGGGTCCGCTCGCCGTCGGGCGAGGAGGACCTCGTGGCGTGGCTGCGGCTCCTCTCAGCGCTTCCCTACACAGACGCACGGCGTGGTCTTGCCGTCGCCCGGACGGCCGCGCTACGGCGCTCGGCGGGGTCTGTAGCGGGCATGTAACGCCTCGATGGTGGACTTCCTTGGGCCGGCCTGTATCCCGCAGGCGGCGGATCGGAACGGACTCGTCCGGCCGGTTCGAGGAGAGGAAGCCGGACATCACGGACCACCGCCCTTCAGCCGGCGCGGCTGCGCCGCGGAGTCGCTCGCTGACTGCACGCTCCTTCGGGCTTGAGCGCGAGCACTTGGCGGCGACCCTGCAAGAGGTCGCCGACCCGGCCTCGGCAGCGCTCGGCGCATCTCCCATTCCAGCGATTCCGGAAGACCCGCCCGTTCTTGAACGCCCAGTCCGCCTCGCCCTAGGGTCAGGCACCACAGCGGTCCACACGTCCTCGACGTAGGAGAGGAAGCCTCAACATGAGCAGAGCGGGCATCACGAAGGCCCACAACAAGATTCAGGAGCTCTCGTGGGACCCGACGTTCGTCGAGCCCGTCGACAAGTACCCGACCGACTACACGTTCGAGAAGGCCCCCAAGAAGGACCCGCTCAAGCAGGTCCTGCGCTCCTACTTCCCGATGGAGGAGGAGAAGGACAACCGCGTCTTCGGCGCGATGGACGGCGCCATCCGCGGCAACATGTTCCGCCAGGTCCAGGAGCGCTGGATGGAATGGCAGAAGCTGTTCCTGAGCATCATCCCGTTCCCGGAGATCTCCGCCGCGCGGGCGATGCCGCTGGCCATCAACGCGGTCCCGAACCCAGAGGTCCACAACGGGCTGGCGATTCAGATGATCGACGAGGTTCGCCACTCGACGATCCAGATGAACCTCAAGCGGCTGTACATGAACCATTACATCGACCCGGCCGGGTTCGACATCTCCGAGAAGGGGTTCTCGAACTGCTACGCCGGCACGATCGGGCGCCAGTTCGGCGAGGGGTTCATCACCGGCGACGCGATCACCGCCGCCAACGTGTACCTCACGATCGTGGCCGAGACGGCGTTCACGAACGTGCTGTTCGTGGCCATGCCGGGTGAAGCGGCGGCCAACGGCGACTACCTGTTGCCGACGGTGTTCCATTCCGTCCAGTCCGACGAGTCCCGCCACATCTCCAACGGATACTCGATCATCCTCATGGCGCTGGCCGACGAGCGCAACCGGCAGCTGCTGGAGCGCGACCTGCGCTACGCCTGGTGGAACAACCACGCCGTCGTCGACGCGGCGATCGGCACGTTCATCGAGTACGGCACCAAGGACCGCCGCAAGGACCGCGACAGCTACGCCGAGGCGTGGCGCCGCTGGATCTATGACGACTACTACCGCAGCTACCTGGTCCCGCTGGAGAAGTACGGCCTGACGATCCCACACGATCTCGTCGAGCTCGCCTGGGACCGCATCTGGAACAAGGGCTACATCCACGAGGTCGCGCAGTTCTTCGCCACCGGCTGGTTCGCCAACTACTGGCGGATCGACGCGATGGACGACACCGACTTCGAGTGGTTCGAGCACAAGTACCCAGGCTGGTACGACAAGTACGGCACGTGGTGGGAGCGCTACGGCGAGCTGTCGAAGAAGAACGGCCACAAGCCGATCGCCTTCGAGCCCGAGGGCGCCGACTACGAGTATCCCCACCGCTGCTGGACGTGCATGGTGCCGTGCCTGATCCGTGAGGACACCGTCGTCGACGAGGTCGACGGCCAGGTTCGCACGTACTGCTCGGAGACGTGTCACTGGACCGACGCGGTCGCGTTCCGGCCCGAGTACGAGGGCCGTCCGACGCCGGCCATGGGCCGGCTGTCCGGCAAGCGCGAGTGGGAGACGCTCTACCACGGCAAGGATGTCGCCGAGATCATGCAGGAGCTCGGCTATGTGCGCGACGACGGCCACACGCTGGTGCCGCAGCCGCACCTCGATCTGGACCCGAGCAAGATGTGGACGCTCGACGAGGTGCGGGGGATCACCTTGAACAGCCCCAACGTGCTGCTCAACCAGATGTCACCGGAGGAGCGCGAGCAGCACATCGCGCGCTACAAGGCGGGCGGACCCGCCGGCCGGCCGGCCAAGGAGGGCGCGACCAGCTGAACCTCCCCCC
>DATMGZ010000216.1:0-6778 GCA_035555155.1 Solirubrobacteraceae bacterium | reverse complement strand
CGGCGGGGACGAGTTCTGTGTCCTGATCGACCGCGACCCGGAGCACGCCGACGATCGCGTGGCCGCCTGCATCCGTGCGCTGTCAGCCGACGGCGACGGCTTCTCGGTCGGGGTGTCCTTCGGTCGCGTGAGCGCCCCGCGCGAGGCCGAGACGCCCACCACTGCGCTGCGCCTCGCCGACGACCGCATGTACGCCCGCAAGGGGAGCCGCCGTGGCTCGGCCCGGCAGCAGAGCCACGACGTCCTCCTGCGCCTGCTGCGCGAGCGCCAGCCCGAGCTGCACGAGCACATGCGCGAGGTCGGACGCCTCGCCGTCGCCGTCGGCCGCCGCCTGGCCATGACCGAGGAGGAGCTCGACGAGGTCTCCCGCGCCGCCGAGCTGCACGACATCGGCAAGGCGGCGATCCCGGACGCGATCCTGGCCAGCCCGAACCAACTCGACGAGCGCGAGCTGGCCTTCATGCGCCGGCACACGATCGTCGGCGAGCGGATCCTCGCCGCGGCGCCGGCGCTGGCGCCGGTGGCCCGGCTCGTGCGCTCGAGCCACGAGCACTGGGACGGCACTGGATACCCGGACCGGATCGCCGGGACGGCGATCCCGCTCGGGGCCCGGATCGTCGCCGTGTGCGATGCCTTCGACGCTATGGTCAGTGACCGTCCGTACTCCGCCCCGAGGACGCCCACGCAGGCGCTGGCCGAACTTGGGCGCAACGCCGGCAGCCAGTTCGACCCGCAGGTCGTGGCGACGTTCGCGGCGGCATGGGCGGACCGGGTGCGCCGACCCGAGGTGGTCTCTCGATAGGCTGCCCGGCCCATGGGCACCCTCTCTGGTGATGCGACGGCCGAGATCGAGGCTCCGATCGAGCGCTGCTGGGCGCTCGTGGAGGACGTCGCGATCGCCCCGGAATGGCAGCGCGGCCTCGAGGAGATGAACGTCATCGAGCGCGACGGCCAGGGCCGCGCGGTGATCTGCGACAGCGTCACCGACGGCAAGATCCGGATGTTCCACTCCCGCGTGCAGTTCAGCTACGAGGGTCCGCGCCGGCTCGCCTGGGAGCAGGTGCACGGCGATCTGAAGTCGATGCGGGGATCGTGGGAGTTCGCCGCGCTCGGCGCCGGCCTGACCCGGGTGACCTACCGACTCGAGCTCGACCCGGGCCGGCTCGGGTTGCTGCTCCGCGGTCGGGTCGAGGCCTCGGTGCGAGCGGTGATCGTCGGGGCCCGTCCCGGCGAGCTGGCCACGCGTTTGGCCGTCGCGCCGTCGATGTAGCCGGCGGCCACGTCGGCCAGCACGCGCAGCATCGTCTTCGCGGCCGGCGCCACGCCGGGGCCGCCCAGCGTCGCGGCGACGACCTTGCGCGCGGGGCTCGCCGGCGCCAGCCCCCGCACGACGATCCCCGGATGCACGCGGGTCAGCGCCAGACGGGGAATCAGGGCGACGCCGACGCCGGCGGCGACCAGCCCCTGGACCGTCTCGTAGTCGTCGCTCTCGAACGTCACGTGCGGCTCGAAGCCGGCGGCCAGACAGGAGCGCACCACATGCCGCGCGCACGGGCTCGAGGCCGAGGTCTGGACCCATTCCTGCCCGCTGAGGTCGGCCAGCGTGAGCGCGGGCTTGCCCGCCAGCTCGTGATCGGAGGGCAGGACCACGTGCATCGGATCCTCGAGCAGCGCCACCGAGCGCAGCCCAGCGCCGGGCCGCTCGCGTACGCCCGGGAACTCGAACAGCAACGCGAGATCGAACTCCCCTGCGCGCAGGCGGGGGGCGATCTCCTCGGGCTCGCCTTCGGCGAGCGTCAGGGCAACGTCAGGGTGACGCTCCCGGAACGTGGCCACCGCCAGCGGCATCAGCGTCGCTCCGGCCGACGGGAACGACGCCACCCGCAGGCGGCCCCCCCGCACGCCGAGCACCGCCGCCAGGTCGGCCTCCGCCGCCTCGACCTGGGCGAAGATCGCCTCGGCGTGCTCGACCAGCGTTGCCCCCGCGGCGGTCGGGCGGATGCCCTTGCGGTCACGCACGACGAGGGTGGCGCCGGTCTCGGTCTCGAGCCGCGCGACGGCCTGCGAGACGGCCGACTGCGTGTACGACAGAGACTCGGCGGCGGCCGAGAACGACCCGCGCGAGAGCACCTCGGAGAGCACTCTCAGGCGGGTCAGATTCAGCATCAGTGAATCTTATCCTGCAGATGATCAGCTTCACTGGCAGTTATAGAAGGCCGCTGTCATCCTCGCCCGAACTTCTACTTTCACGCAATTCCCGAACCACGGAGAGGTGCCCCGATGGGACCCAAAACGATCGTCTCGTACGACGACACACTCAACGATCACGATGCCCTCGCGCTGGGCCGCGTGCTGGCCGAGGCCGGCGCCGAGCTCGAGCTGGCCTACGTGCGCCACACGACGGAGTCCACCCGCTCACGCGAAGAGCTCGAGGAGCACGAGGCTCAGGCCCTGCTCGAGCGCGGCGCGCGCTGGCTGGGCGACCTCGACGTCCCCCGCCGGGTGCTCGTCAGCGCCTCGACCGGCGAGGGCCTCGGCTGGCTCGCGGAGCAGGAGCAGGCCGAGATCATCGTGTTCGGGTCCGATTACCGCACCGCGGCCGGCCACGTGCAGACCGGGCGCTCGGCGCAGCGGCTGATCGAGGGCGGACCCACCGCGCTCGCGATCGCCCCGGCGAACTACCGCAGCCACCGCGACATCAAGGTGCGCTGGATCGGCGTGCTGGAGAACGGCACCGATCAGGCCGCCCGGCAGACCGCCACCGAACTGGCCGAGCACCTTGGCGCCAGCGTCACCACCAGCGCCCACGGTGTCGACCTGCTCGTCGTCGGATCGCGCACCGAGGCTCCGGCCGGCCGCGTGATGATCACGGCACAGGCCGAATATGCGATCGAGACCGCGACCTGCCCCGTGCTGATCGTCGCCGCCGGCGCGCCGATCCACTTCGGCTCGCGGATCGCCGTCTACTAGAGGTCACGGCGCCGCGGCGCCACCGGCTCCCACCCGGGACGCGACCACCCCACAGGCGGCTCGAGCCCGGGCGGGTGGACCGCCGGCAAGTATCGTGGCGCCTCTGTGCGGACGCTCGTCGTCTCAGACTTCCACCTGGGGACCCGGCTTCGCCACGACGTCCTGCTATACCCCGAGCCGCTCGAGCGGCTGCTGACGCAACTAGACAACGTGGACCGGCTCGTGCTGCTCGGCGACATCGTCGAGCTGCTGGAGGGCCGGCCGGGGCCGGTGATGGTTCTCGCCGCGCCGGTTCTGCGGGCGATCGGTGCGCGGCTGGGTCCCGAGGGCGAGATCGTCCTCGTACCCGGCAACCACGATGCGCTGCTGGTCCGGGACTGGGTCGTGCGCATGGGCGGCGCGCTCGGACTCGACAGCATCATCCCCCCGGACGCGTCGCCACTGCTCGCGCACGTCGTGTCCCTGCTCGCGCCGGCCCGAGTGCGCGTCCACTATCCGGGCGTGTGGCTGTCGGGAACGGTGTGGGCCACTCACGGCCACTACCTCGATCGGCACCTGCTGCCGGAGTCCACCTTTGGGATCACGCGCGGCCTGTTGGGCCGCCTTCCGCGCGACGGTGCCTCGCCGGTCGACTACGAGTCCGCCGGCGGCCCCTCGCTGACGCGCTTCGAGGCCCTGATGACCCGCTGGCTGCCGCGGCCGCTGGCGGCCATGTTCGAGGACCTGGCCGACCTGGTGCGGGCCGCGACGATGCCGCGCGTGCCGACCAACCTGCTCCCACGCGACATGGCGCCGCTGACCTCCGTTCTGCTCGGCCTGCAGATGCGTCGCGCCAGCCTGCCCGCGCTGGCGCGGGTGGTCCACCGGCTCGGGGTGAGCGCCGAGTGGGTCGTCTTCGGTCATGTGCACCGGCTCGGACCGCTCCCCGGGGATGATCCACTGCGCTGGCAGGGCCCCGGCGGCAGCCCGCGAATGGCCAACACCGGCTGCTGGCTCTACGAGCCCCGGCTTCTGCACCGCGGCCGCCCGCCCCATCCGTATTGGCCGGGCGGAGCTGTGCTGATCGAGCCGGGCCGGGCGCCGCGGGCGCTCGGGCTGCTCGATGGTCTCGACCCCGGAGCTCTGCACTGAGGCCCACGGCGCGGGCGCGCCGGTGAGCGGCTCACCCCAGGATCAGGTGCGAGTCGCCGAACTCGTGCCACAGATAGCGCAGGGCCAACGCGGCGTCGTAGCTGGCGCTCAGCAGTGGCTCGCCGGCGATCGCCTCGAGCATCTGCAGATGCGAGGCCTGAGGCTCGTGCCAGCCGGTGATCAGTGCGTCGACGGCACGGACCCCGCGCTCTGGGCCGATCACGAGGCTTGTCCAACCAGCGCCGGCCTGCACCGACCCGTCGGTGTCGGCCACCGTCTCCAGGGCACGCACCGCAGTCGTGCCGACGGCCACGACGCGACCGTGCCACCAGCGCACGGCATTGACCAGCCGCGCGGTGCTTTCGGGGACCGCGAAGTACTCCGGGAACGGCGGCTCGTGGCGCTCGGGTGAGGAGACGCCGGCGTGCAGGGTGACCGGTGCGAACAGGATCCCGGCGGCCACCAGCCGAGTGATCAGCTCAGGCGTGAACGGGCGGCCGGCGCTTGGCATCTCGGCGCTGCCGGGCGTCGTCGCGTAGGCGTTCTGGTAGGACTCGAGTGGCCACGGCTCAGACACGTAGCCGTAGCGGATCGGCTCGCCGTGACGGCGCAGGTACTCGACCATCGCGGCGTCGATCTCGACCCGGGCCAGCAGCAGGCGGTTGCCCGAGGCGTACGGTGCCACGAGCTCGACGGCGCCACCGCCGGCCAGCCGAATGCGCTCGCCGGCGCGAGCGCCGCGCCGGGGCCGGGAGCCGTCGGGACTGCGCAGCTCGACCACGAACCACGGGTCCGGCAGGTGCGGCGCCCGCGTCGCGAAGTGCACCCGCACCGCGCTGCCGTCGGGGCGGCGGGCGCGGACGGCCGCGGGAAGCGTGGCCGAGACGTTGAGCACCAGCAGGTCGCCGGCGGTCAGGAATCGTGGCAGCTCGTCGAACCTCGCACGCACGATGCTCCCGTCCGAGCGCGAGGCGACCATCAAACGCACGGCGTCGCGTGCGAGCCCGCGGGATTCGGCCGGCGCCCGCGCCTCGAGCGCGGCGGGCAGCTCGAACGCGAGCGCGCTCATGTCGTGACCCCGCTCAGCTCCCGGGTACGGTAGCGGCCGCTCGGAAGCTCGCCACCGATCAGCCCCAGAAGCCCCGGGACGCTCTCCTCGGGCGCGGGACGGTCGGAGATGTCCTCCCCGGGGAAGGCCTCCTGGTGCATCCGCGTTCGCATGTCGCCGGGGTCGACGGCGTAGATGCGCAGCGCCGGATGCTCGGCGGCGAGGATCGCCGTGAGCTGCTCCAGCGCGGCCTTCGAGGAGCCGTATCCGCCCCAGCCGGCGTACGGCTCGACGGCCGCGTCGGAGGTCACGCGGAGGATCGCCGCCCCGTCGGGGAGGCGCGGGAGCACGAGCTGCGCCAGCGCCAGCGGCGCGAACACGTTGGCTCGGTAGACGCGCTCGAGCTCCGCGACCGGGTACGCGCCGAGCGCCGGCTGCGGGCTCGGGCCAAGCAGGCTCGCGTTGTTGACGAGCAGGTCGATGCGGTCGCCGGCGACCCGGACGAGCTCGCGACGGTGGGCGGGCTCCGCCACGTCGCCGGCGAGCGCGACCACGTCGGTGACGGCGGCGAGCTCGTCCGCGGCCGCGGCGAGCTCGGCGCTGCCTCGGGCGTCGAGCACGAGCGCCCAGCGCTCGCGGGCCAGGGCGCGGGCCAGCGCCAGGCCGAGTCCACGGGACGCTCCGGTGATGATCGCCAGCGGCATGCCGTCAAGCTACGGCGAACGCCGCCCCGCCGCCAGTGGCAATTGGTCGTAGGACCTGCGGCGGATCGGCGACCGGTCAGGCCGGTGAGTACGCGACGACCCAGTCGACGTACAGGTTCACGTGGGCGGGCGTGGTGGCGTTCGGGCACTGCTCCCAGGTGGAGGTGCCGCATGCCCAGGCCTGTGTCTGAATGTCCAGAGTCATCGGGACCGAGGGCACGTGCGAGCTCGTGACCGTGGACCACGGCTTGCCGTCCAGCGTGTAGACGAGGCGACCCGGGGTCCACTCGACGCCGAGCGTATGCCACTTGGTCAGGTCGACCGCCACCTTGCGCTGTACCTGAGTGTTGTTCGCTCCGTAGTGGAGCGTCGCGTAGGTCGTCTGGCGGTTGGCGCCGTTGTCCTCGCTGAAGTCGATCTCCGGCGGCCAGCTGTTGTCCCCCGGCCAGAGCAGGATCGCGTGGGCGATGCCGACGCCCGAGTCGAAGCGGAAGCGGACCAGGTACTTGCCGTAGGTCTGCACGAGACCGGGGCTGCTCGAGACGCCGGCGGTGGCCCACTTCCCGCAATCGGCGGGATCGCGGTAGCCGGCGAGCACCATCTGACCGCCCGAGACCGAGACGTGAGCCGGGTCGAACCAGCCGCCCGGATCGCCGCCGGGCTGACCCCAGTACAGGCGCCACTTCGAAGCATCCAGCACCGAGCCGCTGAAATCGTCGGCGAGGACCTGATGCCAGCCGGGAATGTCGCCCGTGGGCATCGCCAGGCTCGAGGGAGTGCCCGGGGCGGCGGCGTTGACGGCCCGCAGCGGCTGAGGTCCGGCGACGCCGCGCCGCGTGGCGTGGCGCCGGATCGTTTGATGAATCGTCGTATGGCGCACTGCAGTCTTGTGAGCCGCGGGGCGATGGCTCGTGGCCATGGCGAG
>DATMGZ010000215.1:0-7400 GCA_035555155.1 Solirubrobacteraceae bacterium | reverse complement strand
GCCCACAGCAGGACTATAGCGCACCCACCGGCCAATTAGTAGTGGGTACACACCGAGATCACAAAAAGGCCGGAATCCCCACAACTACAGGGATCCCGGCCTCTACCCAGCCTGACTACAGGGGGAACTTCGGACTAGCTCGACGTCGGTACCGACTGCGCCCCATCCGGCCGCGCCTGGACGATCGCATTGGTCATCTGACCAAAGGTCGGGCGCGTCAGTGCTTTGGCGACCTATGGTGCGCTGAGAACTATGTTGCGGTGATGGCGGATCTGGTTCGCTGACGGCGGTCGGGCCGATCGTCCCGGACGTTGGTCGGCTGCGAGCGCAACATATTTCGGCTGAGCCGATCGAGTCTTGCCTTCTTATCAATCGTTGAGAAGGAGGCGGTGCTCGTGTCCGGGTCGGCGCTAGAACGTGTGCGGGTGATCGGGCCGTTGGCGGGGTTCGCTGACGGTTATCGATCCCATCTTGTCGAGCAGGGTTATTCGCGTTCGGGGGCGCGCGACCAGTTCAATTTGCTCGTTCATGCGAGCCGGTGGATGGAAGCTGAGGGGCTGGAACTCGTCGCGTTGACCTCGCCGGCGATGTTGAAGCGGCACTCCATCTGGCGGCGGGAGCAGGGATATGGGAGGGGTCACGCGCCGATGAGCCTGCGGGGGCTGATTGGCTATCTGAACGGGCTCGGCGTGTTGACGGTCGATGACGCCGTTCGCACGGATGCGGACGGGCTGGTTGACGCGTTTCGTTGCTATCTGCTGCAGGAGCGCGGGCTGGCAGCCACAACGGTTCGGTCGTATGAGGACGTCGCGCGCCGGTTCTTGGCGGAGCGTTCAGAGCTGCTGGCCGATGATCTGACTCGGTTGTCGGGCGCCGCCGCGGTCAACACCTTCGTGTTGCGCGAGTCGCGGCGGGCACCGCGCTCAGCCGGGACGGTGGTGTGCGGATTGCGGGCGCTGCTGCGGTTCCTGCACGTGCAGGGCTTGATCGCCGAGCCGTTGGCGGCGGCGGTGCCAGCGGTCGCTCGCCGGCGGGAGGACCTCCCGCGTGGGCTCGCGTCCGGGGAGGTGAGGCGGCTGCTTGATAGCTGTGATCGCTCAACGCCGGCGGGCCGTCGCGACTATGCGATCTTGGTCTTGCTTTCTCGGCTGGGGTTGCGCTGCGGCGAGGTCGCCGCGCTCGAGCTCGGCGATGTCGATTGGCGGGCGGGCGAGGCGGTGATCCGCGGCAAGGGCTCGCGGATCGACAGGCTGCCGCTGCCTGCCGATGTTGGCGAGGCGCTGGTGGATTACCTGCGTCACGGACGCCCGCGCGGGTTCGGACGGACGGTGTTCCTCACCGTGTGCGCGCCGGTGACCGGGATCTCGCGCGGGACGATCAGAGATCTGCTGGTGCGCGCCTGCACGCGGGCGGGAATGCCGGCGGTCGGAGCGCATCGCCTGCGCCACACCGTCGCCAGCGACCTGCTCTCACACGGCGCGGGTCTTCGAGAGATTGGCCAGGTGCTGCGTCACCAGGACCTTGGCACGACGGCGCTCTATGCCAAGGTCGACCAGGCGGCGCTCTCGCGCTTGGCGCTGCCGTGGCCGGAGAGCGAGCGATGAGCGCGCTCTCCCAAGCCGTCCAGGATTACCTGGAGATGCGCCGCGCGATGTTCAAGGCATCTCGCAGGATGATGCTGCTGTTTGCCACCTCGCTCGCAGTTGCGGGCCTGGCGGCAGCGTCGGCTCAGGCGGCTGTGTTGCACGTCAATGGCGAGCGCACGGCGATAACGCCGAACGCGCAGTCGATCGCGTTCTTCTCCGCGTTCGGGATCACGGTGACGCCCACCGGTCCGGCGACCGGCGGCTCGGATGGATCGCTGATCCTGCCGATCACGCACGGCTGGGTCACCACGGAGGGCCCGCCGATGGCCAAGATCTACCACGCGGGCGGCGTGACGTTCTCAACGGCGGGCCGTTCACTCAACTTCCGCGACTTCGTGCTCGTGCACAAGGCGGACCGTGCGTGGCTGAAGGCGAAGCTCAACGACCGCGGCTGGGTGATCTTCGCTTGGCTGACTTCCGCCAACGTGACCTACTTGGGCAACGAGGGCACCGTCACGGGTGAGCTCAAGCTGAGCGAGCAGGCGGCCAAGGCCTTCAATTGGCTGGTGGGCGAGAACGTCTCTGTGCCGGGAGCAGAGATCGCCAAGATGAAGAGCACGGTCAGGGTCGTCTCCGGATGAGGTAGACCGAAACCGTTGCCGCGGAGCCATATCGGTGCTGGCGCAACTACTGCGCTCGAGCCGTGTTGTAACGAGGCTGGAGGCGCACCACCTCTCCTCTCGGTGCGCCGACAGGATTAGCGATGGGGACCCTGGGACCGCGGGGTCCCCATCGCGCCAACTTCTTGGCGCAAACGAGCCGGTCGGTGCTTGCGCAACCATCTGTCCCCGGCGCGCAGGATCCCCACCGATGGCATTCCTCAAACGCGCACACGGGCACACGGCAACCAGCCGGCCAAGCCATCGCTCACCGCTCACGTTCGCCTCCTACAGCAACGCGCCGCCGCCGGCGACCCACAAGCCATCAGGCACCTCGCCGTCATCATCGCCCGCGTCCGAGCAGCACGCACCCACCGCGCACCTGAACCTGGATTTGGGCGCCGCCGGCGGGCACCCTCGCCGCCGCCGCCGAAGCGTGGGCAGCGCACCTGGAGGCGACCGGCGCGAAGGCGTCGACGGTCCGCGCCTACCAGGCGGCGGTCGGCAAATGGTTCCTGCCGACCCTGGGCGCACGCTCGCTGGACCGCATCGCCGAGGCCGACATCGAGTACGCCATGGGCCAGGTGCGCAAGGCGGGGCTCTCCGACAAGACCATCCGCAACTACGTCGGGGCGCTGGGAGCTCTGTTCAACTTCGCGTGTGACCGCCGGCGAGGATGGGCGAGGCGCAACCCGATCGCCGATATCGAACTACCGAAGGCGCCGACGTACAACGAGATTCGGTATCTGACGAGCGACGAGGTGTGGGCGCTCGTGGATGCCGCCCGTCCCGGCGACTTCCATGCGCTTGACCGTGCGATGTACCTGACCGCCGCGATGACCGGTCTGCGGATAGGGGAGCTGCAGGCGCTCGACCGGCGCCGCGTCGATTTCGTCCACGCACGCATCCGCGTCCGCCGCACCTGGGACCGCAAAGCGAAGACGTTCACCACCCCCAAGTCGCGGCGGTCAGAGCGGAGCGTTCCGATGCCCGACGTCGTCGCCGGCGAGCTCGAGCTGCTGCTCCGCGCCTACCAGCCCGACATCGTCGACCCCGACCCCGGCAGTCTCGTGTTCGCCCACCCACAGACCGGTGAGCCGCTCGGCTGGCGGCTCGTGTACGAACGGCTCCGCGCCGCGCTACACGCCGCGGGGCTCGACGTCGGGTTCGGGTTCCACAGCCTCCGCCACAGTTATGGCACGGCGCTCGCCGCGCAGGGCGTCCCGATGCACACCCTGCAGGAATGGATGGGGCACAAGGACATCCAGACCACGCAGCGGTACGCCGACTACTGCCCGAACCTCGGTGAGCGCGATGTCGTCGAGGCCGCGTTCGCCCGAGGTGCCAATTCGGGTACCAATCTGCGCGCCCCGTACGCAACTGAGCGCAACTGAACGCAAGCAATACCGGCGATTACACCGCACGTTCACACTGGCGGCAGGGTTCGAGTCCCACCCCCGGAGCTTCGCCGGCGCCGTCCTGAGCGGGGCGCCGGCGCCCTCCCGCCCTCGTCCGGGCCGTCGCGCAGGGCGCGCCCGGCGGAGATCGCCGGCGCGTAGTTCGGGCGGCTCAGCGCGCCAGCTGCTCGACGAGATCGGCCGCGCGCTCGGCGCCGTCGTGCGCGCTCGCCCAGGCACCCAGCTCGCCCGCCGTGCGCGCCAGCGAAGGCGAGGACAACGCGCGACGGACCGCGAGCCGCAGCGTCGCCGGCGCGAGCAGGCGCCACGGGAGCCGGACGCCCGCTCCGGCCCAGTCGGCCCGCGCGGCGTTCTCGTTCATGTCACCCGAGTGGGGCACGGCGAGGACCGGACAGCCGGAGGCGAGCGCCCGCACCATCGTGCCGTGGCCGGCGTGGCAGACCACGAGCGCACAGCCCGGCATCGTGCGCCGGTAGGAGGTCCACTCCACCAGGCGTGCGTTGGCGGGCACGGGCGTGGGGTGGGGGAGCGGCCGGCGGTTCCACGTGGCGAGCACGCGCACCGGCTCGGAGCCCAAGCCCGCGAGCGTCGCGCGCAGCAGGCGGTGCTCCGGATCCTGCGCGGTCGACGGGGCGACGAGCACGAGCGGCGCTGAGCCCGGGGGCGGCTCGGTCGGGCCGAACGGCGGCTCCCACATCAGCGGCCCGACCACGTGCGTGTGCCGCGGCCAGGCGCGCGGGTATTCGAGCTGCGGAAAGGTGCCGACCATGCACAGCTGCGTGCTGATCCCGCCGTGGAAGCGCTCCACCGGCTCCAGCCCGAGCTTCCGGCGGGTCTCGTTGAGATCGTCGCGGCCCTGGCGCAGCCCGCGCTCGACCGGACCCTCGAGCCGCTTCCACAGCGCCGTGCCCGCGGCGGTGCGCGGGAGCCGGGCCCCAAACGCGTACGGGGGGAAGCCGGGGGCGCCGGCCGGGTGCACGTGGGGGATCAGCGTGGCCACGGGAACGCCCTCGAGCTCCCCGGCCATCGCCGGCGCCAGCGTGAGGATGTCGTGCACGACCACATCGGGCGCTGCGGCGATGAGCGCACGGCGCGTCTCCGCGGTCGCCAGCACGACCGCCTCGTACGGCTTCAGCGGGCGCTCGCGGGTGGGGAAGACCGGGTACTCGGGTGCGGGCACGAAGCGCATCCCCCCCGCCTGGACCGGCTCGCGCCAGCGCGTCCAGGTCTCGAACGTGACCGCATGGCCGCGGGCGGCCAGCCGCGCGCCCAGAGCCAGCATCGGGAAGGCGTGGCCCGGGTCGCCAAAGGCGCCCAGGAAGATCCGCCGCCGCCCGTCGTCGCCGGCTGGGCTCAAGCCGCGAGCTCGGCCACCGCGCGGAGCTGGGTCAGGCGGTCCTCGGGCGTGAACGCCATCGGGGAGACCATCAGCGTTCCCACCCCGGAGTCCCGGAAGGCGGCGATGCGGTCGCGTACGACCTCACGCGGGCCGCACAGCGAGACCATGTCGATCAGCTCGTCGGGGATCGCGCGGCCGGCCTCCTCCTTCTTGCCCTCGAGGTAGAGATCCTGGATCTCCTGGGCCGCCGCCTCGAACCCGTAGCGCTGGACGAGGTTGTTGTAGAAGTTCTGCTTGCGCGAGCCCATGCCGCCGATGTAGAGCGCCAGCAGGGGGCGCATGTGGTTGCGCGCGAGCTCGCGATCGTCAGACACGTACGCGCTCACGGTGGGGGCGATGTCGAAGTTCTCCAGCGAGCGACCCGACAGCGCGGCGCCCTCCTCGAGCAGCGCCCGCAGGCCGCCGACGTGCTCGGGGGAGAAGAACGTGGGGATCCAGCCGTCGGCGATCTCTCCGGCCAGGGCCGTGTTCTTGGGCCCGATCGCCGCCAGGTAGATCGGGATCCGCTCCTGCACCGGGGAGATCATCAGCTTCAGCGCCTTTCCGGGCCCGTCGGGCAGCGGCAGCTCGATCGTCTCGCCGTGGTACTCGAGGCGCTCGCGGGCCAGCGCCTGACGCACGACGGCGACGTACTCGCGCGTGCGCTGCAGCTGGCGGCCGAAGCGCTGGCCGTGCCAGCCCTCGGCGACCTGCGGCCCAGAGGATCCGATGCCCAGCAGCATCCGGCCGGCGGAGAGCTCGTCGATCGTCGCCGCGGTCATCGCCGTGAGCGCCGGGGTCCGCCCGGGCATCTGGAAGATCGCCGAGCCGAGCTTGATCGTGGTCGTCCCCGCCGCCAGCCACGCCAGCACCGTCGCGGCGTCGGAGCCGTAGGCCTCGGCCGCCCAGACGGAGTCGTAGCCGAGCCGCTCGGCCTCCTGCACGAGACCGAGCTGGTCCTTGGGGCCGATGCCCAGACCCCAGTAGCCGACGTTGATTCCGAGCTTCATCTGCAAGGTTCCTTTCAGTGCCAAGGAGATCGCTTGTGGGGTCCGACGGACGCCGATACCGTCGGGCTCGGCCCCCGTCTCCGGGCGCCACACCCTATGCGAACGCGACGCCGAACGACCATCGAGCAGCTGCGCACCGCGATCGACAGCCTGCCGGGCCGGGGTGGGCGTGGATGCGCGTGTTCCGGCGCTACGACGACTACGCCCGCGCGCTCGAGCGCGTGCAGGCCGAGCAGGACGCGCTCGGGCAACCCCGGGCGCCCGAATTCGTGGCATAGCCCGGGCGGTCGCCGGGGGAGCGTCTGTGCGCCCCCCGACCGGCTAATTCGTGGGGCCTCGGTGATCCTTGGCGGGTGGTCGGGAACGTTGTGCCGGTACATACCGGCACAAACGTTCCCCGCGACCTCGGCGGAGCGGCGAGGTACGACGAAATGCCGGTTCGCGGGGCGAGGAACCCACAGCCCCAGGGCTTCGCCGGCTCGGCGAGCGGGCGCTGCCGCCAGCGCACGCGGCGCGCTTGACAGCCAGGCGAACATATGTTCGATGACCAGCGACGGCAGCGCATACGCCCGGTTCCGGCGGGCGATTCAGACCGGCAATGAGGCCGTGGTCGTCGCGGCGGCCCTGGAGCTGCCGCGGATCGCACTCGACGACGCGCTCAGGGTCTGTCTCGTGTTCCGCAACGGTGACCCCGACCGCTACGAGCGCGCGGCGGTGCGGTGGCTGGGCCGGTTCGCGCTCGAGGCGCGTGAGGTGACGATCGAAGACATCCGCCTGGCCGCGGACGCGCTCGATGCGCTGCCCGACCAGACCACGGACGCGATGGAGTGTCTGCAGCGACTGTGCCTCGCGCGCGGGGTCGCGTGAAGCTCGGCGTGACTGCCCGGGCCTGCCCCGGCGTCGCCCGCGCCGCCGCAGCGGCCGGCGCCGCGCTCAGCGCTTGCGGCCGTCGACAGCGCGCTGCAGCTGCGCCTTGTTCATCTTCGAGCGACCCGGCACCCCGAGCTTCTGCGCCTCGGCGTAGAGCTGGTCGCGGGTGCGGCCCGTGGCGCGGTCGGTGCCCGAGCGCAAGCCGCCCCGGCGCGAGGAGGAGATGTCCTCGGTCGAGGTCCGCGACCGGATCCGGGACTCGCCGCTGCGCGCCCGCTCCTTGTTCACCGTGCGGGCGGCGATCTCCTCGGCCCGCGCCTCGGAGCGGCCCTGCTGGCGCTCCGAGGCCTTGACGTGCTCGTATTGGCGGGCGCGCTTGGTGCCCGGCCTGACTCCACGGGGTGGCATCGATCGAACCTCCTGGGCAGACGACTGTGGTGTACCGGCTACCCGCCGCGCGGCGCGGCCAAGCAGGCCAT
>DATMGZ010000214.1:0-2886 GCA_035555155.1 Solirubrobacteraceae bacterium | reverse complement strand
GCTCGGCCATCACGGCGCCGGCGGGATCTCGGCGGGGCGGAGCGTCTCTGGGGCGGATGGCGGCTGCTCCGGCGCGCGGGGGAGCGACTCGGGGGCGGCGGGGGCCGCCCCGGCCGCGGGCGAGTCGCCGCCGGCGTGCGCCGCGTGAGCAGCGACCCGTGGGTTCCGGCGCGCGAGTCGCCGCGCCGCCTGCTCGATGCGGTCGTCGGCAACCGAGGATCGCGCCCGGAAGACGTCCACCATCTGCCCGGCGAAGCTCGTCCCCTGGCTGCTGATCGCCTGGGTGACCGAGGGGCTGCGCGCGATCTCGTCGACCAGCAACCACAGATCGTCGCTCTCCAGCAGCCGCTGGATCACCTCGTCGACCAGTGGGCTGGCGATCACCTTGGCGATCAGGTGCTTGATGCCCTCGCTGTCGAGGATCTTGTCGACGAGCTCGTTGAAGCGCGGGCTGTCGAGTGTGCGGCCGATCAGATCCTCGGTGCTGGGTGCGAACACGGCGGCATCGACGACCGCCACGGCTGTGTCCTCGCTGAGCGCGAGCAGCCTGCGGCTCGTCGCCCGTTGGACCTCGAGTGCGCCGTTGACCGCCGGCCGCAGAACCGGCTTGGCCACGCCCACCACCGGCCGCAGCGCCGTTCCCACCAGCGATCGCGTGGCCCCGAGCGCCTCGTGCCACGGCGCCCGTCGACCCGGAGCGGGCGAATCCAGGCGGTCTTCCACACGCGTATTCAATCGCGTCCGGGGGACGGGCGCATCACGCAGATCGGGTGATGCAGCGAGCAGGAGCGCGCGATCGAATCGGAACCTCTTGGGCATCGAGGCGGACGACACCGGCGGACCCGGCGGCTTGACCTACGTCGGCCACGCGACCGTCCTGGTCGAGCTGGCCGGGATCCGTGTGCTCACGGACCCGCTGCTGCGCGCGGGGATCCTCCACGTGCGCCGGCGGGTGCCGTCGCCGTCGCCCTCTGCGCTGGAGCCGCTGGACGCGATCCTGATCTCGCACGCCCATCACGACCACCTCGACCCAGGCTCGCTGCGCCGGCTGGCCGGCGCGTGTCCGGTGATCGTGCCGCGCGGTTGCGCGGCCGCGGTTAGGGAGGCCGGTGCGCCCGACGTCCGCGAGCTCGACGTGGGCGAGCGCGTCGCGATCGGCGCAGTGGTGATCGAGGCGCTCCACGCCGAGCACGACGGGCGACGCTATCCGTGGGGCGCGCAGCTGCCCGCGCTCGGCTACCTGCTCGACGGCCCGACGCGCGTCTACTTCGCGGGCGACACCGACCTGTTCGACAGCATGTCGGCGCTGGCCGGACGGGTCGATGTCGCCGCCCTGCCGATCTGGGGCTGGGGCCCGCGCGTGCCGGCGGGGCACCTTGACCCCGACCGTGCCGCGGAGGCGGTCACGCGGATTCGTCCCCGCGTTGCGGTCCCGATCCACTGGGGGACGCTCCGGGCGCTCGGAGCACAGCGTGGCCTGCATCCGCACGCCCCCGCGGAGGCGTTCGCCGAGCGCGTGGCCGCGGTGGCGCCGGCGACCAGCGTGCGCATCCTCGAACCTGGGGAGCGGATGGCCTTCGGCGACGGCTGAGTGCCCGCTACCGCGTCAGCTGGATGATCGCGTAGGTCAGCACGCCGACTCCGATCAGGACCGCCAGCGGACCGACGATGAACGGCCAGCGGGCGCGCACCCAGTCGTTGACGGGCTGGAGTACCTCATCGGCGCGGGGTCCCATCGCCACGCACACGACCGCGATCGCGATCAGCGGCAGCGTGTACACGAGGCAGTAGAGGACGAGCAGGAACAGCTTGGCCGGAGCCGACACCTCCGAGCCGCCGATCAAGGTGATCGCGGCGAAATACGGAAACGCCGTGAGCACCTCGAGTCCGGCGATCCCGGCGCCCATCACGGCGCCGGATTGGTGCGATTCCTTCACCTGCTCCACCCGCGGGCGATCGCGATGGGCCAGCGTCCGGCGGCGCAGCCAGACGATCGCGCCGCCGACCACCAGCACCGCGCCGGCCACGGCCATCGCCGAGTACTTCAGGGTCCGGCCCGGCTTGGGCAGCAGCGAGACGATGATGTCGGCGAGTCCCGCGGTGAGCGCGATGCCGACGACGAGCGTCACGCTGAACGCCGCCAGTGTGAAGGCGACGGTTCGCCGTCCGGCGTGCGGCTGCGCCGCCAGGAACAGCTCCGCCCCGATCAGCGACGGGTTGAGGCTGTCCGGCAGCGCGATCGCGATCACCGCGGCGGCGAGGCTCAGCACTCTGCTGCGGTAGCGCCGCGCCCGCCGTCGGGTGAGTGCTCAGGCCAGCAGCTTCTGCTTCTGGTCGGCGAACTCCTCATCGGTGAGCACGCCCGCGTTGTGCAGGTCGCCGAGCTGCTTGAGCTTGTTGATCGTGTCCTCGGACATGCCACCGGCCGCCGGCGCGGCTGCTGCGGGCGCCGGGGCTTGCTGCTGCTCGAGCGAGCTGATCCGCTGGTCCTGCTCGTCCTGGTAGGCGGCCTGCTCGTCCTGGGCCCGGGCGTGGTGCTTTCCGACCATGTAGGCCCCGCCGCCGACCGCGGCGGCTCGGAGCAATGGCCTGCGTCGCATGAATGGCATCTGGCATCCGCCTCCTTACTCAACGCCCTCGGGCAGGGCCAGGCCCAGCGCGAGCATGATCTCGGGGGCGGCCGAGACGACCCGCGGGCCGCCGACCTGCGGCGCGACCGCGCGCAGCACGCCGAGGATGTCCTCGGGGGTGGCGCCTTCCTCGAGCGCGTTGGCGATCTGCCACGCGTACGAGGCCGGCGGCGACTCGATCGCGATCAGTGCGGCGATCTTCACCAGTGCGAAGGTGCGGGAGTCGAGCCCCGTGCCTGCCTGATACTCCTCGCGG
>DATMGZ010000213.1:0-8699 GCA_035555155.1 Solirubrobacteraceae bacterium | reverse complement strand
TGCGTGACGCCGAGCTCGGGGCCGATCACGTGCACGATCCCCTGGTGCTCGGAGCCGAGCGAGTAGACGGGGATCCCGAACTCGGCACAGTTGCGCTCGAGCGTCTGCACCTGCACGCGGGACAGCTCGTCCTTGATCCGGGCCGCCACCGGCGTGCCGTCGGTGGGCACGTTGTGGTCGGCCGTGGCCAGCGTGCGGTCGGGCCGGCGCACGGCCCGCTCGGCCAGGCGCAAGCCGTCGAAGGCCTGCGGGCTCGTGACCTCGTGCACCAGATGGAGGTCGATGTACAGGAGACCCGGCGCGACCTCGTGCGTGTCCCAGATCTTGTCGAACAGCGTCTGTGGCATTGGCTCAGCTCCTCCGGAGGCCGGCGCTCACGACCGCGAGCAGGACCGCCTCAGTCGTTCCGGGGTTCTCGAAATGGTGGGGAAGATCGGCATCGAACGTCACGCAGTCACCGGCCGAGAGCTCGTGGCGCTCCCCGTCGCACAGCAGCACCACGGTGCCCTGCTCGACGAGCGCCGTCTCACGGCTGCCGGGTTCGTGCATCGGCGGATCGCCGGCACCGCCGGTCTGGGCACCACTCGCCAGCACGTGGCGCGAGAGCTCGGCCCGCTGGCCGGGCAGCGGCGGGGTGAGGATCTCATAGCGATGCCGGGCCCCGGCCGGGCCGTGGCGGCGCTCCGAGGAGCGCACGACGGTCACGGCGCCGTCCTCGTCGAGCCGCAGCAGCTGCGAGAGCCGCAGCTCCAGCCCGGCGGCGATGCGCGAGGCGACCTGCAGGGTGGGGCTCGTCTCACCGCGCTCGACCTGCGAGAGCATCGGCGCGGAAACACCCGAGCGCTCGGCCAGGTCGCGCAGCGACAGATCCATCGCGTCGCGCAGCGCCTTGACGCGGACGCCCAGCGATTCGGCGGCGACGGCTGACATACAAACGTACGCTATCACGTACAGCACGTTGGCGGAAGGCGGCTCGGTAGCCTCAAACAATGATCTCGCGCCCCGACGTCCTCGTCCTCGGAGGCGGCGGCGTGCTCGGCGAGGCGTGGATGATGGGGGTCCTGTCCGGGGTCGAGGACGCAACCGGCTTTGACCTGCGCCAGTGTGAGCATTTCGTCGGCACGTCGGCCGGCTCGATCGTGGCGGCATACCTGGTCGCGGGCCGCGCCCCGACGCGGCCCAGCAGTGCCGGCACCGAGATCGAGCTCGCCACGCCCCCACTCCCCGACGGCCCCGTGGCCGCAGCCGCACGCCGGGCGGCCCAGCGCGCGGGGCGCCTCGCACTCGCCGCCAGCGCGGGCGTCGCCCCGATCGCTCTGGCCGCGGCGAGTCCCGGGACGGCGCTGGTCCGCGCGGCGGTGCTGAACCGGATTCCGCGGCCGCCGGGCTCGCTCGAGGCCCTGCACCGGGCGATCGCCGACTCGGGCGCCCGCTTCGACGGACGGCTGAGGATCGCCGCCGTCGATCGTCGCTCCGGCCGGCGCGTGATGTTCGGCAGCCCCGGCTCGCCTGACGCCACCGTCGCGCAGGCCGTCGAGGCGTCGTGCACCGTGCCGTGGCTGTTCGCGCCGGTGACGATCGGCGGCCGCGAGTACGTCGACGGCGGCGTCTGGAGCCCGACCAACCTTGATGCGGCTCCGGCGGGCCGCGACACCCACGTCCTGTGCCTGAACCCGACCGCGGGGATCAATGGGCCCCACACGCTCGTCGCGGTCGCGCGCAACATGGCGCGCTCGGCCGTCTCGCTCGAGATGCTCGCGCTCCGCCGGCGGGGCGCCGTCGTGCAGACCCTGTGGCCCGACCCCGAGTCGGCCGCGGCGATGGGCGCGGATTTCATGAACCACGAGCCGCGCAGCCGCGTGCTCGCCGCCGGCTACCGGCAGGGCATGATGATCGCGACGGCCGAGTCGCGCGCCGGGGGCGGCGCGCCGGCCGCGATCGCAGATTCCTCTACGGAGCGCTGACGGGCTCGGGGGCGGCGTCGGTCGCCGCGTCGGCCTCGGCCGTCACGCTCTGGCGGCGGACGGCGCTCGAGAGCGCCCGCACGTAGGCGCGGCCGGCGGCCTCGAGGATGTCCGTCGAGACGCCCTGCCCCGAGCCGGTGAACCCGCCGAGCTCGAGCACCACGGAGGTCTCGCCGAGCGCGTCCTGCCCGCCGGTCACCGCGTCGACGCGGAACTCGCGGAGCTTCGCCTCGCTGCCGGTGGCGGCGTTGATGGCACGGAAGATCGCGTCCACCGGACCGTCGCCGGTGAACGAGCCGGTCACCTCCTCGCCTTCGGGCGTGCGGATCCCGACGGTGGCGTGCGGCGGCCGGCGCGACGAGGCCTCGACGTCGAACCACTCAAGCTGGTACCCCACCATCTCGCCGCGCAGCTCGTCGGTCAGCAGCGCCTCGAGGTCCATCGCGGTCACCTGCTTCTTCTTGTCGGCGATCTCCTTGAAGCGCTTGAACGCCGTGTTCAGCGTCTGGCCCGAGACCTCGAAGCCCAGCTCGGCCAGGGCCTGCTTGAGCGCGTGACGGCCCGAGTGCTTACCGAGCACGATCGAGTTGGCCTCCAGCCCCACCGTGGTGGCGTCCATGATCTCGTAGGTGGTGCGCTCCTTGAGCACGCCGTCCTGGTGGATGCCCGACTCGTGCGCGAACGCGTTGCGCCCGATGATCGCCTTGTTGGGCTGCACCGAGTAGCCGGTCAGACGCGAGACGAGGCGCGAGGTGCGGGCGATCTCCCGCGTGTTGACGCGCGTGTGCAGGCCGATGTCGGCCCGGCGGGTGTGGAGCAGCATCACGATCTCCTCCAGTGACGCGTTGCCGGCGCGCTCGCCGATCCCGTTGATCGCGCACTCGACCTGCCGCGCCCCGGCGCGCACGCCGGCGAACGAGTTCGCCACCGCCAGCCCCAGGTCGTCGTGGCAGTGGACCGAGAGCACGACGTCACGCAGGCCCGGCACCAGCTCGTAGCACCGCGTCAGGAAGGCCGAGTACTCGTGCGGCATCGTGTAGCCGACGGTGTCGGGAATGTTGATCGTGGTCGCGCCCTCGTCGATCGCGATCTGGCACACCTCGGCGGTGAACTCGATCTCGGCGCGGGTGGCGTCCATGGGTGAGAACTCGACGTCGTCGAGGTACTGCTTGGCGTGGGCCACCGCGGCCCGCGCCTGCCCCTTGACGTCCTCACGCGTGGTCTGCAGCTGGTACTGGATGTGAATGTCGGAGGTCGAGATGAAGGTGTGGATGCGCGGTCGCGGCGCGTCCCTGACCGCGTTCCACGCCGCGTCGATGTCGGCCACGTGCGTGCGCGCCAGGCCGGCGATGACCGGCCCCTCGACGGTCCTGGCGATCGCCTGGACCGCCTCGAAGTCACCGGGAGAGGTGATCGGGAACCCGGCCTCGATCACGTCCACGCCGAGCCGCGCCAGCTGCCCCGCGATCTCCAGCTTCTCCTGCGTGTTGAGCGAGATCCCCGGGGACTGCTCGCCGTCGCGCAGCGTCGTGTCGAAGATCAGTACGCGGTTGGGATCCTCGGGCTTGGTCATGTCACTCGTGCTCCTTGGTGTCTCGGACTTGGCTTCTTCTCGGTGCTGGTTCGCGGCTACGTGCGGCCGCCGGCGCGCTATTCCCCCTTGCGGGGGAGGAGAAGAAGTCGCAGGTCGAGGCTCGGTGCCATGCCCGGCGAAGCGTAGCAGCGGCGGCGCGGCCCGCAAGCCCCGGCGGCGAGCCCGGCCCTACGGAGCGTTCGCGTACAGGGCATCGAGCGCACGCGGGCGCTCGCGCGGTCCCGGTCTCGTGGTCACCGCACCCTCCATCGATGCGGAGTCCTACCACGTACGACGGCTACGGAGTGAGAACCACTTTTCCGACGTTGCGCCGCTCGGAGATGAAGCGGTGCGCGTCGGCGGCGCGATCGAACGGGAACGACTCGGCCACCACGGGACGGATCGTGCCGTCGCTCAGCAGCTCTGTGAGCGCCGCCGTCCAGCGCTCGGCGCTGCCGAGCTCGTCCCACAGTGTGAGCACGTTGAGCCCGATCACCGCCTTCGACTCCGACATCTGCTTGAGCACGTTGAACCGCGGCATCAGCAGCGCCGTGCGGGCGGCCGCCACGAGATCGCGGCTCTCGCCCGAGACGATCCCGGAGGCACCGAAGCAGACGAGTCGGCCCCCGGCGCGGAGCAGGTTGTAGCTGCGGTAGCTGCGTCCGCCGATCGAGTCCATCACGAGATCGAGCTTGGGGATCGCGCGCGCCCATCCGCTCCGGGTGTAGTCGACCGGATGGTCGACGCCGAACCCGCGGATCGCGTCGTGCTTGGCGGGTGACGCGGTCCCCCACACCTCGGCGCCGATCCGCTTGGCGATCTGTCGTCGAGATACCGACCCCGCCGGCGGCCGCCTGGATGAGGACGCGCTCGCCGGACTGCAGGTTGCCCGCCCGGACGAGCGCCTCGCACGCCGTCGTGTAGGTGATCGGGATCGCGGCGCCGTGCTCGAAGCTCATCGACCCGGGGAGCATGATCACGCCGTCGGCCTTGGCCGACGGCGTGATCGGCGTAGCCGCCGAAGCGCACCGGCGCGATCACGCGGTCGCCGACCGAGAGCCGGCCGTCGACCCCGTCGCCGAGCTCGGCGATCGTCCCCGCCACCTCATAGCCGATCACGCAGGGCGGCTTGGGCGCATCGGGATAGAACCCGAGGCGCGCCATCAGGTCCGCGAAGTTGACCCCCGCGGCGCGGACGTCGATGAGCACCTCGCCGCGACCGGGGCGCGGATCGGGGCGCTGCTGGACGTCGAGCACCTCGGGTCCGCCGTGCCGGGTGATGACGATCGCCCGCACGGATCTACAGGCTGACCGTACGGCCGGCGACGAATCCGTCGCTGGCGACGATCTCGTCGAGCACGTTTCTCGGCATCGGGCTGTCGGTGGTGATCGCCATGGTGGCGATCCCACCATTGCCGGCACCGCCCTCATCGGGCTGGCGGCCGACCGCAGCGGAGATGATGTTGACGCCCTCGCGGCCGCAGGAGGTGCCGACGCGACCGATCATCCCGGGCACGTCGCGGTAGCGGAACAGGGTGAGATGGTCCTCGAGCTGGAGGTCGAAGCGATGCCCCCAGGCCTCGAGCAGGTGGGGTCGCGTGCGCCGGCCGATGACGGTTCCGACCACGCGCACCGCCGATTCGCTGCTCGAGACCGTGACCCGGATCAGGTCGGTGTAGTCCCGAGCGCTGGAGCGCTTGGTCTCCGAGACCACGATCCCGCGCTCGTCGGCGATCGTCGGCGCGTTGACCTCGTTGACCTCCTCCTCGGTGTGGCCCTGGAGCACGCCGAGCAGCGCCTGGATCGAGAGCAACCGTGTGTCGCGGTCGGCCACGCGACCGAGGAACTCGGTCTGCACGCGGTCGATCGAGGAGCCCTCCGACAACGCGACGGCGATCCGCCCCAGCGCGCGGCAGAGTGGCACGAACGGGCCCAGCACCTCCATGTCCTCGGCCGGGATCGCGGGCACGTTGACGGCGCTCGTGACCACGCCGCCGGTCAGCGCCGCCACGACCTGCTCGGCCGCCTGGAAGCCGGCCCGGTCGGTCGCCTCGGCCGTCGAGGCACCGAGATGGGGCGTGACGATCACGTTGGGATATCCGAACAGCGGATGCTCGGTGATCGGCTCGGAGCGGAACACGTCGAGCGCCGCGCCCCCGACCTTGCCGGAATCGAGCGCCGCCTTGAGATCCTCGTCGACGACGAGCGGGCCGCGAGCGACATTGAGGATTCGCACGCCGTCCTTGCACTTGGCGAGCGCCTCGGCGTCGAGCCACCCCTCGGTCTCCGGTGTCTTGGGCAGGTGGAGCGTGATGAAGTCGGCCACGGCATAGACGTCGTCGGAGGACTCGGCCTTTTCCACCCCGAGCTCCCGGTAGCGCTCGGCGCCCACGTAGGGGTCATAGGCGACCACGCGCATGCCGAAACCGCGGGCGCGGTGGGCGACGAGCTGCCCGATCCGCCCGAAGCCGAGGATCCCGAGCGTCTTCTCGTACAGCTCGACGCCGGAGAACTTCGAGCGCTCCCAGGCGCCGGCGATCAGCGAAGCGTGGGCCTGGGGGACGTTGCGGGCCAGCGAGAGCAGCAGCGCCATCGTGTGCTCCGCGGCGGTGATCACGTTGGACTGGGGCGCGTTGGCGACGACGATCCCGCGCTTGGTCGCGGCGGGAACGTCGACGTTGTCCACGCCGACGCCGGCCCGGCCCACGGCGCGCAGGCGCGTGGCGCGGTCGAGCAGCGAGGCGTCGAGGTTGGTCGCCGAGCGGATCAGGATCCCCTCGTAGTCGCCGATCCGTTCGCCCAGCTCCTGCGGCGTCCACGCGACACCGACATCGACGTCGAAGTGCTGCTTGAGCAGGTCGATGCCCGAATCGCCGATCTTCTCGGCCACCAGCACGCGCGGGCGCCCGTGATGGGCGGCGGTCTCGATCGGGCTCACGACATCCGCTCCAGGACCCAGTCGATGGACGCGGTCAGCGCCTGCACGTCGGCGGGATCGGTGGCCGGGAACATCGCCACCCGCAGCTGGTTGCGCCCGAGCTTGCGGTAGGGCTCGACGTCGACGATCCCGTTCGCGCGCAGGGTCGCGGCGAGCGCGGCGGCGTCGACGGCCTCGTCGAAGTCGATCGTGCCCACGACCAGCGAGCGCTTGGCGGGGTCGGAGACGAACGGCGTCGCGCGCGCGGAGGCCTCGGCCCAGCCGTACAGGTGGCCGGAGGAGGCGATCGTCCGGGCGACCATGCCGTCGAGCCCACCGCCGGAGATCATCCAGTCGATCTGGTCGGCGAGCAGGAACAGCGTCGCGATCGCCGGCGTGTTGTACGTCTGGTCCTTGCGTGAGTTCTCGAGCGCGGTGGTGAGCGAGAGAAAGTCGGGCATCCAGCGACCGCCGGGCCGCGCCTGCTCGAGCTCGGCGATCCGGCCGAGTGCTGCCGGGCTGAGCAGCGCCAGCCACAGGCCGCCGTCGGCGGCGAACCCCTTCTGCGGCGCGAAGTAGTAGACGTCGGCGTCGGCGACGTCGACCGGAAGACCGCCGGCACCCGAGGTGGCGTCGATCAGGACCAGCGCGTGGCCGGACCCGGCCGGCCGCCCGACCGGCACCATCACGCCGGTCGAGGTCTCGTTGTGCGCCCACGCGATCACGTCGGCGGCAGGGTCGGACACCGGCGCGGGCGCGTCGCCCGGGTCGGCGGAGACCACGATCGGATCCGACAGGAACGCCGCCTGGCGCGTGCAGGCGGCGAACTTGGAGGAGAACTCGCCGTAGGTCAGGTGCAGTGCCCGCTCGCGCACGAGCCCGCAGGTGGCCGCGTCCCAGAACGCCGTCGTGCCGCCGTTGCCGAGCGCGACCTCGTAGCCCTCGGGCAGGGAGAACAACTCGGTCAGGCCCGCGCGGATGCGCCCGACGAGCTGCTTGACCGGTGCCTGGCGGTGCGAGGTGCCCATCACGGCCGCGCCCTCGGAGGCAAGACGGGCGAGCTGCTCGGGACGGATGCGGGACGGCCCGGAGCCGAAGCGCCCATCGGCCGGCTTCAGCTCGTCGGGGATCTTCAGGAGTGTTTCTGACCCGGTCATGCGGCTCCTCGGAATTGTCGGGATCTACATGCCCAGGCGCGCGGCCGATGCCGTCGCTTCCCGGTGGTCAAGTCCACCCGTAAAGCGCCAGTCACGACGGCAGGCGCCCAGTGTAGCGAGGTCGCTACTCCTGAAACTCCGTGTCGATCCAGTCCATCTGGGAGCGCAGCTCCTTGCCCACGACCTCGACCTGGTGGCCCGCCTGCTCCTCGCGCATGCGCTTGAAGTTCTCCTGGCCGGCGCGGTTCTCGGCGATCCACTCGCGGGCGAAGTCGCCCGACTGGATCTCGCCCAGCAGCTGCTTCATCGCCGCCCGCGACTCCGCGCCGATCACGCGCTTGCCGCGCGTGAGGTCACCGTATTCGGCGGTGTTGGAGATCGAGTACCGCATGCCGGCGATCCCCTTCTCGTACATCAGATCGACGATCAGCTTCAACTCGTGCATGCACTCGAAATAGGCCAGCCGGGGGTCGTAGCCGGCGTCGACCAGCGTCTCGTAGCCCGCCCGGACCAGCTCGGTCACGCCGCCGCACAGCACGGCCTGCTCGCCGAACAGGTCGGTCTCGGTCTCCTCCCGGAACGTCGTCTCGATCACGCCGCCGCGGGTGCAGCCGATGCCCTTGGCGTAGGCGAGCGCGAGCTCCAGCGCCTTGCCGCTCGGGTTCTGGTGCACCGCGACGAGGCCGGGGACGCCCGAGCCCTCGAGGTACTGCCGGCGTACGAGATGTCCGGGCCCCTTCGGCGCCACGAGCGCGACGTCGACATCCGGCGGGGGCACGACCTCGCTGTAGTGGATCGAGAAGCCGTGGCCGAACAGGAGCAGGTTGCCGGAGGCGATTCCATCCTTGACCCCCGACTCCCACACCTGCCGGTGCAGCTCATCGGGCACGAGCATCATCACGACGTCGCCGTGGCTGGCCGCGTCGGCCGGCTCGGCGACCTCGAGGCCGTGCTCGCGGGCCTTGGCCACGCTGCCGGAATCCGATCGCAGGCCGACCACGACCGACACGCCGGAGTCTTTGAGGTTCAGGGAATGGGCGTGGCCTTGGGAGCCCCAGCCGATGATCGCGACGGTCTTGCCGTCAAGG
>DATMGZ010000212.1:0-4165 GCA_035555155.1 Solirubrobacteraceae bacterium | reverse complement strand
GCCGTGGCCGACCCGGTGCCCGCCCACCCAACTCACCGCCGAGCGTGCGTCGACCAGGGCCGGGAGCGTGACGTCGAGTCGCAGGGTGCCCGTCCGCTGCGTGATCAGGTAGCCGCGCAGGCGGTGTGCCTCGGCGGCGATGCCGACCTGCGGCAGGCGCAGCGAGAAGCGGGCGAATGGGAGATGGGGCGCGATCGTGTAGCCCGACCCGGTCGGCGTGATCCCGGCCAGGCGGATCGCGTCCATCACCATCCAGGTCGGCTGCTCGGTGATCTGGCCGTCGTAGGTGCTCGGGATCGCCCCGCAGCGCTCCGGGTGCGAGGCGTAGAAGCTGTCGCAGGCGTCGTCGACCGAGATCGTGCCGGCCCAGTGGTTCGGGAAGGCGGTGGCGTGGGCGGCGAGCGTGTTGCGCGTGTACTCGCTCCAGGCCAGAACCCGGGCACCCGGGAGCACGCCGTCGAGCTCGCCCAGCGCCCAGGTCAGCCAGCCGTTGACGTCGTACCAGACGCCGCCCACGTAGTCCGCGTGGCCGTCGGGCAGGCCGGCGCTCTGGGGCTGGCTGCGCTCGGTGACCGCCGGATCGTTCGTCGAGGGCGACAGCGCGGTCCCGATCCGCGTGGGTCCGTGCAGCTGCGCCGGCGCGCCGACGCCGTCGAGGAAGCGGCGGATGTTGTGCACGACGGTGGCGGACTGCGCGGGGGTGGGCGCGCCGGCATGACCCATCTGACCGGCGGCGATCCAGCCTACGAGGAGCAGGCCGTCTTCACCCCCGACATGCGCGACGTGATCGTGATGACGAGCCGGGCCCGGCCGGGCACGTGCTACCAGACTGTCATCACCGCCGCCCTGTGGACCCCGCGGACACTGGCATGGGGGCTCTTCGGCGCGCCGATCGACATGGCGCGCGTCCGTGGGGTGGCGGGCGATCTGCGGCCGGCGCGGGCGCCGGTTCCGGCGCCGCGCGTAGAGCCGCACGTGGTATCGCGCGCCCAGTCCGGAAACGCGACGGGAAGCGGCAGCGGCGATCGGCAGACGATCCCGCCCGTCGTCGGCAGCTACGTCGGGCTGCTGCTGGCGCAGCTGCACGATCTCGCCGCGCTCACCGCGGTGCGGATCGGGCAGCCGACGTTGTGAGGGAAACCGGTGCCCCGCTCGAGGCCCCGCAGACGAAGCTACGCGACGCGGTCGAGAAAGGCCCGCACCGTCCCCGCGCGCGCCGGCAACGCGAGCACGCCCTCGTCGCCGCCCGGCAGCAGGTCGTGCAGGGGAGCTTCGGAGTCGCCGGCGGGATCGAGCCAGGCCACGGGGGCGCCGAGCGCCCGGGCCAGCAGCAGCTCCTGGATCGTGATCTCGCCACCCGGGCACACGACCACACGCGCGGCCTCGACCGCGATCCCCGCGCCGAGGATGTCCGTCCACATGGCCAGCGGCTCGCGGATCGAGAAGTCGGTGGCGCCCGGGGTGTGACGGAGCTCGGAGTACAGCGCCGCGTCCCCGTGCCCCTCGGGCACGTATCCGATCGCCGTCAGGCCCAGCTCCCGCGACACGCGGCCGACCACCCCCGGCACCCCGACCGCCGTCCCGCCCGAGATGACGGTGCCGGCGAAGCCGCGGAGCCCACGGCGCAGCAGCGACTCGAGCTCCGCGCCGGCCCCCACCGACATCGACGCCGCGGCGCCGGCGAAGATCGCCACGGGGAGCGTCGGGACCAGCGGGTGAGCCGGCGCGCCGAGCCGCTGTCGGTCGCCGAGCGTGAACGCCCGCAGTCGGAGGAGCTGGGCCGCGAGAGGATCGGTGTCCGCCAGCTCGTCGATCAGCACGGCCAGCTCGCCGGCGTGCTCGATCCCGATCCGGCGCGCGTAGTCGCACCAGGCGGCGAACGATTGGCTCGGCCGTGTCGGCTCTGTGCCCACCGCGGCGCGACTGTAGTGCGATCAGGCCGCGGGCGCAGTGCCCGGGGTCAGGCCGGAGCGGGAGCGGGGTCCCTCGCCTTCGCCTTCGCCGTCCCCTTCGTCGTGACGGTGGCCTTCGCCCTCGGCGCGGCCGCCGTCTTGGCCGTCACCTTGCCCGTGGGCTTCGCCGGCGGCAGCCGCTTGAGGCCCGCAAGGACCTTCAGCTCGTACTCGTAGTACTCGATGATCGTCTCCGGATCGGGAACGATGCCGGCATCGACCCGCAGACCGATGGTGACGCCGCCGTTGTAGCTGAAGATGCTCACCCCGACGCCGATGTTGCCCCCGGCCGGAACCCAGCCGAGAACGCCGGCGACGGGAGCGCCGGCGAAGTAGATCGGCTGTGTCGGGCCGGGCACGTTGGTGAGAACCATCGTGACCTTGTCGGAGAATATGTCGATCATCCGACGCTCGACCTGAGGCGGGGTCAGGCCCATCACGCCGAGCAGCCCATAGGCGAGCGCGCCCTCGGGCGAGCCCTTGATCTCCTCCATCTGTGTGTGAACCGCGTTGAGACGGGCCCGCGGCCCGCGGATCCCGACCGGCAGGTTGAGGTAGACGAGCCCGAAGCGGTTGCCGAGCTCACGCGGGAGGGGCTGATCGAGCGGCCGGAGGTTGAATGGGACCATCGCGCGGATCTCGTCGACCAGGTCGTGATGCTGCAGCAGATAGCGGCGGCAGGCACCGGTGATCGCGGCGACGAGCACGTCGTTCACGGTCGTGTTGGTGCCGTGGCCGATGTCCTTGATCTCGTGCAGCGAGGCCGGCTCGGACCAGGTCACGAGCTGTGCGGCGCCGAGCTCGGACTTCAGAGCCGATGGAGCGTCGCCGCGGGTCAGCAGCAGCTTGCGCAGGGCGCGGGCGTCGGCGATCGAGCGGCTGGCGAGGCCCGTGAGCGCGGAGCGCGGATGCCCGGCGAACTCAAGCCCCTCGTGCAGCGCCGACTCCGCCAGGCCCGCGCCGGCGCTCATGGAATCGGTCAGCGCGGCCAGGGAGGAGCGGTGCCCGGCGTCGCTCGCATCGGGCGCGACGCCCGCGTCGGGCTGCTCGTCGGTCAGCGACAGGAGCACGCGGGTGAGCGCGATGCCGTCGGCGATGCAGTGATGGATCCGGGTGACGATCGCCACGCCCGATCCGTACCCGCTGATCTCGTACAGGTCCCATAGCGGCTTGGAGCGGTCCAGCGGACTCGAGATGAGCTCGCTGACAAGGGCTTGCAGGGCCGCCCTGTCCCCGGGCGCCTCGACGGCGATGTGGTGCAGGTGGCGGCAGATGTCGAAGTGCGGGTCATCCTGCCACTGCGGGATCCCGAGGCCGAGGTGCGGCTCGATCACTCGCTGGTGGAAACGCGGGAAGCGCTCCACGAGCCGTTCCCGGATGATCTGCTCGCTGCGCTCGCGGTCCGGCCGCTCGTCGAACCACATCAGCGAGTTCACGACCATCAGGTTGTTCGGGCGATCCATGTGCAGCCAGGCAGCGTCGGCGTTGGTCATCTGCTGAGTGCCCATGGCATCAACCTCCACTCGAGTATCAGGCCGACCCTACGCCCAGGACGGGCGCGACGCATCCGCATTCGGCACCGATGGGCACTCCGTAGCGAACACGGCCTCCACGTCGCGGCGCGCGGCTGCTCCCAGCGCTCAGGCCGGCATCACGCGATCGCGCGCGAGCGCCCGCAGCTTCTCGAGCCCGCTCTCGATCCCGTACGCAAGGACATCGATATCCGGTGTCGCCTCGCTGTCGGCGCTGATGCCGAACGTGACCGATCCGTTGTAGGAGAAGATCGCGATCCCCACCGCGTGCTCAGCCGCCAGGGGGACGAACGGGTAGATCTCGCGCATCAGCGAACCGAATGCGTACAGCGGCTGCTGCTGGCCGGGCACGTTGGTGATGGTGACGTTGAACAGCCGCGTCGAGTACTCGGTGCGGGCGAGCGTCGCATGCACGACCACCGGGGGCGCGAGCGCCGCCAGGTCGAGCAGCGCCGTCGGTCCGCCGGCCGCGCCCGAGGACTTCAGCCGCTTGGTCGCGGCCGCGATCTCCACCAGGCGAGCCTGCAGGTCCGCTTCAGCGACCGGCAGCGCGACGAACAGCGACGTGACCCGGCGGCCGCAGCAGACGTGGGCCGCGGTGATCGCCGTCGTCCGAGTCCGGCCGATGCGCGGCCGGCGCGGCGACGCCGCCGTGCGCCGGCGCAGGTCCCGAGACCGGCT
>DATMGZ010000211.1:0-16082 GCA_035555155.1 Solirubrobacteraceae bacterium | reverse complement strand
TGCCGCCCGCGCCGGCGGCGTCGGTGATCGCCGCCAGCGCCGCCCCGACCGCCAGCGGGGCCAGGAAGAACCCCGTCGTCAGCATCTCGCCGACGGCGAACACGCAGGCAGCGATCACCCACAGGACGGTCCCCGACATCTCAGTCTCCGAGATTACCGCGCCCGGACCTCCGAGCCACCGGCTTCTGGACTACTTGATTACGCGGAACACACCACGCATGAACGGGTGGATACGGCAGAAATACGTGTACGTGCCGGGGGGGAGATTGCTCGGCGTCTTCCACATCAGCCGGTTGATCGCCGGCGTGCCGAGCCCGAGCTGGCCCGAGTCGTAGTTCCCCGCCCCGTTGGCCAGCGGGTAGGAGATCCCGGTGTCCAGGCCGCACGGGTACTGGCATGAGGTCACCGCGTGGAAGATCGACTGCAGGTACGCCGGGCTCGGGTTGATGTAGTTCCCGGGGTCCAGCGAGCTGGCGTCGTCGTTGACGAACGTGATCGACTGGCCGCGGCGCACCGTCGGCGTGCAGCGATCGGGGCCCGTGGAGGTGAAGTCGCCGGGCGTGAAGTGGAAGCCGCCGATGATCACCTTGTGCGTCAGGCAGGTCGGGAACTTCTTCAGGTTCACCTTCAACGACAGGCTGCCGCCGTGGTGATTGTTCTCGGGCAAGTGCCCGTGGGTGAGGTGGTTGCTCAGATCGAGCTTGTGGGTGAACGGGTCAACGCCGGTCTGGTCGTTGTAGGCCTCCCAGACGACCATGATCCCCATCGACTCGTACCACGAGGCGCGCCGGGTCTCGTACGTGGCGCTGATCCGCAGCACGTCCCCGGCCTTGACGGCGGGCCGCCAGTCGGGCGCCGTGCCGCCCATCGCCATGTCCCACGAGATCGGGCCGCGCTTGTCCCAGTAGTGAGCGCTGGAGCGGAACAGCCGCACCGAGTTCGGCACCATGCCGGGGACGGCACCGCCGCTCGGCGCGGCGCCGGGCCGGATCAGGTCGAGGTCGTCGTACAGGCCGCCCGGATGGATGTGACCCGCTGTGGCAACGAGCGTGCCGGCGTGGGCGACCGTGAGCTCGTTCAGCGGCGGGCCGGCGCCGTACGGGTTCTTGGCCATGTCCGGGAACGTGTAGATACCGTTACGTCCGCCGTAGCGGTGGACGTCGAAGACCGGGTAGATGTTGCCGCGCTCGACGTCCATCCAGATCGGGTGCACGGTGGTCATGGCGACCGCGAGCGGCGAGTTCAGCGGCACGAAGTCGATGTCGTAGGTGATGTAAACCCGCGCCGCCTTGTCGGTGAGGTTGTGGATCATGTAGTTGAGGATCCACTTGTCCTTGGCGGCGATCGGATACCCGTAGCCGGCCGGCAGCTGGTAGGTCGTCTTCTCCTCGCCGGCAGCCATGAACGGATACAGCGAGTTGCCGTTGCCCTCTCCCGCACCGGCCTGTCCGTTGCTCAGCCACACGCCGTGATGGAGGTGGATCACGTCCACCCGCGGGACCGCACCGCAGCAGGTTCCGTTGGACTTGGCGTAATGCAGATTCGGCGCCATCCGAATCATGTAGCCGTCCTGGTTCGGCTTCGGCACGTTGTTGTGGTCGAGCAGGATCAGGTTGGCGCCCGGGGTGACCAGATACGGCCCGGCCTGGAAGTGCAGGTGCTCAACGCCCGTGGCTGCGCCGGCGGGCCCAGCCGAGAACGCGAGCGTACATGCGGCCAGCGCAACTAGACCCAGAATCGACCTTCTCACAGTGCTCTCCTCGCAGGCGCGTTGTGCGCCTCCCGTCCGTCATCCTAGGTGACGAGCGCTCTGGCGAACTCTGTGGCGTCGAACGGACGCAGGTCTTCGAGCTTCTCGCCGACGCCGATCAGCTTCACGGGGATGCCCAGTTCGTGGGCGATCGCGAGCGCGATCCCGCCCTTCGCCGTCCCGTCGAGCTTGGTCAGCACAAGGCCGTCGACGGCGACCGCCTCGGCGAACAGACGCGCCTGGCGCAGGCCGTTCTGACCGGTCGTGGCGTCGACGGTGAGCAGCGTCTCGTGCGGCGCCTCGGGGATCTGCTTGGCGATCACGCGGCTGACCTTGGAGAGCTCCGCCATCAGGTCGTCCTGCGTGTGCAGCCGCCCGGCGGTGTCGATGATCACCACGTCGGCGCCCTCGCGACGGCCGGTGGCGACGGCGTCGTAGGCGACCGAGCCCGGATCGGCTCCGGGCTGTCCCTTGACGAGCTTCACGCCCGCCCGCTCGGCCCAGATCTCGAGCTGCTCGACAGCGGCGGCGCGGAACGTGTCGGCGGCTCCGAGCACGACCGTGCGGCCGAGCTCCTGGCGCAGATGCCACGCGAGCTTGCCGATCGTCGTCGTCTTGCCGGTGCCGTTGACACCGACCATCATGATCACCGTCGGCTGAGGGGTGATGTCGATCTGGTCATCCCCGGTCCGGGCGATGTCGGCCAGCAGCTCTGTCAGCCGCGCCGTCAGCGCCTCGCCGCCTGACACCTCCCCCCCGGTCGCCTCGCGCTCGAGCTGCTCGACCACCTCGGCCGTCGTGGTGGCGCCGACATCGGCGTAGATCAGCGCCTCCTCGAGCCGCTCCCACGTCTCGTCGTTGAGGTCCTCGAACAGCGTCGCCTGGATCTCGCTGGTCAGTGCCTGACGCGTCTTGCGCAGGTTCTCGCGCAGCCGGCGGAAGCGGCCCATGCGGGGCTCGGAGCCGCCGCTCTCCGTGGTGTCGCCACCGGCGGCGGCGGGCGCGCCGTCAACGATGAAGAGATCTCGCCAGTCGCGGGCCATCGGGGCGCGCGACCTTACCAGCCGTCAGGCGGCGGCTTCACGCGGGAGGCGCCGCGAGACGACCTTGGAGATGCCGTCGGAGCCCATCGAGACGCCGTACAGCGAATCGGCCGCCTCCATCGTGCGCCTCTGATGCGTGACGACGATGAACTGCGCGCGCTGTGAGTACTGCCCGAGGAGTGCCAGGAAGCGGTCGATGTTGAGATCGTCGAGCGCCGCCTCGACCTCGTCGAGGATGTAGAACGGGCACGGGCGGGCCAGGAAGACCGAGAACAGGAAGGCCAGCGCGGTCATCGACTTCTCGCCGCCCGAGAGCAGGGTCAGGCGCTTCATCGCCTTGCCCGCCGGCGTGATCTCGATCTCGACGCCGAGCAGGTCCTCGCGGTCCTCGTCCTCGTCGAGCTCGGACACCGGCTCGGAGGGCTCGGAGCCCTCCTCGGGCGGAGGCGGCGTCTGGCCGCCCAGTACGCGGGCCTGACCGTCGCGCTCGGTGACCAGGCGCAGCCGGCCGCGGCCGCCGGGGAACAGCTGCTCGGCCAGCTCTTCGAAGTTGCGTGCTGCGGCCTCGAACGTCTGCTCGAACGTCTCCCGGATCTGACGGTCGGTCTCGATGATCAGCTTCTGCAGCTCGCGCAGGGCCGTCTCGAGGTCGGTGCGCTGGCTCTCGAGCTCCTCCACGTGCTCGAGCGCCTCGGCGTACTCGGCCTCGGCCAGCGGATTGACCGGCCCGAGCTGCTCGCGCCGGCGCGCCAGCCGCTCCAGCCGTGTGCTCAGCGCCTGGCGCTCCTCGTCGCCGAGCGGCTCGACGGCCGCCTCCGGCATCAGGCCGAGCGGGCCGGCCAGCTCACGCAGCTCGGCCTCGGCGTCGGCGGCCTGATCGCGGGCACGTTGCGCGCCGACCTCGGCGGTCGTGAGCTGCTCGTTCTCGCGCTGCAGCCGCGTCTGCAGCCCCGCCTCTTCCTGGGCGCAGGCGCGCAGTGCAGAGGCGACGTGCTCGCCGGCCTCGCGATCGGCCGTGAGCGCCGCCTCGAACATACGGCGGTGCTCGGCGATCGATTCCGCCGCCCGCTCGAGCGCGCCGATCAGGCGTTCGAGCACCGGCTCGAGCGCCTCGTCACGGGTGATCTGGCCCCGCAACCGGGCGATCCGGCGCCCGCGCTCGGCACGCTCGCGCTCAGCCCGCTCGGCCATCCGGCGCTCCGCCGAGAGCTCGGCCGCGATCTGGGTGCGCCGATCGCCTCCGGGACCGTCATCGGGCGCGGCCCGGCGGGCCGCGATCTGGCGCCCGAGCCGGCGCTCCTCCTCGGCGGCCTCGTCGCGGGCGCGGACCGCGGTGCGATCGGCGCCGAGCGCCTGCTCGCGCTCGCCGTCAGCCTCCGTCACCGCCGCGGCCGCCCGCTCGAGCTCGGCCCCGGCCGCGACCTCGGCCTGCACCGCCTGCTCGCTGGCACGGATCAGCTGCTCGCGCCGGTTGCGCTCGGCCAGCACGCGATCCTCGCCCACGGCGGGCGCCTGGCGGACCTCACAGGCGAGCGGCGCGAACACCCGTCCGGCGCGGGTGACGGCGATGCCGGCGAAATCGTCGGGCACCGCGGCGAGATCGTCCACGACCCACGCGTCGGCCAGCAGCTCGCGGGCCAGCGCGACCGGCTGATCGCGGCCGCGCACGAGCTCGGCGAGCCGCAGGCCGCCCGGCGCGGGCGGCCCGGCGAGGGCCGGTGGCGCGCCGACGGTGGGTGGTTGACCGGCGACCGGTGGCCGGCCGGCGCTGGGGCGTCCGCCGGCGACGAGCACGCGCCCACCGTCGGTTCCGGCGCGGTCGAGCAGCGCCGCCGCAGCGTCGCGATCGGCCACGACCGCCGCGCGCAGACGCCCGTCGAGGGCCGCGGCCAGCGCCAGCTCATAGCCCGTCTCGACCTCTAGCCCGTCGGCCAGCGCGGTCGCGCCGCCCGGGGCGCCGGCCTGCGCGCGGAGGAATTGGTTGACGGCGGCGAGCTCGCCGCCGACCCGCGCCGCCTCGCGCCGGGCTGCCTCGACGCCCCGCTCGGCCTGCCGGACCCCGGCTCGGGCCTGCTCGGCGACATGCTCGGCGGCGTCACGCGCCGAGCCCGCGGCGGCCGCCGTGGCGTCACGGCGCTCGATCTCCGCCGCGGCCTCGGCGCGCAGCTGCTCGAGCTCGGCGAGGAGACGGGCTACCTCGGCCGCGCGGTCCCGCTCGAGCCCGGCCAGCTCCTGCTCGAGCGCCACGATCCGCCCCGCGGTCCCCTCATCGGGAATGTCGGCGGCGGCCTCGGTCTCGAGCGCCGCCAGCGCCTCGCGTCCCCGTGTCACGCGGGCGCTGAGCGTCGCGGCTGAGGTCCGCGTGGCCTCGGCCCGATAGCCGATCCGGTCGCCCGCGGCCTGCGCCGCGTACGAGCGCCGCGAGAGCTCCTCGCGACGCGTGCTGCGGCTGGCCAGGGCCTCCTCGGCCTCCTCGCGGCGCTTGCCCACGGCGCGCAGCTCGCGCTCGACCGCCTCGCGGCGCGAGCGGCCTGCGGCGGCGGCGGCGGCGGCCTCCTCGAGCGCGATGCAGCGCGCCCGCAGATCGTCGCGAGCCAGCTCCCAGCGGGTCTCGAGTGTCTGGCGCTCGAGCCGGGCGTGCAGCTCGGCCGCCTCGGCCTGACGCTTGAGCGGCCGCAGCCGCGAGCGGGCCTCGCGCTCGACGTCGAGCGCGCGATCGAGGTTCTCCTGCGTGCGAGCGAGCTTCAGCTGAGCGCGGCGGCGGCGCTTGCGGTGCTTGCCCAGGCCGGCGGCCTCCTCGATCAGCAGCCGGCGGTCGCGCGGCTTGGAGGTGACGATCGCCTCGACCCGGCCCTGCGAGATGACCGAGTGCATCTCCTTGCCCAGGCCGGTGTCGGAGAGGAGCTCGATCACGTCCACGAGCCGGCAGCGCGCGCCGGCCAGGCGATATTCGCCCTCGCCGCTGCGATCCAGCCGACGCAGGATCGAGATCTCGGGTGTGCCGAGCCCGAGCGTTCCCTCGCTGTCGTCGAGCACCAGCTCCACCTCGGCGCTCTTGGCCGCCTGGCGGCCGGGGGCGCCGCCGAAGATCACGTCCTGCATCGACTGGCCGCGGACGGCGAGCGGCGACTGCTCCCCGAGCGCCCACAGCACGGCGTCGGTCACGTTCGACTTGCCCGACCCGTTCGGGCCCACGATGACGCTGACGCCGGGCCCGAACTCGAGCCTGGTGCGGTCCGGGAAAGACTTGAAGCCCTTGAGGGTGATCGATTTCAGATGCACGGCTGGATCACGCCCTGATCACCTCGAGGGCCGTACGGGCGGCCTCCTGCTCGGCGTCCTTCTTGCTGCGCCCGGTGCCGCGGCTGAGCTCGATCTCGCCCACCGTCGCCGCGACCGAGAAGATCCGGTCGTGCGGCGGGCCCTCCTCGGACACGACCGAGTAGGTCACGACCTCGCCGCGCTGGGCAAGCCGCTCCTGCAGGGAGGACTTGAAGTCGACCGGGTGCTCGAGCGCATCCTCGATTTCGGGCCCGAACGCCTCCACCACGGCGTCCGCGGTGCGGTCGTACCCGAAGGCCAGGTAGCAGGCGCCGATCACGGCCTCGATCACCGAGGCCAGCACGCGCTCGGTCGAGACCAGCGCGCCGACCGTGCCCGCGGCGCCCGTGGGGGCGGCCGCGCGCAGACGCTCGGGCAGGCCGAGGCGCTCGGCGACCTCGCGGCAGGAGCGGCCGGAGACGGTCTGCGCTCGGATCTTCGTCAGCCGGCCGGCGCCGAAACGGTCGGCCTCGAGCCGCGGATACAGATGCGTGGTGATGGCCAGCGCGAGCACGCTGTCGCCGAGGAAGGCAAGCCGCTCGTAGGACTCCGACCGCCGCGTCGTCCACGAGGCGTGTGTGAACACGGGAGCCGCCAGCTCTTCGGGCAGATGCTCGAGCAGCGCGTTGAGCTTCTGGCTCACGCAGGGCTCAGGGCCTTGAATCGCTCTCGCCGACAGAGGCGGTGGCACCGCCGCTCGCGAGCACGAAGTCAACCGCCTGGCCGACGGTCAGGATCTTGGCCGCCTCTTCGTCTGAGATCTTCACACCGTAGGAGTCTTCGAGCTCCTGCACCAGCGTGTAGAGATCCAGCGAATCGGCTTCCAGATCCTCCCTGAAGCGCGTGGGCTCCTGGATTGTGTCCGGGTCCACCTCGAGCTCATCGGCCAAGTGGTTGCGGACCAGTGAGAAGACCTGCTCGCGGGTCATCGGTTCGACACCGTAGCCGGGCGTTCGGACGGGCTGCCGTCCCCCGCCCCGTCTTCTCCGTGGCCGCTCTGGGATCGCAGCGCCCCGGCAGCCTCCAGCGCACTCCGGGTCTGGCCGATCACGTCCTCCTGGACCCCGCGGGCGGCAACCTCGATCGCGCGGGCGAAGCCACGGCGCGTGAACCGGCCGTGGGCGATCACGCCGAGGTGCCGCAGCCCGAGCATGTAGGCCCCGCCGGGACCCTCGGGATCGATCTCGTCACGCAGGCTGCGGACCGCCGGCGCCAGCAACAGGCCGCCGAGCTTGGCCCGCCACGAGGAGTGGGCGGCGTCCCGGATCGCCCGCAACGTGCGTCCGGAGACGCCCTCGATCAGCTTCAGCGTGATGTTCCCGGTGAAACCGTCCATCACGACGACGTCGGCGACGCCGTCGGTCACCTGGGTGCCCTCGATGTTGCCGATGAAGTTCAGTCCTTTGCCGCCAGGTCCGGCCAGCTGCTCGTGGGCGGCGATCAGCTCCGGGGTGCCCTTGACGGGCTCCTCGCCGTTGGAGAGCAGGGCCACACGGGGCGAGGGCAGGCCCATGACCGCCTGGGCGAACGCGGAGCCCATGTGCGCGAACTGGACCAGGTGCTCGGGCCGGCACGTAACGTTGGCCCCGACGTCGAGCAGCAGCACCGGCGGAGCGCCGGGCATCGGCACCGGAAGCGCGAGCGCAGGGCGATAGATACCACGGTCGCGGCGCAGGTTGAACAGGCCGGCGGCCAGCGCCGACCCGGTCGAGCCGCCGGACACGAGCGCCTGCGCGCGGCCCTCGGCGACGGCCCGCGCGGCCTGGACGATCGAGGCCTCGGGCGTCGAGCGGACCGCGAACGCGGGATCGGTGGCCTTGGCGATCGAGATCGGCGCGTCGACGACCTCGACGCCGGCGGCGACGGGGCCGATCGCGCCCGCCGGACCGAACAGCAGCACGCCGATGCCGGCGGCTGCCGCGTCGGCTGCGCCGGCTGCTACCTCAGCGGGGCCAAGGTCAGCCCCGCCCGCATCGACGGCGACGGTGACCACAACCGGGACCGTCAGAGGGTCTCGTCGCGCGCGTCCGCGCTGACCACTTCACGGCCCTTGTAGGTGCCGCACACCGGACAGACTCGGTGGGGCATCCTGGGGCTGTGGCATTGCGGGCACGCGTTGTACGCGGGCGCGCTGATCTTGTGCTGCGCGCGGCGCTGGGCTGTGCGGGCGTGTGATTGCTTCTGCTTGGGGACGGCCATGGGCGCATGAGTCTAGTGCCAATCGCCACCGGACACCCGATGGCACCCGCTGAGCATGACCCGGAGCCTCAGTCGAAATGGATCTCCGACAGCGTTGCCCAGCGCGGGTCGGGCTCGGGCTCGTGGGCGTGGTCGGGGCCGGCCGCGTTCAGGTCCGCCCCGCAGATCGGGCACAGGCCGGCGCAATCGGGGCGGCAGAGCACCTGGGTCGGCAGCGCGAGCGCGAGCGCGTCCCGGGCCCACGCGCCGAGGTCGAGCACCTGCTTGGCGACATAGGGGCTGTCGAGCTCGTCCACCTCGCCGGGCTGGGAGATCTCGCGGACGTCGATCGTGTACGCGGGGGCGGCCGGACCGAGACAGCGCATGCAGGGGCCCTCGAGCGCGGCCGCGAAGCGCAACCGCAGCGCGTACCCCTCGCCCGTCGTGCGCGAGACGTCCAGCACCGCCGGGATCAGCGTCGGCGTCACCCGGTACTCCTCACCGCCGAGCTCGAAGGGCTCGATCTCGACCTCGAGCTCGAGCCGGCGGCCCTCGCCGCTGGTCAGCTTCAGCCGCCCGAGATCGAAGGTATCCGTTCTCAGACCCATGCTCCGAGCTTATCGAGCGGGCGGGCGCGGGTCCGTGGGCCTGGGTCGCCGGTGGAGGCCCGGCGGGGGTTCAGGGCAGGGTCAGGCCGGCGGGCAGCTCGCCGCGATCGATCAGCGCGTAGATCTCGGCCGCGCGGCGCGGATTGAGGAACACGTGGCGCTGCCCGACGCTCGGCTTCTCGACCAGCAGGCCGGAATCGATCAGCCGGTCGGCGATCTCGATCACGAGCGCCCGCTCGTGGCGGGCGAACCCGCGCGGGAGGTGCTCGAACTCGGTGTGATAGCCACCCCACTTGCCCATCCCGGCCAGCCGCTGGAGGATCCGCCGCGCAACGCGAAGGCCCCGGTCGAGCTCCTCGTGGGGCCGCGTCATCGCCGGCCCGGTCCCGAGCGCGGCCAGCACGAGCTCCTCGTGCTCGGACACGGAGCGCTCGTCGGCGGGGCGGCCGTCGAGCCGCGCCACCGCCTCGGCGACCCGGAGCGGATGGGCCGCGCCGATCGGCTCCCGGAGGTCGGCGACACCCTCGAGCACGGCCGCCGGAACCGCTTGGGCGCAGGCGCGCAGGCGGTCGATCGTCGAGGCGTGATCCTCGAACGCCAGCGGCGCCAGCTCGGCCGCCTCGACCGCGACGGGGGCGGCGACCGGCAGCCCGAGCGCCAGGTAGCCCCACAGCTGGCCCGCCAGCAGCTCGTGGGCCAGTCCCCCGGCGACCCCGGGGCCGTGCGCCGGCGATGGTGCGCCGGCCGGCCGCCCGGAGCGCTCGCGCGCCGGCGCGCCGACGTCCACGAGCGCCCCCACGACCGCCGCCGTCAGCAGCCACTCGCGCTCGCGCAGCGAGGCGGCGTCGGCGCGCAGCATCGGATCCACCGGCACCACCGCGAGCAGTCCGGGCCCGCCGGGACCGATCGCCACCGTCACCGGGCGCCGGTAGCCGGAACGGGTGAGTCGCAGCTCGGCCGCGCCGGCCCGCAGCTCCTCGAGCAGCAGCGCGCGCAGCTGTCCGACCCGCTCTCCCGGCGCGCTGACGCCGCCGGCCTCGGCCAGAGCCGTGGCCAGCGCTCCGCCGCGGGAGACGTCGGGGGCACGAGGATCGTCCATCCCGGCGAGCGTAACCGGCCGGGGGGAGCGCGCCGCGCGGAGCGAGCCGCGATCATGTGGGCCGTGTCGAACTGGTTTCGCTCCTACGGCTTCGCCGACGTCATGGAGGATCTGCTGATCGGCGCCTACCCGCTCGACGCCGACGACGTGAAGATGCTCCGCGCGATCGGCGTCAGCCAGATCCTCAACCTGGCCGAGGACGGGGAGTACCGGCCCGGCGACCGCGAGGCGGTCCAGAGCGCGCTCGCCGCCGCCGGCATCACCGAGGCCCGCCGCAGCCTGACCGACTACGGCGGCCTGCCCGCCGACGAGCTCGAGGGCGCCGTGCAGGATGTCAACGGCTGGCTCGACGACGGTCGCCGTGTCTACATCCACTGCCGGGCCGGCTGGCAGCGCTCGGCCGCGGTCGCCGCCGGCGTGGTCGCGGTGCGCAAGGGCATCGATCTCGATCAGGCGCTCGTCCACGTCCAGGCCCACAAGCCCACCGCCGACCCCCTGCCCCACCAGCGCGAGGACCTTCGCCGCTGGTGGGAGGCCCGCGCCGACGTCGCCCCGGAGGGGTGAGCCGGCGCCTTACTCGGCCGCGCGCAGGCGCCGGGCGGTGAGCTCGCCGGCCACCGACTCGCCGAGGCTCAGCTCGCCCTGCACCGGCGGGGGCGGCGCGACGGGCGCGTCGTCCTCGTCGGGCAATTCGGCCGCGCGCACCGCCCGGGCGCTGACCGTGACGTGCTCGAGGTGGGGCAGCTCGCCGGCGGCCACGCCGTGGTCGGCGAAGCGCCGAGCGCCGGGGAGCACACGGGCCTCGTAGGAGCCGACGGTCTCGTTGTAGGCCCGCACAGCCCCGTTGAGCCGGTTGCCGAGCGTGGCCAGCAGGCTCGAGAGCTTGACCAGCCGCGCGTGCAGCTCGCGCCCGAGATCCGAGACCGCCTGGGCGGACTCAGCCACCCGCTCCTGCTGCCAGCCGTACCCGACCGCGCGGAGCATCGCCAGCAGCGTGGTCGGCGTCGCGATCAGGACGCGTCGCGCCATCGCGTCCTCGATCAGGGTCGGGTCGGACTCCAGCGCGGCGCCGTACAGGTGCTCGCCGGGCAGGAACATGACGACGAAGTCGGGGGCCGAGTCGAGCCCGGACCAGTACGCCTTGTCGGCCAGCTGCTTGACGTGCTTGCGCAGCAGCCGGGCGTGGTCGCGCAGGTGACGGTCGCGCTCCTCCTCGTCACGGGCCTCGTAGGCGTCGAGCACCCCCTGCAGAGGCGCCTTGGCGTCGACCACGACGTGCTTGCCGCCGGGCATCCTGACGACCAGATCCGGCCGCAGGGTGACGTCGTCCCCGGGCACCGTGGACTGCTCGACGAAGTCGCAGTGGCGCACCATGCCGGCCAGCTCGACGACATTGCGCAGCTGCATCTGGCCCCACTGACCGCGGGCGTTCGGCTTGCGCAGCGCAGTGACGAGCGCGCCGGTCTCGCTGCGCAGCTTCTCGCCCGTCTCGGTCAGGTTCTTCAGCTGGGCCTCGAGCGCGCCGCGTGACTCGCGGCGCTCCTGGTCGAGCCGCACCAGCTGCTGGTCGACCCGGCCGAGCTGCTCGCGCAACGGCGCCACGAGCTGCTCGACCGCCTGCTGGCGGCGCTCGAGGTCGCCCTTGGCCTGCACCTGCGCGGTCTGCAATTGGGCCCGGGCGAGATCGGTGAGCTGGGCCACGCTCGTCTGCAGCGCCTCGGCTGAGAGCGTCTTGAACGCATCCGATAGCCGCGCCTGGGCGTCGTGCACTGTGGCCAGACGGTCATCGGCTCGGACGCGCTCATGCTCGAGCTCGGAGCGGGCGCGCACGAGCTCACGGTCGAGCACGGCCGCGCGCGCGGCCTCGGCGCCGAGCCCCCGGATGCGGGAGCCCAGCACGAGCACCGCCACGGCTCCCCCCACGATCAGACCGACCAGCAACCACAGTGCGTTCATAGGACGTCCCAGCATGCCGCGGCGAGCGGACGGAACCCGGGTGCGAGAATCGCGCCGTGCCGAGCAACCGTGTTCGCCGCCACGTGATCATCCACGGCCGCGTCCAGGGGGTCTTCTTCCGCGACTCGCTGCGCGAGCGAGCCCGCACCGCCCTATCCCGCCAGCGCCTGCTCGAACGCCCGCTTGGCGGCCTCGCCCCGCACCGCGAACACGACGCGCTCGGGAGTGCCGTTGGCGGCGAGGTGGCGCCGGACCTCCTCGACCTCGATCCGGGCCGCCTCATCGAGCGGGAAGCCACCGACGCCGGTGCCGAAGGCGACGAGCGCCAGCGAGTGGGCGTCGAGCACGGTGGCCCTGGCCAGCGTGCTCGCGGTGGCGCGCCGGATCACGTCGGCGGACGTGGGACCGCCGGGCTCCATCGTCGCGGCGTGGATCACCCAGCGGCAGGGCAGCGCGCCGGCCGTCGTCTCGACCGCCTCGCCGAGGGCGATCGGGGCGCGCGCGTGGCTCTGCTGCTGGATCTCGGGGCCGCCGGCGCGGGAGATCGCTCCGGCGACCCCGCCGCCGTGCAGCAGATGCGTGTTCGCCGCGTTGGCGATCGCGTCGACCTCCAACCGCGTGATGTCCCCGTCGACGACGGAGATGCGCGACGACCCGGAGCTCAGGAGACTTCGGCCGGCTCGTCCTTGCCGGCGAGCCTGTCACGGCCGCGCTGGACGGCGGCGATGAACTTGGAGAGGTTGACCTCGAGCGTGTTGAGGATCTCGTCGGCGTAGTCCTCGGCGCCGAGCCGGATCTCGCGCTCACGGCCGCGGGCGTCCTCGATGATGTCCTCGGCGGCGCGCTCGGCCTGCTTGGTGACCTCTTCCTCGGAGATCAGCCGCTCCTGGCGATCGCGGGCTTCCTTGACGATCCGCTCCGCCTCGCGCTTGGCCTCGGCGAGCATCTCCTGACGCTCCTTGACGATCCAGCGCGCCTGCTTGATCTCCTCGGGGATCGTCGCGCGCATCTGATCGAGGATGTCGTAGATCTCCTCCTTGTCCACACGGACCTGATCGGTCAGGGGGACTGGCTTCGCGTTGTGGACGAGATCGTCCAGCTTGTCGATGAGTACCAGGACGTCCATCGCGAACCTCTGTTTCGTCAGCGGCCGAGCCGTTCCTGCAACTGCACAGCGACCTCATCGGGCACAAGGTCTTCGATGTTGCCCCCGAAGGTGGCAAGCTCCTTGACCCCGCTGGATCTGAGGAAACTGTACTTGGGCGAGGCCATGAGGTACACGGACTCGATCTCCGGGGCCTGCCGGCGGTTGAGCTGGTTCATCTCGAACTCGTACTCGAAGTCCGAGATCGCGCGCAGCCCTTTGACGATCGCCTTGGCCCCATTCTTCCTGGCGAACTCCACCACGAGGCTGCTGAAGGTGTCGACGCGGACGTTCTCCAGATGCGCGGTGGCGCGCTGCACGAAGCTCACGCGCTCCTCGGCCGTGAACAGCGTCTTGCCCTTGCGGACGGGGTGATTGACAACCGCGACGATCACGTGCTCGAACATCGCCGACGCGCGTGAGATGACGTCGAGATGACCGTTGGTGATCGGGTCGTAGGAGCCGGGACAGACTGCGATGCGGTTATCGGGAGTCATGGATTCGGATCAGGGTGTCGCCGTAGCGGCGCTCGTCGGTGAGGGGAAGGTCGAGCTCCAGCGGGGCCCGGCGGTCGCTCTCCGAGACCACTCGGGCGCCGGGGGCAAGCACCGGGGCCAGAGCGCTCGAGAACTCACGTCCGAGGCTGTTAGCTCGACTGTATGGGGGATCGAGGAAGACCAGATCGTATTGACGACCGTGAGCTCGTGCAGTCCCCAGGAACTTTGTCGCGCTCGCGCGGCGGACCTCGGCCGTCAACCCAAGGGTGTCGAGATTGCGCCGGATCGCCGTGATCGCGGCCGGCGCGAAGTCGACCAGCGTCGCCGCGGCGGCGCCGCGGGAGAGCGCCTCGATCGCCAGCGCGCCCGATCCGGCGAACAGGTCGAGCACCTCAAGGCCGTCGAGATCGCCGAGGATCGAGAACACCGCCTCACGTACCCGGTCACCGGTCGGACGGGTCGCGCTGCCGCGCGGCGCCACCAACGGGCGGCCGCGGTGGCTGCCGGCGATCACGCGCACGGCCTACGCCCGGATCGGGGCTATCGCCTCGGCTCCGAACGCGCCGGCCAGCGCGTCGGCGAGCAGCGAGTTCTCCGGCAGCGCGAGCTCGGGGTCCTCGGCGGCGACCCGGTCGGCGTGGACCCGGGCCCGCTCGAGCAGCTCCGCATCGCGCGGCAGCTCGGCGAACCGGAAGCTCTGCAGTCCGTGCTGGCGGACCCCGGCGAGGTCGCCCTCGCCGCGCAGCTCAAGGTCGATCTCGGCCAGCTGGAAGCCGTCGCGGTGGGTGGCCAGCGCGTTCAGGCGGGCGGAGGACTTGGACCCGAACAGCAGGCACAGCGAGGCGTGCTCGCCGCGCCCGATCCGCCCGCGCAGCTGGTGCAGCTGCGAGATCCCGTAGCGATCGGCGTCCTCGACCACCATCACGGTCGCGTTGGGGACGTCGATCCCGACCTCGATCACCGAGGTGGCGACGAGCACATCGGCACTGCCGGAGGCGAACGCGCCCATCGCGGCCTGCTTCTCGGCCGGGCGCATCTGGCCGTGCAAGAGCACGACCCGGAAGTCGCGCAGCTCGCCCGCGGCCAGTCGCTCGTACTCGGTCCTCGCCGCGTGGGCCTGCAGCAGCTCGGACTCCTCGACCAGCGGGCAGACCACGAACGCCTGGCGGCCGGCGCGGAGCTCTTCACGGATGCGGCCGTAGGCGCGGGCGCGCTCGGCCTCGCTCGAGCACACGAACGTCTGCACCGGCTGGCGGCCGCGCGGTAGCTCCCGCAGCAGCGTGAAGTCGAGGTCGCCGTAGCCGGCCAGGGCCAGGGTGCGCGGGATCGGCGTCGCGGTCATGTGCAGCACGTGCGGCGCCAGGACATCGCCCTTGGCGTCCAGTGCCGCCCGCTGGCGCACGCCGAAGCGATGCTGCTCGTCGACCACGGCGACCCCCAACCGCGCAAACACGACCGAGGACTCGATCAGGGCATGGGTGCCCACGATCAGCGACAGCTCGCCTGTCCCGAGCTTGCCCAGCAGGTCGGTGCGCCGGCGCGCCGGGGTCGAGCCGGTGAGCAGGCCGGCCGGGACGGCCTCGCCCGGCATCAGCTTCTGGATCGTCGCGAAGTGCTGCTCGGCCAGGGTCTCGGTCGGGGCCATCAGCGCACCCTGCAGGCCGTGCTCGATCGCCCGCAGGATCGTGTACAGCGCCACCACCGTCTTGCCGGACCCCACCTCCCCCATCAGCAGCCGCTGCATCGGACGGGCCTGCGCGATGTCGGCGTCGATCGCGGCGAGCGCGCGCTGCTGGTCGCCGGTGAGCGCGAACGGCAGCAGCTCGGCGAGCCAGCGGGCGGTCAGGGTGCGCTCGCCGTCGAGCACCGGCGCCTGGCTCGCGTCGCGGCGCCGGGCGCGCCGGCGCAGGAGGCCGAGCTGCATCAGCAGCAGCTCGTCGAAGGCGAGCCGGCGCCGGGCGATCCCCTGGTCCTCCTCGTCGCCGGGGAAGTGCGCGGCACGCAGCGCGGCGGCGCGGTCGGGCAGCGCCTCGCTCACGCGCATCCGCGCCGGCAGCGGCTCGATCACGTCGGCGATCGTCGCGGCGTGATGGCGCACGAGGGCGTGGATCGCGGTCGAGCTGAGACCCTCGGTGGCCGGGTAGTGGGCCACCGCCTCGCCGCCGGTCGTGGCGTCGGCGGTGATCGCGTGGCCCTGCACGCGGAACCGGTTGCGTGCCTCGTACTTGCCGTGCAGCAGCAGCCGCGTGCCCGGCGGGTAGCGCTGGGCGAGCCAGGGCTGGTTGAAGAACGTGGCCATCATGACGCCGCTGTCGTCGGCCACCGTGGCCTCGACCAGCGGGCGCATGCCGCGCCGGCGCACGGGGCGCGCGGCGATGCTCCGGACCTCGACGACGACGGTCGCCGTCTCCCCCGAAACGAGCTGCGCCACCGCCCGCGACTCACGACGGTCGCGCGGCAGGTGCTCGAGCAGGTCCCCGACCGTG
>DATMGZ010000210.1:0-11714 GCA_035555155.1 Solirubrobacteraceae bacterium | reverse complement strand
CTGTGTGACCGGCTCACACAGGCTCGGTCGTGAATGTGTCCAGCGCGAGCTCGAGGAACTCGGCGGCGGCCGGCGTGTGCCGGCGACCTTCGCGCCAGGCCAAGGTGATGTCGCGGGTCAGCGCCGGGTCGGTCAAAGCGGCCACGGCGACCCCGGCTCCGGGGTCCTCGGCGTCCGAGCGGGGGAGGATCGCCACGCCGAGACCGCGGGCGACGAGCCGGCGGATGCGCTGGCTCTCATTTGACTCGAGCTTGATGCTCGGCTCGAACCCGGCGTGCCGGCCGGCGGCGCCGAGCAGCTCGCGCAACCTCGAGCCCTCGCGATAGCTGATGAACTCGTCGCCGGCCAGCTCGGCCATGCGGACCTCGCTGCGCCCGCTGAGGCTGTGATCGGCGGGCAGCACCACGACGAGCTCTTCGGAGATCAGCTGGTGCAAGCCCAGTCCGTGGCTCTCGATGCGCTCGGTGACCGAGAGGAAGGCGAGGTCGAGCTCGTCCACCCGCAGCATCTCGGCCAGCTCCTCGCTCGACTGCTCGCGGACGGTGAGCTCGACGTCGGGGTGGCGGTCGTGGAACCGAGCCAGCGCCAGCGCCACGTCGATCGGACCCATCGTGTGCATCGCCCCGATCGTCACGCGGCCGGTCTGCACGCCCCGCAGCCCGTCCAACTCCGTGAGCGCGGCGTCGATCTCGGCCAGGATCCGGCGCGCGCGGGCGACGAGGAGTTCGCCGGCGTCGGTCATCGCAACGCGCCGCGTGGTCCGTTCCACCAGCGCGATCCCCAGCTCCTGCTCGAGGCGGCGGATCTGCTGTGAGAGGGCGGGCTGCGCGATGTGCTCGCGTTCGGCGGCGCGCGTGAAGTGCAGTTCCTCGGCCAGCGCAACGAGATACCGGAGCTGGCGGAGTTCCATAAGGCAAGCTTATAGATCTAAGCGAATACGTGTCTTGGACTTCTAAAGCGATACCGGCCACGATGGTCGGGCAGTACCTCTCCTCCCTCGAGCGCGTCCCGCGATCCGGCCTCATATCCCGCCGGTTCCGGGGCGCTCTCACCTTAAGGACCCTTGTCTCAGCCTTTGGCGGACACGTCATCCGGCGCGTATCGAGGCGAGAGCCCGGGTAGACCGGTCCGGGTGGCATCATTTCCGCATCGTCCGACCGGATCGTGAGACCACGATGACAGTGATGACGGATGCCGAGTGGCGGGAGTTTGTGACGGTCGGCACGCGCACCGGCAAGCTGGCCACGACGCGCCGCGATGGTCGGCCACATGTGGTGCCGATCTGGTTCGTGCTCGAGGGCGACGACATCGTCTTCAACACCGGCGCCGACACGTTGAAGGGCCGCGCGCTGGCCCGGACCAGCTGGGCGAGCATGTGCGTGGACGACGACCGGCCGCCGTTCTCGTTCGTCACGGTCAGCGGCCCGGTGACCCTCAGCACCGACCTCGAGGAGATGCTGCCGTACTCGATCCGGATTGGCGCGCGCTACATGGGACAGGAGCGCGCCGACGAGTTGGGGCGGCGCAACGCGGTCGAGGGCGAGCTGCTCGTCCGCCTGCGCGCTGAGCACGTGTTCGCTCAGCGCGACGTCGCCGACTGAGCCGCCGCCCGCCGATGCCTGAGGGGATCGCGCTCGCTCTGGCGCTGGTGCTGCTGGCGGCGGCCCTGGGCGCCGCCGTGGCCCGGTCGCGGTCCCTGCCCGAGGCGGCCGTGGCCACGGGGGGCGCATCGCTGCTCGTGGCCACGGGCGCGCTCAGCCTGTCGCGCGCCGGCGACGCGGTGCGGAGCCTCGCGCCGACGGTCGCGTTCCTGGCCGCGCTGCTGCTGATCGCGGAGGGATGCCGGCGCGACGGACTGTTCGACGCGATCGGCGCGCTCATGGCACGCGGGGCGGCGGGGAGTCCGCTGCGGCTGCTCGCGTTCGTGTTCGCCGTCGCCGCAGGGGTCACGGCGGTGCTGAGTCTCGATGCCACCGTGGTGCTGCTCACGCCGGTCGTCTTTGCCACAGCGGCGCGGATGCGCACGAGCGCCCGGCCCCACGTCTATGCCTGCTCGCACCTCGCCAACTCGGCCTCGCTGCTGCTGCCGGTGTCCAACCTGACGAACCTGCTCGCTTTCCATGCCAGCGGGCTGACCTTCGCGCACTTCGGCGCTCTGATGGCGTTTCCGACCCTCGCCGTGATCGCCGTTGAGTGGGCCGTGATCAGGAGGTTCTTCGCCGTCGACCTCGAGCGACCGCGGCAACCGGTCCCGGCGCCGGTCCGGCCGTCGCTACCGCGCCTCTCGCTCATCACGCTCACACTCACGCTCACCGGGTTCGCGCTCAGCTCGGTGCTGGGGGTCGCTCCTGTCTGGTTCGCCGTCGCCGGCGCGGTCGCGATCAGCACGCCGGCGCTCGCTGCGCGGGCCACGAGCGCGACCATCCTCGCGCGTGCGGTCGAGCCCGGCTTTCTCATCTTCGTGCTCGGACTTGCGGTGATTGTGCAGGCGGCGAGCGACAACGGCCTCGCAGCCGCCGTCCGCGACCTGCTGCCGGCGGGAACGTCGCTGCCCGACCTGCTGGCGATCGCGGCGATCAGCGCGGTCCTCGCCAACCTGGTCAACAACCTTCCGGCGACCCTGATCGTGGTTCCCGTGGCCGTCACCGGCGGTGACGGAGCGGTTCTGGCCGCCCTGATCGGCGTGAACGTCGGGCCCAACCTGACCTATGTGGGATCGCTGGCCACGCTCCTGTGGCGACGCGTTCTGCACGCCGAGGACACCGACGTGTCGCTGCGCGAGTTCGTCACCCTCGGTGCGCTGACCGTGCCCACCGGCCTCATCGCCGCGACGGTCGTCCTATGGTGTGCGCTCAATGTCTGAGTTGAGAGTTCGCGCGCTCGTGTGGATCGTGGAGGACACCTGGGAGTCGACCGTCGCCGAGGCGTCGGCATACCTCCCGCCGGACGCCGAGGTCACGATCCTGCACGTCGCCGACAGCGAGCCCGAAGGTGTCGCCCGCGCGGCGCGCCACGGCCTGCTCGGGCGCCATCCGCCCCCGCCCCCGCCGCGTCAGGCGCTGCACGCGATATCCGAGCAGGCGGCCCGGCAGCTCCTCGATGACGCTCGCGCCCGCCTCGGTCGCGCGGCCCGGCTGTCCGCCCGCCGCGGACGCGTCGAGCGCGAGGTCGTTGCGGCCGCCGAGGCCGCCGACATCCTCGTCCTGGCCCGCGACGGCGATCGCGCGCAGCTCGGCCCGCGCAGCCTTGGACCGGCCGTCCGCTTCGTGGTCGATCACGCCCCATGCCGTGTCCTGCTCGTATGGCCCGACGCGACGCCGTCGATCGCGACGATGCCGCCCCCACCCGACCCGCCAACGCGGTAGTGCTGCGCTACGAGGGAGAGGACTCGGGCGCCGCCCGCAGCGCCAGCAGCGCGATGTCGTCGCGCGGGTGGCCCGCGGCGGTGGCGACGGCCGCCGCCTCGAGCTCGGCCAGGAGCACCGCGAGATCGTCCCTGGTGCAGGCGCGCAGCCGGTCGCGCAGCTCCGCGTCGGTCCATCCCGGCGGCGCGGCTTCGGTCAGACCGTCGGTGTACAGGAGCAGGATGTCTCCGGGCTCGAGCTCCACCCGCGTCTCGGTCAGCTCGGGATGCTCGACGTAGCCGAGCATCGTGCCGTGGGTGCCGATCGCGCGCGACCCGCCGTCGACCTGCAGCAGCAGCGGCGACGGATGGCCGGCCACGCACAGGCTCAGCTCGGCGGCGCCCGACGCCGTGGGGCGGATGCTCACCAGCGCGATCGTGCAGAACGTCGCATCTTGCGCGAGCATCGCTCGGTTGAGCTCGCCGAGCAGCTCGCCGGCCGAGCCCGGACGCAGCGCCGCTGCGCGCAGCGTGTAGCGGATGAGGGCGGTCGTGGCCGCGGCCTTGGCACCCTTGCCGGTGACATCGCCGATCACCACGAGCCACTCACCGGCTCGGCGCAGATAGACGTCGTAGAAGTCGCCACCCACCTCGTTGAGCTCGCCCGTCGGGCGATAGCGGGCCGCCAGCTCCAAGCCCGGGATCGTCGGCAGCGACCGGGGCAGCAGGCCGGCCTGCAGTGTGTGGGCGATACGGCTGTGCTCGGTGTACAACCGTGCGTTGTCGATGCTCACCGCGGCTCGACGGGCGAGCTCCTCCGCCAGCCTGACGTCCTCGGGGTCGAAGCCGAAGGCGGCCTCGCGGAGCAGACTGATCGCGCCGAGCATGCGTCCGCGGGCGACCAGCGGCACACTGACCGAGGAGCCGAGCCCGAGCGTGCGCACGATCTCGTGCGAGCGCTCATCCTTGAGCGAGTCGACCAGCAGGTCGTCGGAGAAGGCCTCGATGACCTGCGTCGTCCCGGTCTGCATGACCGCGGCGGCGCCGGCGGGCGCATCATCAGGAAGCGCCTCGCGCTCGATCAGATCCTGGGCGAGCCGATCCCTGGCCGGATCGAAATGCGCCACGGCCAGCCGGTACATCTGACCGCGTTCGTTCAGCATGCTGATCGAGCACCAGTCGGCGACGTCGGGGACGGCCAGGCGCGCGACGCGCTGCAGCGTCTGCCGGTAATCGAGCGAGGAGTCGAGAATCTCCCCCGCGCGCGCGAGGAAGGCGGAGCGCCCCGCGGCGCGCTTGCGCGCCGTGATCTCCTGGACCACGCAGCTGACGCCGAGCACGCGGTGGTCCAGCGTGACCGGCGCGCAGGAGACGAGCCAGTCCCGCGTTACGCCGGGATCCGTCGCCGTGGCCGCGGCCAGCTCGATTTCGGCCTCCGGCGCTCCCAGGTCGAGCACGCGACGGCAGTGCTCGGCGAGCAGCTCACCCACGTCCCCCAGAACCTCGGCCGGGGTTCGCCCGAGGTGATCCTCGACCCTCACGCCATCCAGTTTGGCCAGCTGTCCGTTGACGCGCTGGAAGCGCAGCGCGGGATCGACGAACCCGAGGCCGACGGGAGCGGCGCCGAACAACGCGTCGAGCAGGGCGAGTGAGCGTCCAACCGCGTCCTCCTCGCGCATCCGGATCAGCACGCGGGCGCAGCCGGCCGCGAACTCCTGCGCGGCGGCCAGATCCGTCTCGTCGTAGCGGCGGCTCATCGAGACGAACGAGACGACGCCGAGCGGTGCTCCGCGGCTGTGCATCGGCACGACGACCGACGATTTCAATCCGAGTTCACCGAGCAGCTGCGCCTCCGCCGGGATCAAGCGCACGGACGCGATCTGGTCCATGTGGGGGTACAGGAGCGGCACGCCGCTCTCCAGCGCGGCCAGTACGTCGCCGTTCTCGCCGCGTTCGGCGCGGTAGCGACGACGGATCTCCAGGATCAGCCCTTCCTTGGCCGGGTCCGGGTACCCGCTGTGCACAGCGGCCAGCTCGCCGTCCGCGCCGTAATAGTCGACGACACACCAGTCGGCGAAGTCCGGCACGCACCGCCGCAGCGCGCCGCGCAGCGCTCGCTCCCGGCTGAGGCCGGCCTCGAGCAGGTCACTGGCGCGGCCAACGGGCGCGTCGCGGTCCATGGACTGCGCTTCGTCCTCTCTCTCACGCCTGGTCATTGCGCTACCACGGGTTGGCAGCTCACTCGCCCTCGCGACCTCCGGCCTGCGCCAGTCCTCGCCGGGGGCCGCGCATAACAATAAGCCCAACGTGAAGCGGTGCACTGGATCTCAGCGCTGTGACGGTCACCGCCCGTGCTCCGGGGCTTCCGTTCTGAGCCCAGCGGCGACGGCCGCGACCGCTGCGTCGCCGGCGGCGTCCAGGGCCTCGGTCGAGCGCGTGGTGCGGCAGAGGATGAACGCGCCCTCCAGCAGCGAGAGGATCTGCAGCGAGATCACGCGTGCGCTCGCCGCGTCGATCCCGGCCTCTCGGAGCCGCTCGCAGAACGCGCCGAGCCAGCTCTCGAACACCTCCTCGGTGGCCGCTCGCAGCACCTCGTTCGTGCTCGCCACCTCGAGGGCCACCGTGGCGACCGGACAGGCGTCGGCATAGTCGCTCTCGCGCAGGTGCACGGCAGCGCCGGCGAAGAAGTCGCGCACGCCGGCGAGCAGATCCGGGGCGGGATCGATGACGCTGTCGATCAGCAGCCCGTAGAACGCGCCGGAGACGCGAATCGTCTCGGCGCCGATCTGCTCCTTGCCGCCGGGGAAGTGGTGGTAGATCGAGCCGAACGGGGCCTGCGCCGCGGCGACGATCTGCTTGATGCCGGTGCCGGCGTAGCCCTGACGCCGGAACAGCTCAGCGCTGGCGCTGATGATCCGCTCGCGTGTGTCAGTGGCCATCGGTTCCGCTTGTCCTCGGCGGTGATGATAACTATCGTTCGCTAGAGCGATCTCTCTAGTAGGAGCGGAAATCATGCCTGATGTAGACCTGTCGGCGGGAACGATCCACTACGAGGACAGCGGCGGCGGTGGGCCCGTACTCGTGCTCACACACGGCCTGCTGATGGACGCGAGCATGTGGGATCCGGTGCTGGCCGAGCTGCGCGGCGACTGGCGGATCGTGCGGCCGGTTCTGCCGCTCGGCGCTCATCCGCATCCGATGCACGCCGGCGCCGACCTCACGATGGGCGGGATCGCGAGCCTGCTCGGCGAGTTCCTCGAGCGCTTGGACCTGAGGGACGTCACGCTCGGCGTCACCGATTGGGGCGGCCCGATCGTATTCCTCGCGCACGGACCGCGTGCCCAGGTCGAGCGGGTCGCCCGTCTCGTCCTGCTGCCGTGCGAGGCGTTCGACAACGTCCCACCCGGGCTGCCGGGGCGCATCGCCGGTCTCGCCGGCTGGCTCCCCGGCGGCGTCCGTCTCGCCGTCGAGCAGCTCCGCGTCCGTCGCCTGCGCGAGCTGCCCACGCACTTCGGCTGGATGACGCGCCGCGGCATTCCCGACCATATGCTGCACGGATGGCTGGCACCGGCCCGCGCCCAGCCGGGCGTGCGCCGCGATGTCGCGCGCTACGCCCGCAGCGGCCGCAAGGCCCGCCCGGTGCTGCGTGCCGCCACCGAGGCGCTGGCCCGCTTCCGTGGCCCCGCGCTGATCGTGTGGGCGAGCGAGGATCGCGTCATGCCCCCCGTCCACGCGCATCGCCTGGCCGCACTGCTCCCCGACAGCCGGCTGGTGGAGATCCCCGACGCCTACACGCTGCTGACGATCGACCAGCCCGCGGCGGTGGCCGACGCGATCCACGCGTTTCTCACGCGGCAGTCCGAGCTGAGCAACTGGGGTGCGGGCGGACGTGGCCGCGCCCCGCGAGCCGTCATCCGTTCGCAGGACACGTGAACGTCATGCGAGCGTTCAGCCGCCGACCGGAGAGTTGGCCCAGTCGATCGTCACCTCATGGCTCGGGTTGGCCGGATTGACCGCGACGTTCAAATGCGCGCCGAGACGGAGGCTTGCCACCTTCGCTTCCGGCACGCGATTCATGAACACGCTCTCGATCGGGCTTGAGCCGCCGATCGGCAGCTCGGCCTTGATCACGTACACCGGATCGTTGGGATCCGGCAGCGCGGGGTTCAGATCGCCGATGGTCTTACCCGGCGCCGAGTACTCGCGAAGGACCGCGGTCATTCGCTGGCCGCTCGCCAACAGATCGGCCGCCGATTTGCGTTGCCCCGTGTCTCCCGTCTGAGCGGGGCGCGCGCTGATGACGAAACGCGTTCCCAGAGAACGCGAACTGCGCGTGCGTCGTCCCGGCCCATTGGTTGCCGTCGGGATCGCCTGCGGGTCGCGTCGCTATTCGGCTAGCGTCTCGCCGGAGCCGCCGAGCTCCTCGGGGAAGTCCTTGAGCTTGGGTAGGCCATCCTTCATGGGCAGCACCGTCGACTCGTAGTTGACGTGCACTCCAGGTGTAAATGGAAACGAGGGAATCGTCGCTGCGTAGACATCGACCAGATCCCACTGCGGGTGCCGTGTCAGCAAATGGCCGCCGCACACCTTGCACCACTGGCGATAGCTCCGCTCGTTCTTGTGGTACTCGCCGATTTGGTCTTCTCCCTGAATCACCTTGACCGTCTCGGGCTTCCACAGCGTGAATGCGTTGACGGGGCCGGCAGACCAGCTCCTGCACGAGGCGCAGTGGCAATAGCCGGCGCCCACCGGATCGCCCGTAACGACAATCTTGACGGCACCGCAGTAGCACTGGCCGTCGAAGGTCTTCTCATCCTGGCTCATAAGTCCCTCTTGAATATGCGATGTCCGACGCCTCGGTTGCCCGGCTCGCGATGCCTGCGCGCGAGACCCTACCACCCGGTTCTGGGCGGCGCGGAGCGGTCTCCGGCGCCACTCACCCAAAGCCACCTAGGGCCCAAAACCATGGGCGGTTTCGTCCATCGAGTGGTTCATGGCCGCGCTCGATCGTTCGCCACGGGAATCCGGGAGTTGGTTGAGCTGTTTCGGCGACCGCGCCCGGAGTAGTGGCGCGCTTCAGCGATCCTGAGCCGCTCTCCACCGATCACGTCATCGAGGGGTTCGGCTGTGGCCGGGCGTCATTGAACGTCTGGCTTGGCAGGTACGTGCGCCAGGCGGCCGCGTCCGGTTCTGCCCGCACGTACGTCACCGTCGTAGCGGTCGAGTCCCTGCGAGCGGGTAGTGTCGGCGTCATCGCACACGCCTCCACAGCCCGGCACCGCGTCGCCGATGGTGTGTCGAGCAGGCGCAAGATCAGTGGTAACGGTGGACTACCCAGCGACGCGAGGCACCCTCCCGATCCGTAAGGGGTTCCGGCTGCGCCGGCGGTCGCAACCGCAGCCAAGCAGTCGCGCGGCGCCGGCGTCCGGCACGATCGAGGCGTCGCCATCGCGCTCGCGCACCCGCAGGCGGTCTCCGACTCAAAGCGATCGCGAGCCTGGTGCGCGCTTTCCGCGCGATGCAGGGCTGTGGAAGGCGAGCAAGCACGGCCCTGCTCGTCGCCGAAAGCGAGGCGGGCGCGACGGCATGCAGAATTCGCGATCTGCCTAGGCAGAGCCCGTCGGCGTCGACGCCGCTGCGGCCTGCATCGACGCTCGACGTCCGGCGCGCGCAACTATCGAGATGTCGCCATAGACGTCCTGTGTCAACCCCCGTTGTGAATGATTGGATGTAGGCCTGTAGTTAGGTGCTGTGCGCTCGGTTCGAGCGCGCTTGGTGCCGGACTGAGATCGGCGGCCATCCGGGTGGTGGCGGCGAGGTCGGTGATGGGGCCGGATGGGCTTGGGATGGTGACGGTGATGTGGCGTTGCAGCGACCGATGCTGGGTCGGGTCATAAGCAGTCCGGGATCGCCAGCACTGCCAGACGATGCGACACCAAGCCCGTCCAAGCGTGCGGATCGCGCGAGGGTGTTCAAGGCCGCGGTCTCGCGCCTGGGCGTAGACAGCTTGCGCCCAGGGATGCCAGTGGCGGGTGCTGTCAGCGAGCCGCGAAAACGCGACACGGAGTCGCTTGTTGCACCCCCAGCGGAACTGGGCGGTCTTGCGTTTGCCGGACTCTTTTGCGACTGCTGATTGGCCGGCGTCAGCGGCGAGCGCGTCGCGGTTGGGATAGCGAGCGCGGCAGTCACCGATCTCGGCTAGCAGATCGGCGGCGGTGATGGCGCTGTGGGCCTGCTTGAACAGCGAGAGGAAGAGCGGACCGTCGGGATGGGCGCGAACCGCTGTCCTGATGTCGCGCTCCAAACCCTTGATCTGCCCGTTCAAGGTTCGGACCATCGCGACGTAGGTGAGCACGAGCTGGCGGCGAGCAGCGAGCTCAAGCTCCCCGACCCGGCCTTCGGGGGCGCTGCGGAGCTTCGCCAACAAGGCCTCCGGCTTCTGGCGGCCTGAGTAGCGCTCACGCTTGAGAAAGGCCTGCATCCGGACGATCCCGAGCCCTTGCGCGTCGACGGGACTTGGGTAGCGTTCCAGGAACGCGAGCAGGATCTCGCTGTCCATGTGACTGAACAACCGCAACGGCCGGGCCAGCAGCGGTCCAGCTCGGCGCGGAGTTGGTTGACCACTGCGGTGCGGGTGTGGACGAGGTCCTCACGCGCCCGGGTCAGTGCACGCAGCGCTTTGGTCTGATCCGAGTCTGGTTCCAGAACTCGGAAGCGGTGATTGTCAGTCCGGGCGAGCTCGCAGAGCACGAACGCGTCGAAGCGATCGGACTTGCCTCCCGAGACACGGAACCTGTCCCGGGCAGCTGCGACCTTGTTCGGATGCAGCGCCAGCACCTTCACGCCGGCGTCGAGGAGCCGCTCGACCAACACGCCGTCTGGCCGCTCGATCGCGACCAGGTCAACCTCCATCTTCACCAGCGTCCGGCACAACGCCAACAGCCCGGCCTCGTCGTGGGCAAACGTCGCCGCCAACAACTTCTCGCCGGTCTCGTCGGCGACGCGCACGTCGTGCTTCTCAGTCGCCCAGTCAATCCCGGCATACCGACATCCCATCAAGGGCCTCCTCGGATCGCTCACCTTCACAGCGCCCCGACCAGGAGGTACCGTTGCGGATCCTCATAGACAAGGCCCTCAACCGGGGCTACGTCCTGTTGCCGCTTGCGGCACCTCACCACCGCTGGGACGGGCTGGTCTATGGCAAGCCCTCTGCAAAGGGCAAGGAATCGAGGCCCTGTTCCAGCGGCGGTCGAGGCTCAACCAGGATGTCCTATGAGGCATCGTGAGCTCTGCGGCGGCGCGCCGAGCCAAAGCACTCGTCAGCCGCCGCGTCTACGCGCGCCTGCTGATGGGCGGAAGCAGTCGCCCCGGATCAGGCGCGCCGCCTCGTCCTCGCGTGGCAATGGAACCGTCCCCTTGCACGGCGGGCGACCCGTCCGCCTGGGTGAATGCAGAAGTGGCAAGCCCAGCGTCAGCATCACTCGCGCACGATGCCGCCGATCACCCGCTCCCGTGGGTCGCGACTGCTCGCTCTCGCCTAACTAAGGACACGACTCCCAAAGGACGCTCTGACTCCTCACGTTTCTAGTCGGTCACGGTGCTCGCGAGCAGAAGGCTCGAGGCGAAGCGTGCTGCGGGGCAGGATTCCCCAGGGGTAGGGACGAACCGAACCAAATGGCTCAACCGCAACGCCGTATGGTTGGATGGTACGAGCGCCGCGTGGAGCGCAAAGGGCTGCGTCCGCGCTTCGCGGCCTATCTGATATTGGCGGCGTGGCTCGTTGCCGTCGTGATCTACGGCGTGGTCGAGCACGCGACCGATCCGACCACCTTCCACACCGTCTGGCTCGGCATGTGGGGCGGAGTCGAGACGGTGACCACCGTCGGCTACGGCGACGTCGTCCCACAGTCGACTGCCGGCAAGGTCGGTGCTTCCGTGCTCATGCTGGGAGGACTCTCTTTTCTAGCAATCATTACCGCCCTCATCACCAGTTCATTCGTGACCCGAGCCGAGACCAAAGCACAGGCTGGCGCACGCGATGACGTGCTGGAACAACTGCACGAGATCAGCGCCCAACTCGCGACGGTCAAGGAACAGCTCGCTCGCCATCACGACAACGACCAGCGGGACGCCTGAGACTCGTGACCGAAACGTCACTTCCCTTTCGCATGGGCAGGCGTGCTCGACCGCCCAGCTCGCAGCCTGGTCTCCCGGCGGTCAGTGGGCCGCCGGCGGCCGGTAGCCGGGGACTTCTCCGGCAGACGGGGTGAGGCGTTTGACCGCGAGCTGCTCGCTCAGGAGCTTGAGCATCGTCTGTTGGAGGGCGCGCGAGCGGTCGTCGGCATTGCTGGGGTGGGCCAGGTTGCGCACT
>DATMGZ010000209.1:0-31368 GCA_035555155.1 Solirubrobacteraceae bacterium | reverse complement strand
CCCGCCACCCTCCTCCCCAGCAAGCCGTTTCGCCGCGGACAACGACCCCCTGCCACCGGCGACCCGTTGAACCGGCAGAGGGCCGGCTACCCCAACTCCCGCTCGATCGCCGCCAGCACCGACTTCCGGTTCGCGTGCCGGCGCTCGTAGTCGCGCACCTTGCGCAGCTGCGCCGGCGATAGGCCGCCGAGCCGGTCGTCGACCTGGCCGGCGGTGAGGTCGTCGTAGCCGAGGATCGGAAACGCCGGGCCGACGCCGACCTTGCGGCGGGCCTGGTCGGCGGTGCGCACGATGCGATCGACGGGCTCGGTCCGGCGGGCGCGCTTGGTCGCGGTCTCGAGCTGCGAGCGGCCGCGGTCGAGCAGACCCTCGATGTCGGCCAGCACGTCGTCGGTCTGCGCGCGGCCGCGCCTGAACAGCTCGGCCACGAGCTCGTTGGCGTCATCGCGGGTGACGCGGCCGCGCTCGGCCGCCTCGTCGAGCGTGTCCTGGATCCGCTCGCGGGTGATCATCACGAGATCGAGCGGGTTGAGGATGCGATTCGTGAGCTGCTCGCCGAAGCTGGTCGCGCCTTGCGGAACCCCGGCCGTCCTAGCCGTCTTGGTGGCAGCCGACTTGGCCTGCGTGGCGGTGCGGGAGGCGCCCTTGCGAGCGCTGGTCGCGGTCGCTTTGGCGCCGCTGCCGGCGGCCGCCGCCGCCTTCTTCGCACCGCCGCCCGAGCCGCGCTTGGCGGCGCCGCCCGAGCCGCGCTTGGCGGCGCCGCCCGAGCCGCGCTTGCCGGCGCCGCTCGGGCCGCGCTCGGACCCGTTGGGGCCGTCGGACGAAGATGACGATTTCGGTGCAGGCATGCCGGTGTGTTCCTCCTCGGAGACGCTTGCTTCGAGGCTACCCGAACCGGTCGGCCTGTGATCGTTTTCCGGGCACTATCCGGCGACGAGCAGCTCGAGCAGGGCCTTCTGCGCGTGGCGGCGATTCTCGGCCTGATCCCAGATGCGCTGGCGATCGCCGTACAGCACGTCGGCCGTGATCTCGTCGCCGGGGTGAGCGGGCAGGCAATGCAACGCGATCGCCCGCGGGCCGGCGCGGTCGAGCAGCGCGCCGTCGAGGCGGTATGGCGCCAGCGCCTGGCGCCGGGCCTCGGCCGTGCTCGGATCGTCGCCCATGCTTGCCCACACGTCCGTGTACACGGCGTCGGCGCCCGTGACCGCCGCCACCGGATCGTCGGTGACGACAGCGCCGGCGGTCGGCTCGAGCTGGTAGCCGACCGGCGAGGCGATCCGCACTTCGACACCGGCGAGAGCACCGACGATGGCCAGCGAGCGCGCGACGTTGTTGCCGTCGCCGACGTAGGCGAGCGTGAGGCCCGCCAGGCGGCCGAAGGCCTCGCGCAGGGTCAGCATGTCGGCCAGCGCCTGACAGGGGTGATGCCCATCGGTGAGCATGTTGATCACCGGCACCGTGGCGTCGTCGGCCAGCCCGCGCGCGATCCGATCGGGTCCGGTGCGGATCCCGATCGCCGCGACGTGGCGGGAGAGCACGAGCGCGGTGTCGCGCAGCGACTCTCCGCGGCTGATCTGGAGGTCGTCGGAGCGCAGCACCGTCGGGTGGCCGCCCATCTCGACGATGCCGACCTCGAACGAGATCCGAGTGCGCGTTGAGGGCTTCTCGAACAGCAGCGCGACGGTGCGGCCGGCCAGGACCTGCGAGGCCGCCGGCGCGGCCTTGAGCTCGAGGGCGCGCTCGAGCAGACCCTCGACCTCGGTCGAGGTCAGCTCCTCGCCGGTGAGCAGGTGGCGCGGCAAGCGCAGCAGTGTACGTTGGCCCGGTGCGGCTGCACGTTCTGACCTGGAACCTGTACCACGGCCGCTCGGTGCCGCCGTGCCGCCGGGACCTGCTCGCTCGGTACGCCGCCGCTGTGGCGGGATGGGACTGGGATGTGGCGCTCCTGCAGGAGGTGCCGCCCTGGTGGCCGCCGGAGCTCGCGCGGGCCGCCGGCGCGGAGTCACGCTCGGTGCTCACCTCCCGGAACTTCCTGCTCCCGCTGCGCCGTGCGATCGCCACCCGTCGGCCGGACGTGATCAAGTCAAACGGGGGCGGCGCCAACGCGATCCTGGCCTGCGGCTCGCGGGCGGGCACGACGTCGATCACGTCTTCGCCGGCGGCCTGGTCCCGACCGGCGTGGCCGAGGTGCTGGAGCGCGGTCGTCTCTCCGACCACGCTCCCGTCCGCGTCGGTCTTGCGGCGCCCTGACGCTCAGGCGAGGGTCGCCGCCGCCGATCGCACCAGCTCGATGATCTCGGGCGGGGCCGTCGCCGTGGATCCGCCGACGAACGGCGGCTCGGGGTCGTACTCGATCCCCAGCTGGATGGCCTGCGCGTACTGCTCGCCGGCGAGCCGAGCGGCCAGGGTGAGCGCCATGTCAATCCCCGACGACACGCCCGCCGCGGTGAACACCTTGCCCTGCTCGACGATCCGGCGGGCCACGGGCGTGGCGCCGTACTGTTTGAGCGACTCGAGCTCGAGCCAGTGTGTGGTCGCCTCGAGGCCCTCGAGAATGCCGGCGGCGCCGAGCACGAGCGATCCGGTGCACACCGAGGTGGTCCACTGCGAGGTCTCGTGCGCACGCACCAGCCACTCGAGCATCGTCGCGTCGCCGGTCAGCGGGCGGGTGCCGTAGCCGCCGGGCACGACGATCACCTCGGGATCGGGCACGTCGTCGAGCCGGTGATCGGCCATCAGAGCCAGCATTCCGGTCTCGGTCCGCTTTGGCCCCGGCTCGGCGGCCACGAACATCACCCGCGCCCCGGGCAGGCGCGAGAGGACCTCGTACGGGCCGACGGCATCGAGCGCCGTGATCTGGTCGAAGATGGGAATCGCGATGTTCATGGGACTGCCCTCCGGATCGGGATCACGTTCTCGCGCCCCGCCGGCGGCGCGGCCACGGGTGCGCCGGGGAATCGGCGGCGGTACTCGCTCGGGCTGACGCGCAGGCGCCGCGCGAAGCTGCGCCGCAACGTCTCGGGGGTTCCGAACCCGCACCTCGCCGCCACCTCCTCGAGGGGCAGCGCTGTCGTCTCGAGCAGGACCCGGGCGCGCTCGATTCGCACCGACTCGACGTACGCCCCCGGCGTCACGCCGACCTCGCGGGCGAACACGCGGGCGAAGTTGCGCGGACTCATGAAGGCGCGCGCCGCCAGCGCGGTCACCGACAGGTCCCGATCGAGGTTGTCGGCGATCCAGTCCTGCAGGTCGCGCAGCGACGGGCGGTCGGCGGCCTGGCCGGCGAGCCCGGCGCTGAACTGCGCCTGGCCGCCCGGGCGGCGGACGAACAGGACCAGCGCTCGAGCCACGTCGAGCGCAGCGCGGCGGCCGAGGTCCTCCTCGACCAGGGCCAGCGACAGATCGATCCCGGCCGTGACTCCGGCCGACGTGTACACGTTGCCGTCGCGGACGAAGATCGGGTCGGACTGGACCTCGATCGAGGGGTAGTTGCGCCTGAGGGCGTCGAACGCGGCCCAGTGCGTGGTGGCGCGGCGCCCGTCGAGCAGGCCCGCCCGCGCGAGCAGGAATGCGCCCGTGCAGACCGAGCTCACACGGCGCGAGCGGCGCGCCGCGAGCCTGATCCACGACACCAGCCGCTCGTCGCGCGCGGCGTCGCGCGCGCCGAGGCCACCCGCCACGACCAGCGTGTCGATCGCGCCGCGGCAGGCCGCGGTGGAGGAGTGGGCCAGCAGCGTGAGACCGCTGGAGGCGGGGACCGGCCCACCGTCGATGCTCACCAGCTCGATCGCGTAGGCGCCCGGCGCGGCGCGCTCGGCGAGCGAGAACACCTCGCTGGGACCGGTGACGTCGAGCGATTGGACGTCTGGGAACGCGACGAGCACGATCCGGCGGGTCCGCTGCGGCGTGACGAGGGGGTCCATGACGCGATCATGGCGCCGCCGCAGCTTGGCCGCAATGACTACGGGCGGACGATTTCTGCCAAGTGCGTGCTCAGCCCCCCGCGGCGCGCGAGCCGCACCAGTGCGGTGATCGCCTGCGGGGCGAACTGGGCGCCGCTCTCCCGCGCGCACTCGCTGAGCGCCTCGCGGATCGTCTTGGTCGGCTTGTAGCTGCGGCTCTCGGTCATCACGTCCCAGGCGTCGGCGAGCGCCAGCAGCTGCGCCCCATCGGGGAGCTGTTCGCCGGCCAGCCGGTCGGGATAACCGGTCCCGTCCCAGCGCTCGTGATGGCCACGGATCCACGCCACCTGCTCGCTCTCCAGCACCTCGGCCGAGATGTAGCCGCCGAGGCTCGCGTGGCGCTTGATCTCCTCGTGCTCGACGCTCGTCAGCGGCCCCGGCTTGAGCAGGATCGAGTCGGGGATCCCGATCTTGCCGACATCGTGCAATAGGCCGGCGAGGTGCAGCAGCTGCGCGCGCTTACGCGTCCAGCCGAGCTCCAAGGCCAGCATCTCCGCGAGCCTGGCCACGCGCTCGGAATGGCTGTGCGTGGAGGAGTCCTTGGAGTCGATCGCCCGCGCAAGCGCCCTGACGCTCGACATCGTCTGCACCCGCTCAGGCGCCGGGGGCGCCTCGGCGAAAGCGATCCGCGCGCCCTCGGTGTAGATGAAGGTCGAGTTGCGCCCGCCCTCCTTGGCCCAGTACAGCGCCCGATCGGCGAGCCGCACCAGATCCTCGGCGCCGGTGGCGTAGTCGCTCGAGCACACCCCGGCGGAGATCGTCACCGCTCCGACCACGTCGAACGGCTCGCTCTGGATCGCCTGACGGGCGCGGTCGGCGGCGGCGTAGGCACCCTCCTGCCCGGTCTCGGGCATCAGCCAGGCGAACTCCTCACCGCCGATCCGGGCCACCAGCTCGCCCTCCCTGGCCTCGGCGGCGATCCGGTGCGCGGTCTCGGCCAGCACCTCGTCGCCGGCCTGATGACCGTGCGTGTCGTTGATCTGCTTGAAGTGGTCGAGGTCGAACAGCACCAGGCTCAGCGGGCGCTTGTAGCGGCGCGCGCGCTCGGCCTCGGCGCGCAACCGCTGATGGAACGCCCGGTGATTGGCGAGCCCGGTGACGGGGTCCGTCGCCGCTTGGTGGGCGAGCGTGCTCCACGTCTCGGCGTTGGCGATCGCAACGGCCACGAGCTCCGCGAACCGGGCCAGCCGGGGCTCGGCCCCGACCGGAACCGGGACACCTCCGAAGCCGGCGCTGACCGCCCCCCAGAGCGTCCCGCCCACCGTGACCGGCGCGCTCAGGGCCCCCTCGAGCTCGAGCCGGCGCAGCACCTCGTCCTTGCCCGCCTCGGGATACCTCTCGATTCGCACCGTCTCGCCGGTCCGGAACACGGTGGCAGCCGCGCTCGGCCCGTCGAGGGCAAACGTCTGCCCGCCCACGTCGTCGCCGTCGCCGGTCCAGTTGCCGACGATGACCCCGACACCAGCCGCACGGTCGTATCGGATGATGCTGCCGCAGGTGGCCGCGAACAGCTTTGCCACCTGCTCGGCGACGTCCTGGAACACCGCGGCCGGCCCGGCGCCGTGCGCGACGAGCGTCGCGATGTGGCCGATCGCCGTCTGCTCGGCCTCGTGCTCCGCCCGCTCGGTCACGTCGGTCGTGACCACCGAGCCGCCGATCACGTTTCCGTGGTGGTCGCGCACGGGAGCGATCCGTGAGTCGTACACCCGGCGGTCGTCGAGCACGGTCTCGAACCTCTGCTCCTCCCCCGCGAGCGCGCTGCGATAGCGGGCCTTGAGTGGTCCCGCCGTTCCCGGCGAGTACACCTCATCGACCGTCTTGCCTTCGAGATCCCCGGGCGAGTGTCCGAAGTCGGCCAGCGCCGGGCCGTCGGCGATCAGATACCGAAGCTCGGTGTCGAACAGCACGATGCAGCCGCGCGGGAAGCTCCGCGCCAGCGTCCTGAGCTGCTCGGCCCGGTGCCCGAGCTCCTGCCGAGCCGCGTGCTCGCGAGTGATGTCCTGGATCGTTCCGCGCACGTGCATGGGGCGGCCGTCACGGTCGCGATCGACTCGGGCCCGGAAGGCGGCCCGGACGCGCGTGCCCGAGGGCTGGGTGATCCACAGCTCATCCTCGATCTGCTCGCCCGGGGCGACACCACTGATTGCCGCCAGCACGCGGGGGCGATCCCCGGGATCGAAAAGCTCGACCAGATCCTCGAGCTGGCGGGCGCTCTCGCGCGGCTCGAGGCCGCAGATCCGCCACAGCTCGGGCGACCAGGAGCCCGACCGGCCGCCGGTCAGCTCGTAGTCCCAGCTCCCCATGCCGGCAATGGCCTGTGCCTCCACGAGCGAACGGCGAGCGCGCGCGTTGGCCGCCTCGATCCGGTGCCGCTCGCTGATGTCCTGGATCTGGCTGATGAAGTAGCGCGGCTCGCCGTGGCCGTCGCGCACCAACGACACGGACAACAACGTCCACAGCGCCGACCCGTCGGCACACAGGTAGCGCTTGTCGATCTCGTAACTGCGGATCTCTCCGGCCAGGATCCGTCGGACCTGCTCGAGGTCGGCATCGAGATCGTCCGGGTGGGTGATCTCTTGGTGGGTGCGGCCGAGCAGCTGCTCCTCGCTGTAGCCGGTCATCTCGCACAGCGCGCGATTGACCCGCAGCCAGTGTCCCTCGGGGGCCACCAGGGCCATCCCGATCGGCGCGTTGTCAAACGCGAGCCGGAAGCGCTCCTCGGCCTCCTGCAGCTCGCGCTCGGCCGCCTTTCGCCCGGTGACGTCGCGGATCGCGGCCGAGACCAGTGTCCCGGCATCCGTCTCCAGCGGGGTGAGGCTGATCTCGACCGGGAACTCGGTCCCGTCCCGATGGGCTCCGAACAGCTCAAGGCCACCGCCCATGGGCCGCGCCGGGGCTTCGCGCAGGTAGCTGCGCACGTGATCGCGGGGGTGCCGGCGCAGGCGAGGCGGGATCAGCACCTCGATCCGCTGGCCGATCAGCTCGGCCCGGTCGTATCCGAACAGCTTCTCCGCCTGGGCATTGACCAGGACCAGATGACCGTGCGAGTTGACGATCACCATCGCGTCCGGCGCCGACTCGAGCAGGGCCCGGAAGCGCCGCTCGGACCCGAGCAGGAGCTGGTCGCGGCGGAGCAGCCGGGCAGCGAATCTGCGGTAGGTCGCATCGGCCCGATAGCAGAGCCGGCGGGCTATCTCGATCAGCGTCACCATCGTGGGTCCATCTGCCGTCATCGGCAGATCGAGCCGGGGACTTGACAGAGCGTGCGCCCGAGCGCGATCAGCAGCGTCCGTCCACGGAGCGAGCCAGGTCGCGCTACGACGGCCGGCCGGCCCGCAGCCCAAAGCCGCGCAGCATCAGCAGCGCCTTCTCGCCCAGCGTCCCGCGCGCCGGCAGCACGCCGAGCTGTGTGGCGGCGTCGTAGAGGTCGAAGAACGCGCGGACGCGGAACAGGCGCTCGTGCTCGAGCTCGCAGTAGGAGACGCAGTGCACCACAACGAACCTGTTGGTGGCCGGCAGGCCCTCGAGTGGCGCTCGGTGGGTACCGAGCAGCTTGGCCGGAGCGGCCACGAAGTGCCCGTCGTCCAACCGCGCGCCGGCCCGCTCGAGGCGGACATCGGGGAACGCGCTCCATAGGCGCTCGGCGTGGCGGGCCAGGTTGTCGAATCCCTCCAGCGGCTCGTCGGTGAGCGGGTCCTCGTAATGCAGGTCGGGCGCGATCACGGCCTCGAACGCACTCGCATCCTTGCCCGACCACGCCGCCTCCCACGCGTCGAACAGCTCGTCAACGGTCATTCGGCGTGCGCGGGCTGCCCGAGCTCGGGCATGCCCTCCTCCGGAGTTGACGCCTCGGCGTAGCGGCGGCGCGGAATCCGCCCCGCGCGGAGCGCGAGCCGGCCGGCCTGGACCGAGAGCCGGATCGCCTCGGCCATCGCCACCGGGTCGTGGGCGCGGGAGATGGCGCTCGCGCACAGCACCGCGTCGCAGCCCAGCTCCATCGCGAGCGCCGCGTCCGAGGCCGTCCCGACGCCGGCGTCGAGCACGACCGGCACCCGGGCGCGGTCGACGATGATCGCCAGGTTGTACGCGTTGCGGATTCCCATCCCGCTGCCGATCGGGGAGCCCAGCGGCATCACCGCCGCACAGCCCACGTCCTCGAGCCGGCGGGCCAGGACGGGATCGTCGGTCGTATAGGGGAGCACGACGAAGCCCTCGTCGACCAGCTGCTCGGCGGCAGCCAGGAGCTCGACGGCATCGGGCAGCAGCGTGCGATCGTCCCCGATCACTTCGAGCTTGACCCAATCGGTCGCGAACGCCTCGCGGGCGAGGCGGGCGGTGACGACGGCATCGCGGGCGGTGAAGCAACCAGCGGTGTTCGGCAGCACCTGCACGCCGGAGGCGTCGAGCACGTCCAGGATCGAGCCGCGCGCGTCGGGGTCGAGCCGCCTGAGCGCGACCGTGCACATCTCCGCGCCCGAGACCTCGAGCGCGCGGGCAAGCACGTCGTGGCTCTTGAACCCGCCGGTGCCGAGGACCAGCCGCGAGCGAAACTCGCGTCCGGCGATCGTCAGGTTCTCGTCCATCCCCCTCATCCTCCCTGAATCGCCGCCACGACCTCAACCCGGGCGCCCTCGGACAGCCGCGTGCTCGACCACGTCGTGCGCGGAACCACCTCGCCCTCCAGCGCCACCGCCACCCCGCGAGCGTCCTCGGCGCCCGACAGGAGCGCCACCAGCTGAGCGACGGTCGCGCCCGAGGGCAGCTCGCGGCGCTCGCCGTTGACGGTCACCGTCACGCGCCACCGCCGACGGTCGCGGGGGTGGCGGCGAAGCGCCCTGGGTCGAAGGCCGCGGCGAGCGCCGGGGCGGATTCCCCGGCCAGCTCGGCGGCGAGGAGCTCCGCCGTCACCGGCGTCAGCAGAATCCCGTTGCGGTGGTGACCAACCGCCCAGTGCAGGCCGGCCAGTGCACCGGTCCCGATCGCCGGCAGGTTGTCCGGAGTTCCGGGGCGCAGCCCGGCGCACAGCTCGTCGATGACCAGCTCGGAGGCGCCCGGCACCAGCTCGAGCGCATCGCGCAGCAGCTCGAACACGGCACCCGCCGTCACGGTGGTGTCGAAACCGCGCTCCTCCATCGTCGCGCCGAGCGCGTAGCGACCGTCCCCGCGGGGCGCGATGTACCCGGGCGGCATCCGGATGATCCGGGTCAGCAGCCCCGGCCCGGCCGGGTCGTGCAGCCGCAGCACCTGTCCCTTGACCGGGCGCAGGGGCACGCGCGCGTCCGCCGGCAGGCCACCGATCTGGCCCGACCAGATCCCGGCGGCGATGACGACGTGCTCGGCGCGCAGCTCCGATCCGTCGCGCAGCCGCACACCGGTGACCCGCCGTGCCTCGACCAGCACGTCGGCGACGACGGTGCGATCGCGCAGCTCTCCGCCCGCCCGAACCAGGCCGGCGGCCAGCGCGGCGATCAGCCTGTCGGGCTCGATCACATGATCGCCGGGGATCTCCAGCGCGAGACGCAGCGACGGCGCCAGCGCCGGCTCGAGTCGGCGCGCCTCGCTCGCTCGCAGCCGCTGCACCGGGAGCCCCAAGCCTTCGCGCATCGCCAGCTCACGCTCGAGCGCCTCGCTCTCATCGGCGTCGCGGGCGACCATCAGCGTCCCGCAGGGGAGGTAGCCCGGGTTCATGCCGCTGGCCTCCGACAGCTCTTCGACAAAGCGCGGGTAGGCGGCCGCGCTCGCCTGGCCGAGCGCGAGCAGCGGCTGCTCACGCGGATCGGCCTCGGTGATCGGGGCCAGCATCCCGGCCGCCACCCGCGAGGTGCCGGAGCCGGCCCGGTCCCGTTCGAGCAGCACCACGCGCATGCCCCGTTGGGCCGCTCGCCACGCGACTCCGAGACCGATCACGCCGCCGCCGATGACGGCGACGTCGACTGATGTGCTGCGGTTCGTCACTTGCCTCCTCCCTGCGCCGGCATTACCCGGGTCAGGTTCAGACGGTCGGCGGACCTCGTATCCGCCCTCTCAGCCCAGTGGTCGGGCTCCCGTACCGCCAATGCTAGCGCGGCACTCATGCCAGACTGACGGCGTGGAGCACCGCCGCCAGCGCCTCGCCGACTCACGGCTCTACCTCGTCTGCGACGAGCAACCCGAGAGCTTCCTGCAGGCCGCGCTCGACGGCGGCGTGGACGTGATCCAGCTCCGGTGCAAGCACGCCGGTGACGAGCGCATCCTCGCCGCCGCGACGATCTTCGCCCGGGCCTGCGCCGAGCACGATGCCCTGTTCATCCTCAACGACCGCCCTGACCTCGTCGCGCGAGCCGGCGCCGACGGAGTCCACGTCGGGCAGGACGACGCCGCCCCGCGGACAGCACGGGAGCTGGTCGGCCCGGAGCGACTGATCGGCCTCTCGACCCACTCCGCGGCGCAGATCGACGGCGCCGGCGACGAGGTCGATTACATCGGCGTCGGCCCCGTGCACGCCACCCCGACCAAGCCGGGGCGACCAGCGGTCGGCCTGGAGCTGGTCTCCTACGCCGCGGCCCATGCGCGGACCCCGTACTTCGCGATCGGTGGGATCGCGCCCGAGAACGTGGCCGCCGTCCGTGCCGCCGGTGCCACCCGGGTTGCCGTGGTCCGGGCGCTCACCGACACCGAGGACCCGGAGTCCACGGCGCGGGCGCTGCGGTCGGCCATCGCCGCGTCGGCGCCGCCCAGCGAGGAGATCGTTGGGACAACGTAGCCGCAAGCGCGGGCGCCGCGAGCCTCCCCCCGCCGCGGTCAGGACAGCGCCGCTGCCGGCTGCCGGCGATGCGCCGGAACGGCCGAGCCGCTCGGAGGAGCGCAACGCCGCCGTGCGGGCGGCGCTGAAGCCGTTCGCCGACGGCGAGCGTCCGTGGTCGATCAAGATCAGCGTCGCGGTCGCGTTCCTGCTCGCCGCGGTCAACTTCATCCTCTTCGTCGTGGGCACCAAGCCCAGGCTCGGAGGCCAGCAACCGCACCTGGCCGAGATCCTGATCTTCTGTGGACTGATGCTCGCCTGCGCCGCGGGCATGTGGCGCATGCGCTACTGGGCCGTGCTCGGCTTTCAGACGCTGCTGGCAATCGGCCTGCTCGGCTTCTCACTCGCCCTGATCAAAGCCTCGAGCCTGCTCGGCGCCGCCATCTGCCTGGCCGTGATCATTCCGGGCGGGTGGCTGTTCTACAAGCTCGTGCGGATCCTCGGCCGCCTGCAGCTACCGGCGCCACCACGGCGCTAGTGGTTGGCTATCAGCTAGGCTCCGCGCCCGGATGGCTGACTCTGCTTACGACTGCGTCGTCATCGGTTCGGGCCCCGGTGGTTACGTGGCCGCGATCCGGGCGGCGCAGCTCGGGATGAAGACCGTCGTGGTCGAGAAGGACCAGGTCGGCGGTCGCTGCCTGAACTACGCGTGCATCCCGGCCAAGGCGGTGCTCCGCGTCGCCGACGTGCTGTCCGAGATCCGCGAGGCGGGCGACTTCGGGATCACCGTGGGTGAGCCGAAGGTCGACTACGACGCCGTCAGCGAGCGGCGCAGGAAGGTCGTCTCGACGCTCACCGGTGGCGTCTCCGGCCTGTTCAAGAAGAACTCGATCGAGCTGATCGAGGGCGAGGGATCGCTCACCGCCGATCACAAGGTCAGCGTCGGCGGACAGACGATCGAGGCGAAGGCCATCGTGCTGGCCACCGGATCGGTGAAGCGGCCGATCCCCGGCACGAGCTTCGGCGGCCGCGTGATCGGCACCGAGGAGGCGTGGGCGTTCGAGCAGTTGCCGCGCACATTGGCCGTGGTCGGGGCCGGCGCCTCGGGAGCCGAGATCGCCTCGGCCTATGCTCGCCTGGGCGTCGAGGTGCTCCTGTTCGAGGCGCTCGACCGCGTCCTCCCGACCGAGGATGCCGACATCTCCAAGCTGGCCGAGCGTGGGCTCAAGAAGCAGGGCATGACGATCCACACCGGCACCCTGGTGCAGAACGTGAAGTCGGGCGACTCGAGCGTCACCTTCTGCTACGGCGAGGAGTCCGGCGAGGCCGACTGGCTGGTGATCGCGGCCGGGCGCGGACCCGACGTGGACGCGCTCGGGCTCGAGGCGGCCGGGGTCAAGCTCGACGAGCAGGGACTGATCGCCGTCGACGGCGCGATGCGCACGAGCGCGGAGAAGATCTACGCGATCGGCGATCTCGTTCACGGTCCGGCGCTCGCCCACAAGGCCTCCGACGAGGGCGTGATCGCCGTCGAGGACGCGGCCGGACTCGCCACCCACCCGATCGAGTACATCGACATCCCGCGCGCCACCTTCTGCACGCCCAACGTGGCCAGCTTCGGGCTCACCGAGGCGCAGGCGAAGGAGCAGGGCTACGACGTGGCGGTGGGCAAGGTCCAATACGGCGCCGTCGGCGCCGGCACCGTGTACGGCGACCGCACCGGCATGATCAAGATCGTCGGCGACAAGAAGTACGGCGAGCTGCTCGGCGCCCACATCGTCGGCAGCAAGGCGACCGAGCTGATCCAGGAGCTCGTCAACGCGAAAGCGCTCGAGGGCGGTTACCCCGAGATCGCGCGCACGATCCACGGCCATCCCACCCTCTCCGAGGGAGTCATGGAAGCCGCGCGGGCCGCCGACGGGTGGCTGATCCACGGTTGACGTGACCGGCGTGCCGCAACCGGCGCAGCCGATCTTCTTCTACGACCTCGGCAGCCCGGCGTGCTACCTGGCCGCCGAGCGGATCATGGGTGAGCTGCCGGTGGCCCCGGAGTGGGAGCCGGTGCTCGGCGCGGCCCTCGGCGGCGCCGATGACAGGACCGAGCCCGACCGCGACGAGGTCGAGCGGCTCGTCCGCGAGCAGCGGCTGCAGCCGCTCCGCTGGCCCGGTCGGTGGCCGCCGGACACGGAGCTCGCGATGCTCACCGCCACCTACGCCAAGCACGTCGGCCGCGCGGTCGCCTTCTCGCTGGCGGCGTTCCGGCAGGCCTTTGCCGGCGGTCGCGACCTGGGTGATCAGGACACGCTGCTGATCGCCGCCGCCGCCTGCGAGATGCACCCCGCCGCCGTGCTCAAGGGGGTCGGCCTGCGCTCGGTGCGTGCGGGCCTCGACACCGCGAACGAGCGCGCCCGCGGCGCGGGCGTGGTCTCGCTCCCGGCGATCGAGGTCGGAGACCGGCTGTTCGACGGCGAGGACGCCGTGAGCGCGGCCGCGGCCGCGCTCGGTGCGAGCGAGCCGTGAAGGCCAACCGGTATTTCGAGTTGATCGTGTCGCGATCGAGCCACGAGCCGTCCTTCCTCGGCGACCCCAACCGGCTCGATCGGATCGAGGTGGTCTCGATCGATGACGGCGAGGTCGTCCTGTTCTGGGATCTCCCGGTCAAAGAGGCCAAAGGACTGCTGAGCGAGCTCCGCGCCGACCTTGTCGGCCTCAGCGCCGAGGAGTTCATGAGCACGTGGGAAGGCCGCGACGCGGGCGCGCCGGAACGCGATTAATGCCACCGTTGCTCGCATGACCGATCCGCCCGCCGCTGCTACCGATTCTGGGACCGCCGCTCCTGGGTCCGCCACCGGCCGGGGCGAGACGCGGGTGCAGGAGCCGACCCGCACCGAGCGCACGATCGCCCGGCGCACGGCCGAGGCACGGGCCACCGTACCCGACACCGAGCTACGGGCCGAGGCCGACATGTCCGCTTTCGTCAGGCTGACCTCGGCCGGCGGCGGCCCATCCCTCGACGCGGTCCTCGCGCGAGCGTGCGCGCTCGCGCTGCGACAGACCCCGCGGGCCAACGCCGCCTACCGCGACGGACGCTACGAGCTGTACTCGCGGGTCAACGTCGGGCTCACGGTCGACACACCGGAGGGCTACGTGGCGGTGACCCTGTTCGACGCCGAACGCAAGCCCGCGAGCGAGCTCGAGTCCGAGCTCGAGCGGCTGAGCGCACGCGTCCGCAGCGGCGAGATCACCCCGCCCGAGTCCTCGGGCGCCACGTTCACGATCACGAACCTCGGCCGCTACGGCGTGGCGGACGCGACCGCGGTGATCAACCCGGGGCAGGCGGCGGCGCTCGCGGCCGGAGCCGTGCGGGCAGCGCCGATCGTGCGCGACGGGGTTATCGTGCCCGGACACGCGATGGCGATCACGCTCGCGTGTGACCACCGGATCCTGTTCGGCGAACCCGCCGCTCGGTTCCTCGTCCACATCAGAGCGCTGCTGGAGGCCCCGGAGGGGTTATGACGAAAGACGCTCGGCCGATGCCCGCTACGCCGCGGGATCCGCGTTCGTTGACGGAACCTGAGCCCGCGAATAGGGTCGGCTGAGATGCGCCTCGAGCCCGTCGCATACAAGTTCGACACGCTCCGGCGCATTGCCGAGTCCGGCCTGCTCGGACCCGCGATGCCCGACCGGCTGCTCAAGGCCGGGATCGCGCTATGGCGCTTCGGGGCCACCCCCGCTGCAGCCTGTGCGGCCTCCGCCGCCCGCTACCCGGAAGCGCGGGCGATCATCGACGAGCGCGGCCAGGTCACGTTCGCCGAGCTGCACCTGCGTACCAACGCACTCGCCCACGCGCTCTCGGACCGCGGCGTCAACGAGGGCGACAACGTCGCCCTGCTGGCCCGCAACCATCGCGGGTTCGTCGAGGCCGCGGTCGCCTGCTCCAAGCTCGGCGCCAACATGCTCTATCTCAACACCGGGTTCGCCGGTCCGCAGATCGCCGACGTGGTCAAGCGCGAGCAGGCCGCCTGCGTGATCTGCGACGACGAATTCACCGGCCTGATCGGCGACGCCGTCGAGAAGGACCGGCGGTTCGTGGCCTGGGTGGGCGACGCCGAGGAGCCACCGAGCGACCCGACGCTCGAGGACCTGATCGCGAAGGGCGATGCGAGCGACGTCATCGCACCGGCGCAGCACGGGCGCCAGACGATCCTCACCTCGGGCACGACCGGGACGCCGAGGGGAGCGTCGCGCGGCGCTCCGACGGGGCTGGATCCGCTCGGAGCGATCCTGTCCAAGATCCCGCTCCGGGCCCGGGGTGTGACCGCGGACGCGGCACCGCTGTTTCACAGCTGGGGCTATTCCCACCTCCTGCTCGCCCTCGCGCTCTCGAGCACTCTTGTCCTGCGGCGACGGTTCGATCCGCTGACGACGCTCGAGGACATCGAGACGCACAAGGTCGACACGCTGATCGTGGTCCCGGTGATGCTGCAGCGAATGCTCGATCTCGGCCCGGAGGAGATCCGCCGCCACGACCACTCCTCGCTGCGCGTGCTGGCGCTGTCGGGCTCGGCGCTGCCGGCGCCGCTGGCCCGCCACGGCCTCGACGCGTTCGGCGACGTGCTCTACAACCTGTACGGCTCGACCGAGGTCGCATGGGCGACGATCGCCACGCCGAAGGACCTGCGCGCGGCGCCCGGCACCACCGGCAGGCCGCCGCGCGGGACGGTCGTGAAGCTGTTCGACGAGCACGGCACGGAGGTGGCACCGGGCGAGCGGGGCCGCATCTTCGTCGGCAACGAGATGCTGTTCGACGGCTACACAGGCGGCGGCAACAAGGACATGATCGACGGCCTGATGGCCACCGGCGACGTGGGCTACTTCGACAAGGACGGTCGCATGTTCGTCGAGGGCCGCGACGACGACATGATCGTCTCGGGCGGCGAGAACGTATTCCCGGCCGAGATCGAGGAGCTGCTGATGAGGCACGAGAAGATCACCGAGGCGGCCGTGATCGGAGTCCCTGACGAGAAGTTCGGCGCCCGGCTGAAGGCGATCGTGGTTGCGCGCAACGGCGCGAAGCTGAGCGAGGCGGAGGTCAGGGAATACGTCAGGGACAACCTCGCCCGCTACAAGATCCCCCGCGATGTCGAGTTCGTGGACGAGCTGCCGCGCAATACCACCGGCAAGGTGCTCAAGCGGGAGCTGATGGATCGGGAGACCGAGGACTGAACCCGGCTTGCGGGGCTCACGCCCGGAGTCGCGCGAGCAGCGCCACGCCTTGCGTAGACTGCGCGACCGTGAAGCGCCTGTTCGGACCAGTCTTCATCGTCGCCGGGATCCTGCACTTCGTGATCCCGCGCACCTATGAGGCGATCGTGCCCGATTACCTGCCCGCCAAGCGCGAGCTGGTGTACGCCAGCGGCGCGGCCGAGATCGTGGGCGGGGCGGCAGCCCTGGCGCCGCGCTCGCGACGCTGGGCGAGTTGGTTGAACATCGCCACGCTCGCGGCCGTGTTCCCGGCCAACCTGCACATGGCGCTGCACCCCGAGCGCTACCGGCAGATCCCGGGTGGCCGGCCGGCGCTGCTGGCGCGGTTGCCGCTGCAGGCGCTGATCATCGCCTGGGCCTGGGCCGCGCGCTCTTAGGGCCGAACGTTGCCCGGCGCGCTCGGCGACGGGCGAGATGCCACGTTTTGCCGGTTCCGACGGGTCCGCACCGATCACTGTCCACCACCGGCCCCTATGCCCGCTCGCCCTCCAGCACCCGGATGTCGTGGGCCAAGCCCTCGGGCGTGAGCTCGTCGGCGGGGAAGCCGACGCGCTCGATGCCGCGCTTGTCGATCAACAGCACGAAGGTGGAGTGGTCGATCGGCCCTTCCACGGGCTGGATCGCGTAGTCGTGCCAGACCGGGCGCAGGGCGCTCTGGGGGCCGCTGACGAACTCGATTCGGCCGGTCATGCGGTGCTTGGCCAGGAAGGCGCGGCGGTTGGCCGGCGTGTCCTCGGCGGGGGCCACGCTGACACCGATCGTCGGCAGGGCGCTCCCGTTCGCCGGCAGGCCGTTCAGCGCGCCCTTGATCTGCTCGACCATGAACGGACAGGCGTCCTTGCACAGCGAGTGGATGAAGGTCAGCACGACGACGTGGCCGCGATAGGACGACAGGGTGACCCGGTGGCCGTATTGATCGGTGAGGGTGAAGTTCGCCGCGCGCAGCCCCGGGGGCATGGTGGGGCCGGCGAACTTGGACGCGGCCGCGGTCGCGCCCGACGAATGACGCGAACCGGTGACCAGCACCACGCCGATCGCGGCGAGCAGGACGGCCAGCACCGCGAGCAGGGCCCGCTGCAGATTGGGGCTCGCGGTCATCGGTGCCGATTCTTGCACGCCCGCGGTCCCCAGGATGTCAGCGGAACACGCTCCCGCGGCCATGGCCCGTAGCACCGCCCCCGCGAGCTTCAGCTTCCGCGCGACCGGATCAGCCCGGCAGGCCCGAACCACCGCTGTATGACCGGGCGAGGACCGGGAGACTGGAGAAGAAGCTCCAGATCGTGCAGGCGCCGCAGATCGTGGAAGGAGGTCCGGGATCGGGTGGGAGCGCGCCGGGCCACTGGTGGGCGCCGCCCTGGATCCTGATGTGCTCGACCTCGGTGTCATCCGAGCACCCACCCCAACGGTACAGGCTGGTGCGCGTCGCGATCGGGTGCTCGGCGGCGGAGCGCGAGCACGCGTCCCGGTGGACCCAGCCGGTCACATACGGCGGCAGGCCGCTCGCCGGGGCCCGGCCCAACGTCCCGAAGTACGGGGCGATCTGGTCGGCAGTGCCGTGGATCTCGAGGATCGACACGGGGCGGCGGATACGGCAGGACGGCTGGCCGTCGTAGATCCCGGACACCGGCGCGATCGCCGCGAGCTCGTTCGAGAGGGCGCACCCGAGCAGCGCGACCATGCCGGCGCCGTTGGAGATGCCAGCGGCGTAGATGCGATGGGGGTCGATGCACATCTGCCGCTGGATCGAGGTGACCAGCCCGCCGATGAAGGCGACGTCGTCGGGCCGGTTGCGGGCGGCGGTGATGTTCCAGGTCGGACCGTCGGAATTGGGATACACGGCGATGAACTTGTGCAGGTCGGCCTGGTGGGAGAAGCCGCTGTAGCGCTCCATCGCGCCGCCATTGCCACCCGCTCCGTGCAGCGCGAACAGCAGCGGCACCCGCCGGCCCCGGCCGATCCCGGACGGGACGTGGACGAGCACGTAGCGGAGCTTGCCGTCGAAGAGGACGCGCGACCCGTGGCCACCGGGCACCGGCGCGGTGGAGCAATTGCCGAGAGCGCTCGCGGCCGGCGCCGTTCCGAGCGCGGCCACCAGGGCAAGCAGCAGCACCCCCGCAAAGGGCGGCCAGAGGCGCCGGGGGCGCCCCGACGGCACGGATCTCATCTGTGTTTGGCTCATTCGAATCGGGCGGTGGCTTCCGACCCACCGTCGACCGCGGGCGACCCTACCGGCCGCGCAACGTCAGAATGGCAGCATACGATAGAGCTTAGGTGCGCCGGTCGGCCCTGCGGCTGCGCTGACATCGATGCCGTTGTGGCGGATCCACATCGCTGCCGGGCCGCAGGACGCCCAGCTCGCATGCTGCGCAGAGCAGTAGAACGCGCCTACCGGCCACCGAGGATTCACCGAACATTTGAGCCCCATGTTGTCAGAGGATGCGCGTCCGGTGACAGCCACAACCCGACCCTAATCGACAATCTCGCGAGGCTCCTAGAGTCGTACACATGAGTCGATCCCAGGCCGGTCCCGCGGGCGACGCGCTGCGCCACTCCATTGAGCTCGCGGCGCGCCTGCGCCCGATGATCCGGAATGAGCGGACGCTCGAGGCGATCGCGGCGATCCCGCGGGAGTGGTTCGTCCCCACGCGTCAGCGCTTCCGGGCGTACGAGAACGTGGCGCTCCCGATCGCCTGTGGCCAGACCATCTCGCAGCCGCTGGTCGTCGCGCGGATGCTCGACCTCCTCGACGTGAGGCCGGGTGACCGCGTGCTCGACGTCGGCACGGGATCCGGATACCACGCGGCGCTGCTGGCCGCGCTCGGCGGTCAGGTGTCGACGATCGAGCGCCACCCCAAGCTGACCGAGATCGCCCGGCGCACGCTGTCCGAGCATGGCTTCGGCAACGTCACCTGCATTGCCGGGGACGGCTGCCTCGGTCTTCCCGAGGCAGCTCCGTTCGACGCCATCAACGTCGCGGCCGCAGGCGTCCTGCTGCCCGAGGCACTCGAGGATCAGCTTGCCCCGGGCGGGCGGCTGGTCGCACCCGTGGGCGGCGATTACCAATACCTCACACTGGTCACGCGCACACCCGGCGCCCTGACGCGCGTGACGCTCGACCCGGTCCGGTTCGTGCCCCTCGTGCACGACGCGGGGTAGCGCCGCTCAGGCGCTCAGGGCTCTGCTGCCGCCGGGCCCGGCTCGGTCAGCCGCGCCCGCATCACCTCGAGCGCGACCGGGCTCTCGTCGATCAGCACATACCGGCGGCCGAGGCCGCGGCAGACGGCGCCGAGCGTGCCCGACCCGGCGAACGGGTCCAGGCACCAACCGTCGGCCCGCGAGGAGGCGGCGACGATCCGGCGCAGCACGCCCTCGGGCTTCTGCGTCGGGTAGCCGGTCTTCTCGCGGCCGTTGGTGGGAACGATGGTGTGGAACCAGACGTCGGTGGGGCGCTTGCCGCGCGCGGCCTTCTCCGGAGTCACCAACCCCGGCGCCATGTAGGGCTCGCGCTCGACCGCGTCCGCGTCGAAGTGGTGAGCGCCCGGCGTGCGCGCGTAGACGAGGATCGTGTCGTGCTTGGCCGGCCAGCGCCGGCGGGGCTTGGCGCCGTAGTCGTAGGCCCAGATGATCTCGTTCAGGAACGCGTCACGGCCGAAGATCTCGTCGAGCAGGAGCTTGCAGTAGTGCGCCTCGCGATAGTCGATGTGGAAGTACAGGGTGCCGTGCACGGCGAGCAGGCCCCGGGCCAGGGTCAGGCGAGGCTCCAGGAAGCCGAGGTAGTCGCCGAACGCATCGTCGTAGCTGAGGGTCTGGAGCATGCGCGAGCGGTAGCGCCGGCCGCCGAACCCGGTGCGATCGCCGTCCTCGTCCCCTGTCACGGCCAGCGTCGCTCGCGCCCGGGCCCGTCCGGTGTTGAACGGTGGGTCCATGTAGACGAGATCGAAACCTGTCCGGGGGAGCTCCGCCATCACGTCCATGCAGTCGCCGGCGACGATCAGATCATCGTCGAGCACGATCGGGTCGGCGGCGGGATGTAAGCGCACCGTCAAGCAAGCTAGCGCCCAACTCGGCCGATCCTTCCGGACAGATACCCTGGTGAGACGTGCTTGCCGATCGTTACGCGACTTTTCGCGGTTCACCGCTCGCAGGTCGCGTCACCCGATACACGATCGGATCGGTCGTTGCCGCCGGGGTGAGCGCGATCGTGTTCGCCGTGCTCTACGTGCTCGGCGCCGGCACGACCACCTGCTCGGTGACGGCGTTCGTCGCCGGCGCGATCCCCAATTGGTTCCTCAATCGACGCTGGGCCTGGCGCCGGAGCGGGCGCCTGGCGATCGGGCGTGAGGTGGTGGGCTACGTGGCCACCTCGATCGTGGCCCTCGTACTGGCCTCGGCGGCGACCGCGTGGACCAAGGCGCAGGTGCAGAGCATTCCCGCCGGCCACGGGATTCGCGTGGCGCTGGTGACAGCGTCCTACCTGGCCGTCTTCGTCCTGCTGTTCTTCGCCAAGTTCGCGGTCTACGAGTTCTGGGTCTTCTCGGAACACGGCCGGGTGCGCGCCGCGCTGCGATCGCGCGTCCAGGTCCTGAGGACCGCCCGCGCGAACCGCACCCCGTAGCCGAAGTTGCCGCCCTTCTTGGTGGCAGTGGCATCGGCGCCGCGGTCGCGCATCGTGGTCGGCACCTCCGCGAGTCGATAGCCCGCCAGCGCGGCGCTGATCATCAGCTCGGACGCCTGATACTGCGGCTGTTCGAGCGTCACTGCCACCGTCACCTCGGAGCGCATCGCCCGCAGGCCGCACGCGGGGTCGGTGATCCGCTGGCCGATCAGGAGGCTGATGAGTACGGCGAACACGCGCACGCCGGCGTGCCGGACCGAATCGGTGGTCAATTCGGTCCCGAGCCGGCGGGATCCCGTGACCCAGTCGGCCTCGCCGTCGACGATCGGCCGCACGACCCGCGCGAGTTCGGTCGGGTCGTACTGGCCGTCGCCGTCGAGCGTGGCGACCACGGTGGCGCCGCGCGCACGGGCCAGCCAGTAGCCGAGCCGCAGCGCCGCCCCCTGGCCGCGATTGATGGGTACGTCGCACACGAGCGCGCCCGCCGCCGCGGCTTCGGACGCGGTCGCATCCGTAGCACCGTCGACCACCACGATCACCTCGGTGAGAAGCCCGGCCGCCTCCGACGGGACCTCGGCCACCACCGCGGCTACGGTCGGCTCCTCGTTGAAGGCCGGGACGACGACGGCCAGTGGCGCGCCTTCGCCCGGCGGGTGCTCCTGCAGGAACGCCGCCACCGCACCGCGCTCCTCGGGAGCCAGGCCGACGATCTCGTCCTCGAGCACGAACGGGCGTGCCGGCGCGATGCTCACTCTGTCCCTCGGGTGCTCGCACCGGCCTGCGACACGGCCACGGGGACGTCCGCGCCCGACCACTCCTCCCACACCCCGGCCAATCCCTCCGCCAGGCTGTAGCCGGGCGACCAGCCGCGGCCGATCGCGACGCTGTTATCGACCACGACCGCGGGCATCTCGCCCGGCCGCGCCGGCCCGTGGCGGACCTCGACCGCAGCCGCGGTGACCTCGCGGACGGCGTCGATGACCTCGAGGACCGACAATGAGCTGCCGCTCCCGATCACGACCGGCCCGCGCCAGTCCTCCGCGCCCAGGGCGAGCCGAGCCGCAGCGACGACGTCGGCGACATGCACGTAGTCGCGCACCTGGCGCCCATCGCCGTAGATCTCGAAGGTCGACCCGGTGCGGATGGCCCGCATCAGGCGAGCGACGATGCTGTCCTTGAGCGCCATGCCCGGTCCGTACACGTTCGTGAGCCTCAGGCACGCGCAGCGCAGGCCGTAGGAGGACGTGTAGGCGGACATCAGCATCTCGCCCGCGGCCTTCGTGGCGCCGTATGGCGTCAGCGGCCGCGGTACCGAGGACTCGGCGATCGCGGGCCCGTCCATCGGTCCGACGACGGCGTTGGTCGAGGCGAACACGAGCGAGCGCACGCCGGCCGTGCGCGCCGCCTCGAGCAGCCCGGCGGTGGCCGCGACGTTGGTCCGATACGTGAGCTCCGGCTGCTTCACCGAGCGGAGCACCGAGGTCACGGCCGCGAGGTGCACGATGGCGGAGATCCCGCCGGCCAGCGACGCCCGCACGACGTCGGGCTCGGCCAGGTCGCCGAGCACGATCTCCACGTCGGGGTCGGGGTGCGGCTCGAGGTCGATCACGCGCACCGGAACGCCCGCCGCACGCAACGACGCGACGACGTTGCGCCCGATGAAGCCCGACCCTCCGGTGACGAGGACCTTTCCGGCCTCTCCCCTACCCGGAGCCGCTGGGCTCATTGCTTCGGGCCAGTTCGTTGGATGTTTCACGCCAGCGGACCGCCGGCAGGATCGCGGCCTGATCGACACGCTCCTGGTGGCGCTCGACGACCGCGAACAGGTGATCGATCAGCGTGTCGCTGAGGAGCGTCGGCACGAGGCCGAGATCCACGAGCGCCGTGTGCTTGGCGTTGTAGTAGTGGTCGTAGGCCTCGACCCGTGGGTTGTCGATCTGCTCGATCGTGCACGTGCCGGGATAATGGGCGGCGATCGTGTCTGCAATCTGACGGACCGACATCTGTTCGGTGAACTGGTTGAAGACGCGGAACTCGCCTGCGCCGGCCGGGTTCTCGGCGCTGATCCTGATGCACTCGACCGTGTCCACGAGGTTGATCAGCCCCCGCGTCTGGCTGCCGTTGCCGTAGACCGTGAGCGGATGGCCGAGCACCGCCTGGATGACCATGCGGTTGAGCACGGTGCCGAACACACCGTCGTAGTCGAAGCGCGTCGAGAGGCGCGGATCGAGCGTGGTGGTCTCCGTGTCGAGGCCGTAGACGACGCCCTGGTTGAGGTCGGTGGCCCGCAGTCCCCAGATGCGACAAGCGAACTCGATGTTGTGGCTGTCGTGGACCTTCGAGAGGTGGTAGAAGGAGCCCGGGCGCTTCGGGTACATGACCCGGTCGGTGCGTCCGTTGTGCTCGATCTCGATCCACCCTTCCTCGATGTCGATGTTCGGCGTCCCGTACTCGCCCATCGTGCCGAGCTTGACGAGGTGGATGTCGCGATCGATGTCGGCGATCGCGTACAGCAGGTTGAGATTGCCGACCACGTTGTTGGTCTGCGTGTACACCGCGTGGGCTTGATCGATCATGGAGTACGGCGCCGAGCGCTGTTGTCCGAAGTGGACGATCGTCTCCGGGCGGAAGTCACTCACCATCGCATGCACGAACGCGGCGTCACAGAGATCGCCGACGTAGGACTTGAGCGTCGTGCCGGTCAGCTCCGCCCAGGTCGATACGCGCTCCTCGAGCGTCGCGATTGGAACCAGGCTCTCCACGCCGAGTTCCTCGTCGTAGCTACGCCGCGCGAAGTTGTCCGAGACGGCCACGTCGTGGCCGGCGGCCGAGAGATGAATCGCGGTCGGCCAGCCCAGGTAACCGTCTCCGCCTAGTACGAGAATGCGCATTTGTCTTGCTTACCACCAGCTCGCTTCACAGGGACGAAACAGGCTCCTCGGCCGAGAAGGTGGCCCGGCGACCGGCCACGATCTGACGCCGCCAGATGACGAGCGTCGATTGACAATAACCGAAGACCACTCCAAAAGACCCGCGCTGCATAAGTAGTTACAAAGAACTCGTGGTCGGGGGGCGTGCTGGTACCGTCGGGTGCTCCGTGTCGGAGCAGACGATCGAAGGTCGTGGGCCTGCTTGTACGTGGCGTCCGGGACCGCATCCATTTCAGCCTACGTGCCCGATCCGAGACGGTCGTAGTCGCCTTCTGCCCCACACGCCGTGAGCTCAGTGCGCCGGCAGCGCGCCAGACTGGCGCTTCTCGGCTCGGCCGGGGTGCTGGTGGTCGCGGCCGTCGTGGCCGCGTCGCGCGGCGGCGCACCGGCGCCGCTTCCCCGGCCCGGCCTCGGACGTCCCGCCGCGACCGGCGACCCATTCGCCTACCGGCCCGGGAGCGAGTCCGCGTTCGCGGCCCGGGCCGCCTCGGGCGAGGCCCAGGTGCTGTTCAGCAAGAGCCCGGGCGGCGCGCTCGCGACGGCCGCCCGGGTGGCCGCGCTGCGCCCGCTGATCAACGCGGCCACGAGCGGCACCTCGATCGATCCGGTGACGCTGGAGGGGCTGGTGTTCGTCGAGAGCGCCGGACGAGCGGACGCGCTTGCCGGCAGCGATCCGTCCTCGGCGGCCGGGCTGACGCAGATCCTGGCCGAGACCGGACAGTCGCTGCTGGGGATGCACATCGACCTGGCCCGAAGCCGGACGCTGACCGCCGCGATCGGCCGAGCGGCGGCGCTCGGGCAGGCCGGGGTCGTGGCCCGCCTGGAGCGCCGGCGGGCGAAGGTCGACGATCGCTTCGATCCCCGCCGGGCGCTGGCCGCGACGGTCCGCTATCTGGAGCTGTCCGCCAACCGGTTCGGGCGCGCCGATCTCGCGGTCGTCTCCTACCACATGGGCATCGGCAACCTCTCGAACGTGCTCGCGGCCTACGACGGTGGACGGCCGGTGCCCTATGCACAGCTGTACTTCGACTCGAGCCCGAATCGCCACAGCGCCGCCTTCGCCCTGCTGAGCGGCTTCGGCGACGACTCCTCGCTCTACTACTGGCGCGTGCTCGGCGCGACCAACGTGATGCGGCTCTACCGCTCCGATCGCCGCGCGCTCACCCGTTTGTCCGGGCTCGAGGCCGCCCATGACTCCGCGGAGGAGGTGCTCCATCCGCCGGACCGGACGGAGTCGTTCGCCGGCCCCGACGCGCTCAGGGCGGCGTACGGGAGCGGGAGCGTGCTGCCGCTACCGTCCGACGCGGCGGCGCTCGGGCTCGCCTACGACGGCGGCCTCGGCTCCTCGGCCGGGTCGGTGGGGGAGCCGGCGGCGCTCTACCGCGGTCTGCGGCCCGCCGCGGTCGACCTGCTGATCGAGCTCGCCGCGCGGGTGAAGGCCTTGTCGGGGGGCGCCGTGCCATTGATCGTTGCGGGCGCGGTGCAGGACCGCCGTTACCAGAGCCAATCCGGCGTGGCGGATCCCGAGGCCTACGACGCCTACTCGCTCGACACCACCGGCTACGCGTTCGAGATCCGGCGCCGGTACGCGAGTCGCGCCCAGGCGGTCGCCCTGCAGGCGATGCTCGACCGCCTGCAGGCGCTGAACCTGATCGCCTGGGTCCGGGAGCCGGACGTGATCCACGTCACCGTGGCCGGCGACGCATCCCAGGTGATCGCCCGGGGCGTGTGAGGCCTGCGGCGCGCCGCCTCTCCCGGCCGCCCGGGAGCGCGGCACAATACGGTCGTGTCGGCAAACGGCCTCGCCGATGCCCGAGGACCGGCTCCACCCGATACGAAAGGCGCGCCATGACCGATGCCGTCCGGACCCCCGACGAGTTGCTCCAGGGGCTCCCCGATTTCCCGTTCGAGTCGCACTACCGCGAGCTCGACGGTCTCCGGCTCGCCCACCTCGACGAGGGCGAGGGCCGGCCGGTCGTCTTCGTCCACGGCGAGCCCACCTGGTCGTTCCTGTGGCGCAAGGTGATCCCACCGGTTCTCGACGCCGGCCACCGGTGCATTGCGCCCGACCTGGCCGGCTTCGGCCGCTCGGACAAGCCGACGGACATCGACTGGTACAGCTACGACAGGCACACCGAGCTGACCGCGGCGCTGCTCGAGGATCTCGATCTGACCGACGCCACCATCGTGGTCCACGACTGGGGCGGCCCGATCGGGTTGCGGCTGGCGATCGAGCATCCCGAGCGAGTCTCCCGGATCGTGGTGATGGACACCGGACTGTTCACGGGACACCAGCCGATGACCGACGCGTGGATCGCGTTCCGCGATTTCGTCGCCAGGACCAAGGACCTCCCGGTGGGCTTCCTCGTGCGCGGTGCCTGCAAGCGTGATCCCGGCGACACCGTGATCGCCGCCTACGACGCGCCGTTCCCGAGTGCGGCCGCCAAGGCCGGTGCGCGCTCGTTTCCGCTGATGCTCCCCACGTCGCCCGAGATGGCCGGGGCGGTGGCGGGGCAGCGCGTGCTCGACGCGCTGCGCACGGATACGCGGCCGAAGCTGATGCTGTGGGCGGACGCGGATCCCGTGCTGCCGCTCAGCACCGGCCGGCGGTTCGCCGCCGCGCTCGGCACTGAGCTCGACCACGTGATTGCCGACGCCAGCCACTTCCTGCAGGAGGACGCCGGCGCGGACATCGGCCGGCTGATCGCCGATTGGCTGACCGCGGCGGGCTGAGCTCGGGACGCGGCCCGGGGGGTCCCCGGGCCGCGCGCCGGCAATCTCGCTCAGACGGTCTCGGTCTCGCGATCCTTGGCCGTGGCGGCCTGCTCGACGGCCGCGGCGGCCTTGTCGACCGTGGGCTTCGGCTGGTTGCGCTTCGCCGCCGCCTGATCGGCCAGGGCGACCGTATCGGCCATCCGCTCCTCGTAGGCGGTGCGTGCGCCGTGGTCGGGATTGGTGAGCACCTGATCGCCCTTGAGCGCCCGGGCCACCGCCTCGGCGATGGTCCGCGGCATCAGCGCCTGGAGTCGCGTCATCACGCCCATTCTCTTGGGCACGTAGACGTCATAGCGCCTGTGCTGGAGCGCGTCGACGATCGCCGCGGCCACGTCCTCCGGCTCGGGCGTCTTGAACCCGCGTGGCTCAGGCAATCCGGAGTACAGCTCGGTGTTCACGCCAATCGGCATCACGACGCTCACTCCGATATCGGTGCCCCGGACCTCCTGACGGATCGACTCGCTCAGTCCGACGACGGCGTGCTTGGTGGCGCAGTAGGTCGCGCCGCCCGGGAACCCGGCCTTGCCGGCCGCCGAGGCGATGTTGACCAGATGACCGCGCCCGCCGCGGCCGAGGAAGCGCGTGAGGGCGAGCTTGGATCCGAAGATCACGCCATGGAGATTGATGTCGATCATCCGCAGGGCGGTCGAATCGGACTCCTCGATGAACGGCCCGATCGGCATGATGCCGGCGTTGTTGATCAGAACGTCGAGCGGCCCAACCCGGCTCTCGACCTCGTCCAGGAACGTCTCGAAGCTGGCGCGATTGGTCACGTCGAGCGGCAGTCCGACCGTGTCGGCGCCGAGCTCCTTGGCCGTGCGCTCGGCCAGCGCTGCGTCGATGTCGCCGATTGCGATCCGGGCGCCCTGAGCGATCAGCGCGGCGGCGGTCGCACGACCGATGCCTCGAGCCCCTCCGGTGATGGCCACGACCTGGCCGTTGAGCGAGCGTGGAGCTCTTGCCATGGAACAGTCCTCCTGATTTGACGCGGTGGCACCTTAGACGGTATCGGGCCTGGCGCCTCGATGTCCCCGACGATCGCCTGTGCGCGGCGGATTTCGGGCTGGTCCGCCGGCCTCAGCTGCCCCCGGCGCCCCTGGAGCTCTGCCCGCTCCGGCCCCGCCCGCCGCCCGCGCCCCCGGTACCGCTGCCCGAGCCGATAGCGCCGCGCGAGCCGGTCCCGGAGCCCGAGGAGCTGCCGGTGCCCTGGCCGCGGCCGCCACCGCCGACGCGCCCGGAGCCCAGAGCCCGGAGATGGCGCCATCGCCGGGCGACCCGGCGGCGCCACCGCTCGTGACCCCGGAGCCAGGGCTCTGCACGCCAGCGTGGGAGCTTCCGGTCGCCGGCCCCCTCGGTCGCTTGCTACCGGAGCTGGGAACGGTCGTCGTCGCGTGGGGCGCGCCGAGCGATCCGCTGGCGCCCGCCGTGCCCGCGGCGCCGCGCCGGCTCCCGGCCTCGACCGTCGGGGGCCCGGTGCCGTAGGCGGAGCTGCCGAGGAACGGCTGCCCCGCAATGCCCGTCGCAGCGGGCACCGGCGACGCGATCACTGGCGCGGCGGCAACCGCGGGCGGGGGCGCCACGGCGGGGAGCGATCGTGCTGGGGCCGAACGATGGTGCGTGGAGCGCTGTGAGCGGAGCTGTGCGACGGGCCGGCCCGAGGACACCGGCACGAAGGGGTTCAGGAGCGCCCGCGTGGCCGACGCGTCCGCGCTCCCGCGCACGCCGATGAAGGCCACCGGCAATGCGCCGCCCGCCGCCGACGGGGCGACCGCGCGCACGGAGGACCCGGTCCTCGAGGCCGCCCCGGACGCGCCGGCGGATCGATGCGCGCCGACGTGATGGCCGGGGAGCACGGGGGCGAGATGGAAGCCCTGGACCGCGACGATCGTGCCCGCGGTCCCGACCCCGGCCAGCGCGGCGGCGATCAGGCCCTTGACCGTGAAGCCCTTCAGCGCCGAGCCGGCCAGCAGGCCGCCTCCGGCCGCGCCGACACCCGCGGTGCCGCCCAGCGCGATGCCGATCACGCCCTCCTTGAGCGCGATCGTGGGCGCGACGGGGAGGATCAGCCCGAGGTGCCGCCGCTGGCGCTCGATCTGCCTGCGGTACTCGCTGCACCCGTCGCACTCGCGCAGGTGGCGGCGCAGGTTTGCCCGCCGCAGGCCGCCGCCGTGCATCGTCGCGAGCTGCTCGCGGATCTCGACGCAACTCGTCTCACGGGCGTTGCGGCTGGCCAGCAGCGACTCCCGGGCCTGGAACACGAGCGCCTTGACCTTCTCCGTCGGCACGCCGAGGACGACGCCGATCTGCTGATGACTGAGCGCATCCATCTCGGCCAGCACGAGCGCGGCCCGCTGATCGTCGGGCAGGCGACCGAGGTCACCGACGAGGTCGCGGAGATCCTGACGGCGCTGCACCTGCGTCGCGAGTCCCTCGGTGACGGGCTCGGCCAAGTTCGCCGACGGATGCTCGCGCCGCGCTCGGAGCATCGTGTAACAGCGATTGCGGGCGATCGTGAACAGCCACGCGCGCAGGTGGACCGGCTTGTCGGATGAAACGAGGCCGTTGTACGCGGCGAGGAACGTCTGCTGCACCGCGTCCTCGGCCTCCTCCTTGGAGCCGAGCATGTGGCGGCAGAACGACAGGATCGACTTGTGATGCCGGTTGTAGGCCGCCTCGAATGCGGCTCGGTTTCCAGTCCTGATGAGGGCAACCAGACGATCGTCCGACGCCAAGCGCAGCAGCCTCGGCGAAGTGACCCCTGCAACCCCGACCGGTGCCAGCCGCGGCACCGCACTCGCTTCCATGCGCGCATTATGGGCGCTTGGAGGCCGAAAAGCGAGGGGCTGGCCAATTGTCCACAGAACGTGTGGCCGCCCTCACCTCGGGGCCGGCGGACCCGGCGGGACCACGATGTCGCGGCCCGTCGGCCGCAGCTCGTGATCGAGCTCGAGCTGCCAGAAATACCGTGTGAAGGTGACGCCGGCCGCGAACTCGCCCACGTGCGGGGCGATCGCCTCGCCGCGGGCCATCCTCACGATCAGCTCCGGGTAGGTGCGCCCGGGCAGCGCGGCGTACACCGGCGCCGGAAAGGCGCCGCCGAACCTCGTGTTGACATCGGTGATCCCGAGTCCGATCTCGGCATCGCGGAACACCTGCACCGTGCACGGGCCTCGCACCTCCAGGGCCTCCACCACGCGCCGTCCGAGCTCGATCAGCTCCGGATCGGCGATCACCGTCCCCTTGATCGACTCACCGCCGCGCGACTCGATCATCGTCCTCGGGATCGCGTTCAGGCAGCGGCCGGCGAGGTCGGACAGGCAGTCGATCGAGAACTCGGGGCCGTCCATCAGCCTCTGGACCATGGTCGGCTCCTCGACGTAGCCGACGAAGAACTCGGCCGCACGCCGATCATCGGCGCGATGGATCGAGCGCGCCCCCGAACCCTGCCTGGGTTTGATCATCACCGGGTAGCTCGGCACGGGCTCGCCCGGGAGCACCGTCGGCGGCGACGGCAGCCCGAGCCGCTCGAGCAGGAGGTGTGCCTCGTACTTGTCGAACGTGCACCGCGCCACCTCGGGATCGGGAACGAAGGCCGGCAGCGCGCCCGCCACTCGCGCGTCGGCCAGCACCTCGATGTCGAGATCCGTGAGCGGGACGACGGCGCCGACGTTGTGGCGCTCGCACAGCTCCTGGAGCGCGGGGACATAGCCCGGGTCGTCGATCCGCGGCACCGCGCAGCGATGGTGGGCAGCGTATTGCGCCGGCGCCAGCGGGTTGGGATCGGCGGCAACCACGGTCGCGTGTTGGGCGAACGCGGACACGATGTCGTAGCGCTTGCCCACGCCCGTCAGCAGCACGCCTATGTCCCGCTCGGTGGCTTCCATCCGCCCGTTTCTCCTTTGTAGAGGCCGTGACCGCTCAGCACCATCCGCGCGGTGCGCGCGAGGATCTCGAGGTCGAGTCGCAGTGACTCGTGCTCGACATACCAGAGATCGAGCTCGATTCGCTCGGGCCACGGCAGTGACGCGCGGCCGTTGACCTGCGCCCAGCCTGTGATGCCCGGCTTCACCGCCAGGCGGCCGCGCTGGCGCTCGGTGTACTGCTCGACCTGGACCTGGATGGTGGGTCGGGGACCGACGATCGACATCTCGCCGCGCAGGACGTTCCACAGGTTCGGGAGCTCGTCGAGCGAGTAGCGCCGCAGGAAGGCGCCCACGCGCGTGACGCGCGAGTCCCCCTTGTCGATCGCGAGCCCGGCCCCGGTGAACTCGGCGCCCGCGACCATCGTCCGCAGCTTGTAGATCGAGAACAGCGCCCCATCCTTGCCGACGCGGGTCTGCCGGTAGATCGGATGCCCGCGCGACTCGATCCGCACCGCGAGCGTGAGCACGGCCAGCACGGGCGCCGACAGCACGCTCACGATCGCCGCGACCGTGATGTCGATCGCTCGCTTGCCGGCGGCGGAGACCGGACTCATCGGGTCCCCTCGGCGGGCTCCCAGCCCGCCTGCGTGCCGCGCCGCAGCCAATCCCACAGGCCCGCGGCGAGTGACGCCGTGCTCAGCACGTAGTAGCGCGCGATCAGCAGCGGACGGGCCCGTATCACCCCGGCCAGCAGCGCCGCCGCCAGCAGCGCGAGCTGGAGCGCGACAGCGATCGCGTACACCCAGCCGTGTCCGATCAGGGCGATGCTGGCCGCCAGCACGATCACGTGCAGGAACGGCGTCGCGTAGCGCAGCACGCGATGGGACACGATCATCAGGGCGTAGAGCGGGTCGTAGCCGCGCGGCGAGAGCATGCCGCCGCGCAGAACGATCGGCCAGGTGTGGCTCATCATCCGCCGCTTGCGGGCGAACTCGCCGCCGAGGCTCGGGACCATCTTCTCGCTCGCCCGGGCCCGCGGTACGTAGACGGCCCGCCGGCCCCGCTTGACCATGTTGAACGGCAGCGACAGGTCATGGCCCATGATCGGGTCCACGACGATGTAGCTGTCCCGCCGCGTCGCGTAGATCGCGCCGTTCCCGGCGGTGATCGAGCTGAGCTGCGACTCGCGCAGGCGGACGGACATCTCATAGCGCCAGTACACGCCCTCCTGGTTTCC
>DATMGZ010000208.1:0-19690 GCA_035555155.1 Solirubrobacteraceae bacterium | reverse complement strand
CGCTGGGTGAGGCGCCAACCACCCATCGCTGGGATTCTCCCGAATTCACCCCCGACAGGTGACCAGGTTGGTTAGTGCCTCCACACCAGGCAAGGTGAACGCATACTGCAGCGAACCCTTTCTCGGTTGAGGTGGTTGATTGTGCACACACAGCCTATGGCCGTTATCCGCCGCCCACAATCCTGCGTTTGCAGGACCCGGTCCGTTCACTGACGTATCCGACCGATCCAGTCAGCACGGCGTGATCACCGAGCGCCGGGGAGGTGGAGACGAAGTGCTGATCGGTCGAGCACTTGATCTCGGGTCCGCCGAGCGCGTCGCGTGAAAGCGTGTGCCCGGGCAGGACATAGCGGCCACGGACGATCCGCTCGGCCGGGCCGCCGTGGGCGTCGAGCACCCGCACCAGGGCGGCGCCGATGATGTTGGCCGACTGCGCCGAGGTCGCTTCGCTGTCATCGGAATGCCTGCAGCCGAAGCGATCGGTGGACGACGGATTCGAGTTGCTCGCCGTCGGGACGCCGACCGCGTCTCCGCTCGGGAGGATGTACCCGAGCATGTCCTCGGCGAGCCCGTCGATGAACCGGTACGGCGCGTGCATGTGCGGCAGCAGCCACGGTGGCATCGACGCGTTCGGGTTCGGCATGTCCTACGGTCCGAGGAACCCGCGCAGGTCCGCGCCAGGGCAATCGCGTGGAGTACTTCGAGACGTCGGGGAGCCAGTTACGCGAGTACCTCGCCAACAGCTCAACCGGTCCGCAGCCGGTGCGGTAGCTCCGAGCCAGGGGACGGATGCGACAATCCGTCGATGGTTCCGAACGGCTCCGCGCAGCCGAATGCTCAGGCTCAGTTGGCGGTGAGGAACGGCCGGGCCGCCGTGGAGTTCTACCGGGCCGCCTTCGGCGCCGTCGAGGTGTACCGGTTCGGCGGAACGGACGAGCTCGAAGAGGTGGTGGCGCAACTGGAGGTGGGGAATGCGCTGTTCTGGGTCGAGGACGAGTCACCGCAGCACGGGAACTTCAGCCCCGAGACCGTCGGCGGAGCGACGGTGCGGATGCTGCTGATCGTCGATGACCCCGAGGCCGCGTTCGCGCGGGCGCTGGCCGCCGGAGCGACGGCGATCAGTCCCGTGGGCGAGGAGCACGGTTGGCTGCTGGGACGGATCGATGACCCGTTCGGCCACCGCTGGGAGATCGGCAGACCGCTCGGCGACTGGCCGCCGGCGATCACGGACTCGAGTGACGCCTGACCCGGGCCCATCGCCCCGGGGGAGCCTTCGCCCGCGACTTATGATGTCGTCGAATCACGCACTGTCGAGGAGAGGCACGGAGAGAGCTCATGGAGATCGCAGGGGCAGTGAGCACGACCGGGTCGGTGACGATCGCCGACCTGCTTCCGCGCGCGGTCGAGCAGTTCGCCGATCGCGTGGCCCAGAAGCACAAGGTCGATGGAGCGTGGCGCGATATCACGTTCGCCGAGGTCGGCGCGATCGTGTCGGAGATCGGTCGCGGTTTGATCGATCTCGGCGTCGAGCCGGGCGAGCGGGTCAGCATGCTGTGCACAACGCGGATCGAGTGGGCCTGGTGCAGCTATGCGATCAGTGCGGCCGGAGCCGTCGTGGTGCCGATCTACCCGACCAACTCGCCCGACGAGTGCGCGTGGGTGGCCGGGAACTCCGAGTCGGTGGCGATCGTCTGCGAGGACCCCACGCAGCTGGCCAAGATCGAGGCCGTCCGCGATCAGCTGCCCAGCCTGCGCCACATCGTGATGATCGAGGGCACGTCCGCCGGTGACGGCACGATCGGCCTTGAGCAGCTCCGCGCGCTCGGTCGCGAGCGTGAGGTGAGCGAGCTCGAGGCGCGGACCGCCGCCGTTACGCGATCCGACGCCTACACGTTCATCTACACGTCGGGCACGACCGGGCCCCCGAAGGGCTGCGTGCTCTCGCACGGCAACTACCGCGCGGTGCTGGACATGGTGGCCGAGCGCGGCATCGTCTCCAATCCCGACGACCTGATCTACCTGTTCCTGCCGCTCGCCCACGCGTTCGGGCTGTTGCTGATGCTGATCGGAGCCGACCGCGGCGTGACGATCGCCTACTGGGGCGGGGACACGACGAAGATCATTCCCGAGCTGTCGGAGGTCCGCCCCACCTACCTGCCGTCGGTGCCTCGGATCTTCGAGAAGCTCTACACCCTGGTGACCTCGCGTGCCGATCCGGAGCTCGTGGCCAAGGCGACGCAGATCGGACTCGCGGTCCGCGAGCTCGAAGCGACCGGAGCGCCCATCCCGGCCGAGCTCCAGGCGGCCTACGACCAGGCCGACGAGCGGCTGTTCCGGTTGGTGCGCGGCGCGTTCGGCGGTCGTCTGCGGGAGGCGGTGACCGGCGCTGCACCGATCGCGAAGGAGATCCTCGAGTTCTTTTACGCCGCGGGCGTACCGGTGATGGAGGGCTACGGGATGACCGAGACCTCGACCACGGCAACCGGGATGCGGCCGGGCGAGCACCGGTTCGGCTCCGTGGGCCAAGCGCACCCGGGCGTGGAGATCCGGATCGCCGAGGACGGCGAGATCCTGCTCAAGGGCGCCAACATCTTCCGCGGCTACTACCGCAACGACGACGCGTCGTTCGGCACCGTGGTGGACGGCTGGCTGCAGACCGGAGATGTCGGCCGGCTCGATGAGGACGGGTTCCTGTTCATCACCGGTCGCAAGAAGGACATCATCATCACCGCGGGCGGCAAGAACCTGACGCCGGCCAACCTCGAGAACGACCTCAAGCAGACGCGCTTCATCTCCCAGGCCGTGATGCACGGCGATCGCCGGCCGTTCCCGACCATGCTGATCACGCTGGACGAGGAGGAGATCGTCCCGTGGGCGCAGGACCGGGGCATCGAGGACACCGCGATCCCGGGGCTGGCCCGGCACCCCGACGTCACGGCCATGATCCAGGCCGAGCTCGATCGCGCCAACGCCAAGTACGCGTCGCCCGAGCAGGTGAAGCGGTTCTTCATCCTCGACCATGACTTCTCCCAGGAGACGGGGGAGCTGACCCCGACGCTGAAGGTCAAGCGCAACGTCATTCAGGAGAAGTACGCCGAGCGCTTCGACGACCTATACCGCTGAGCAGCAGCGAGGCTCGGGTCCGCCTCATCCCCGAGAGTCCTCAGCCGCGCTGAAGACCCGCGAGCAGGAGGTACGCGTCGTACAGGGCAAGCGCCGCGCATGCGAACAGCAGCGCGATCACCAGCCATGCGACGATGCGCTCGCCGCTCGGGCCGGCGTGGGGTTCCGGGTAGCGGTAGGCACTCATACGTGCTCTCCGGAGTGCCGGCCGGCTTTCGGATCGGGACTCGGTGTGGTGCGTCCGAGGGCGACACGCACGAGGTCGTTGAGCCACGTCGCCTCCGCGTGCGGACGGGCTGTGGCCAACTCGAGCGCCAGCAGCCCCTGGCGCGCGAGCACGAGAATCACGAGGGCCAGGGCCATGAGCGTGGCGGGGCCGTCGAGCGTGTGCCCGAGCGTGAGCTCGACGGCGACCACGCCGAGCGCGAGCAGCGCCGGCACGAATGGAGTCAGGAACGAGATGCGCGTCGTGGCCGCGCGTCCCTCGGTCGGCGTCATGCGTTCCAGGCCGGACCCTGACCACAACGCGGCCAGCCCAATCCCGAGATACGCCGCGAACCAGCCGGTGTCGATCAGGCTGCTCGTGGCATAGGTGTGCGTCTCGGACAGGTACATGTAGCCGCTGTCCGACAGCGCCATCGCCAGCAGGCCACCGAGCAGGCACACGAGGGCGGTCCGGTTCCCGCTGCGGACCCGGCGGATGGCCAGCAGGACGAAGAAGATGATCACCACGTCGCCGAACGGGTAGGCAAGCGCCACCACGCCGCCCGTGGTGGAGAGGTCGGTGCTCCGCCACAGCGGCCCGATCACCAGGGTCCAGCTCGTGAGCAGCACCGCCGTGGCGATCACGAGGCCGTCGAAGAACGTGCGGAGCCTGCGCGTCTGGGTGCCATGGAGGGCCGGATGGCACCACAGCGCTCCGACCGCGAGCGGGATCGCACCGAGGTAGCCCACATCGGCCCAGGACGGGACCGGCACGGCCTGGTCCAGCACGAGGTCGTACACGGCCCACGTGATCTCGGCCAGGGCCCAGCAGCCACAGGCGGCGGCGAGCAACCACCAGGTCAACCGCAGGCGGCCGCCCTGCCGGATGGCGGCGCGAGCGCACAATGCCGTCGCGGCCAGCGCCGCCGCTGCCGTTCCGATGTCGTCCACAATCAGGACGCAGCGGGTGCCGCCGATCCGCAGCCCGATCCACAGCGCGAAGGCACCAACGGCCGCGACGGCGACCGCGAGGTCGACGACGAGCCGGGAGGTCCGGGGGCCGCGCGGCCGAGGTGCCCCGGCGCGCGCGAGCTTCGCTCTGACTGGCGCCATGCCGCGGTACTCGGTCCCCGCCGGTGCTTCTGGCGCCGTGGTCCGCCACACCGTTCGCGGTAGTGCGCCACACCGTGCGCGGTCGTCCGCCGCACCGCTGTGCGGCAGACTACGGACCAGCCATGCGGAGAACTACGCACGATCGGGGGTCCGAACTGCCGATGCCGTCTGTATGACAACCGGTACTCGCGAGCGTGCGCCGTTTTCCGCCTTCGCCACGGCGCTCGGCGAGCCGGGCTTCTACCGCGACGTCCTCGACGGCCTGAGCGAGGCCGTGTACTTGGTCGACCGGCGGCGCACGATCCAGTTCTGGAACCGGGCATGCGAGGATCTCACCGGTTACAGCGCCGCCGAGGTCGTCGGACATCGCTGCTTCGAGGACATCCTGCGACACGTCGATGAGCACGGGAAGCCGCTGTGCGTCGGGCTGTGTCCGCTCTCGCACACGATGCGTGACGGCACCCCACGGCGGACGCGCGTCTGGCTGCACCACAAGCGTGGCCATCGCGTCCCGGTGCAGGTCGGCGTGAACCCGGTCCGCGATCGCGAGGGACGGGTCATCGGAGCGATCGAGACGTTCCGCGACGATTCCTCGCTGGCCGCCACGCAGGAGCGCGTCGAGGCGCTCGAGCAGTTGGCCATGGTCGACCCGCTGACCGAGATCCCCAACCGCCGCTTCCTCGGGCATACGCTGTCCGGCCGGTTGGCCGAGCTGTGCCGCCACGGCGCGCCCTTCATCGTCGCGTTCGCCGACATCGACCACTTCAAGCAGATCAACGACACCCACGGTCACGAGACGGGCGACGCCGTCCTGCGCATGGTCGCCACCACGCTGGCCGCCAACCTGCGCGCCGCCGACACGGTCACCCGGTTCGGCGGCGACGAATTCGTCCTGCTCCTCCACTACGGGCAGGCGGAGGCGTCGGACATGGTCTGCGAGCGACTGCGTGCACTCGTCGCGGCGAGCTCGCTCGGCCGTCCCGATGGTCCCGTGACCGTGACGATGTCATTCGGCGCCACACCCGCGCGCGCAGGCGACTCGGTCAGCTCCGTCTTGACGCGTGCCGACACCCTGCTCTACGCGAGCAAGCGGGCCGGGCGCAACCGCATCACCACGGCCCTCCCCGACGCGGCCGCCTGAGCCACCACGCTCGCCCCGCCCGAGCCCGGCCCGCTCACCGGCCAGTACATCGAATCGCCACGCTCGCGCCGCGGCCGGCGCGCACGTTCTACTGCCCGCCCAACCGTGTGATCTGCGGCATATTCCCTCCTCGTCATCGACCACCGAGTCCCTGCGTGCTGCCCTCAGTCTGGCACCTGGAAGCAGTCGTGGTGATACAGCGCGCCCGGAGCCCGATCGAGATCGGGGTCGGCGGCAATCGACGTCTCGTGGGTCGATCCGTCGTGGTGATGGATGAGCGGCTCGAAGACGCCGAGCACTTCCGCGCACCGCGCGCACAGGGGCCGGCCGTCCGCCGTCCGTGCTCGCAGCGGCATCGGCCGACATTGCCATCCCGATCAGCTGGAGGCCACCGTCCTTAGCACGAGCACGAGTGCGGCAAACTACGGGTGTTCGAGGCGCCCGCGTCGCGCGCGGGCGCCCCGATCACACCTCTTCGGCCCTATGGGGCCGACCAGCCGGCTCAGGAACGTCTCGCCCGGCGAGCCCAGACCGGTCATGTTGTCGTAGCCGGGTGCCGTGTGCAGCGAGAGGTCGCGTTGCTTGCACTCTCCGTCGGCATTGCAGAACTGCTGCGGACCCTCGTAGTCGATGATCCGCGTCGAGTACAGGAACCCCTGCGTGTCATCGATGGAGTTGACGAAGTCCGCCCGGGACTGATCCCGTTTCCCGGGCGCAAGCTCGGCAGTTCCCGAACGCTCAGGCTGTGCTTGCCACTGACGTCACGTTGTGGGAGGGTCGCCGGACCAGCGCTCACCAGAGCAGCTCATAACGGAGGTTGCGCATGACGAAGTACCTGTTCCTGGCCTCGTACACAGCCGAAGGCGCGAAGGGGGTTCAGAGCAGCGGCGGTTCCAGCCGGGTTGACGCGCTGGGCAAGGTGGCCGAAACCCTCGGCGGCACGCTGGAGAGCTTCTACTTCGGGAGGACCGACGCGGCCGCCAAGCGCTCGGTCGGCTACCAGGCGCCCGGAAGCTGAGCCGCCTCCGCAGCCTCGAGGGCTGTCGGCGGAGATTCTTTTCGCCGAGGTGTCGATTTCATCGTTCCTCGTTTGTCTCATAGACGACCATTCCGGCAAGGAGGAACGATGAAGTACATGCTGCTCATTCATCAGGGATCCACCCCGACCCCGTATGACCCCGCGGCCTGGGCTCGTCTGTCCGAGGACGAGCAGCAGGCCGTATACGCCGGCTACAAGGCGATCAACGAGATGCCGGGCGTCAGCCCCGGCGTGCAGATGCAGCCCCCGGAGATGGCGACCACCGTCCGGGTCGAGGACGGCCGGACGCTGACCACCGACGGCCCGTTCGCCGAGCTCAAGGAGGCGATCGGCGGGTACCTGTTCTACGAGGCCGACGATCTCGACGCCGCGATCGAGCTGGCGTCCCGGATCCCGGCCGCGCGCATGGGCGGCGCGATCGAGGTGCGCCCGATCGGAGGGTGGTAGCGATCCTCGAACAAACCTTCCGCGAGCATCGCGGACAGGTCCTCGCTGCACTGATCGGCTTCCTCGGCGACTTCGATCTCGCCGAGGAGGCCGTGCAAGAGGCGTTCGCGATCGCCGCCGAGCGCTGGCCACGCGACGGGGCGCCCCAGCACCCCGTCGCCTGGCTGGTGAGCACCGCGCGCAACCGCGCCGTCAACCGGATTCGCCGCGATCGCACCCTGGTGGAGAAGACGCGCCTGCTCGAGGTGCCCGAGGCGGTGGAGCACACGATGGAAGAGACCGTCATCCCCGATGAGCGGCTCGAGCTCATCTTCACCTGCTGCCATCCGGCGCTCGCCACCGACGCTCAGGTCGCCCTCACCCTGCGGACGCTCGGCGGCCTGAGCACCGGAGAGATCGCGCACGCCTTCCTGGTCGGAGCGCCGACGATGGCCCAGCGGCTGGTCCGGGCCAAGCGCAAGATCAAGGCCGCCGGGATCCCGTTCCGGGTGCCACCCGACCATCTGCTGCCGGAGCGGCTGAGCGCCGTGCTCGCGGTCGTGTACCTGATCTTCAACCAGGGGTATTCGGTCCCACCCAGCCGGGGCGAGCTTGCCGCCGAAGCCCTGCGACTCGGACGGGCGCTGGCCGAGCTGATGCCCGATGAGCCCGAGGTGCATGGACTGCTGGCGCTGATGCTGCTGCACGACGCCCGCCTCCAGGCGCGGTTCCGCGACGGTGAGCTGGTGCTGCTCGCCGACCAGGACCGCTGCCACTGGGACCTCGCCCAGATCGACGAGGGGCGCGCGACTCTCGACCGCGCGCTGGCGCTCCGCGGCCACGGTCCGTATGTGATCCAGGCCGCGATCGCCTCGCTGCACGCGAACGAGCCCCGCGATTGGTCACAGATCGCCGCCCTCTACGAGGAGCTGGCCCGACTCACCGACTCGCCGGTCGTACAGCTGAGCCGGGCGGTTGCGGTCGCGGAGGACCGGGGTCCGCGAGCCGCACTGGAGATCGTCGACGGGATTGCGCTCGAGGACTACCGCTACCTGCACGCCACCCGGGGCGAGCTGCTGCAACGCCTCGGACGCACGGCCGAGGCCCGCATCGCCTTGGCCCGCGCGCTCGAGCTGGCCGACGACGGGCCGGAGCGGCGCCTGCTCGAGCGCCGGCTCGAGAAGCTCACACCAACTCACCCGCCGCCGCGTCCACGGTAAGCTCGGCGCACAGCGCCCGCACAGCGGTGGGATCGAACTGCGTGGCCGAGCAGCGCAGCAGTTCCGCCACCGCTTCGTCGTGGGTGCGTTCCGGCCGGTATGGGTGAGCGGAGCGCATCGCGTGGTAGGCGTCGCAGACCGCGATGATCCGCGCCCCGATCGGCGACTCGTCGCCGCGCAGCCCGTCCGGATATCCGGTGCCGTCCCAGCGCTCGTGCGACGATCGAACCAGCGGCGCGATCGGGGCCAGCGACGGCGCCGCGCGCATGATCCGCTCCCCCACCACCGGGTACTCGCGCATGAACCGCCGCTCGTTGGCGTCGAGCGCGCCCGATTTGTGCAGGATCGCGTCGGGAACGGCGATCTTGCCGATGTCGTGCAACTCGGCCGCGCGTCCGATCTGCTGCGCGGTCACCTCGTCGAGTCCGAGCCGCCTCGCGACCCGCGCCGCGAGCGAGCCGACCGCTCGCATGTGCTGGTGCAGGATCGGATCGCGTTCGTGCAAGATCTGCAGCACCGCATCGCGCGTGTGGGCCTGATCCAGTGCCCGGCCCGTCTTGGCCACGTACATGCGGCCGTCGGCGATCCGCAGCGCGGCCGGCGGGTCAACGGCTTCGTCGGGGCACGCCACGGAGCCGAACGAGCTCGTGACCGAGAACGCGTCACCCCGCTCCGACAGCGCCTCGTGTGCCCGGGCGAGCCCGCCCGCCGCGGTCGGATCCCCGCCCTCGAGGATCGCGCAGAACTCGTCGCCGCCCATCCGGTAGGCCACGCCGGGGGCCACCGCCGCGGCAAGCTGCCCGGCGAGCCGCACGAGCAGCGCGTCGCCGCTGGGATGTCCGAACGTGTCGTTGTAGCGCTTGAACCCGTCCAGATCGAACAGCGCCAGCACGAACGGCCCCTGGTCCCGGCCGGGCGCCAACCGGCGCTCGAGGTCGCACACGAGCCGGCGGCGGTTGCCGAGGCCGGTGAGGTCGTCGGCGAGCGCCTGGGTGCGGCTGCGCTCGAGCAGCTCGAGCGCCAGCGACATCCGCGCGATCATCACCGCCAGGGCCGCGGCGGCGAGCCCGGCCGCCACCCCGCCCGCACCCCCCGCGACAGCCGCGATCAGGACACCCAGCGCGAGCGCGCTGCTGACCAGGGGGGCGGGCAGCCGCCGGGCCGCCTCGCTCGGCGCGGCGGCGTGGGCGCTGGGATAAAAGGCGGCCAGCCCCAGCAGCAACGCCGAGGCCACGAACAGCGTGTCGGCCGGCGAGCCGCGGTGAAAGCGCCCGCTGTCGCCGAGATGGACGAGGACCGCATCGCCGGTCACATTCAAGGTGATCGCGGTCGCGATCAGCGCCCACGCCGGACCCGGACGCCAGCCCGTCATGCCGAGCACGGTCACGACGAACATCAACCCGAACAGAGCACCGATCAGGAACAGCTTCGGTGGCACCACGGCTCCGTGCAGCGCCTGCGCGCCACCCGTGGGGAAGAGCGACACGGCGGCGACGGCCGCAACCGCGAGCCCGGCGAGCACACCGTCGAGCGCCAGGACGGCATCGAAGCTGCGAACGCGCTCGCGGGCCAGCAGCCCGAGCGTCGTGTACGCCAGGCTGAAGGCCACGAACAGCAGCAGCTCGATGACCCGCGGGTACAGCCGGTGCGGGTCGGGCGCCGAGACGCGATAGGCGATTTCGGCCGCGCCCCACACCACGACCCCAACCGCGGCCATCCTCCAGGCCCGGCCTCCGTCGCACCGCCTCGCGCGATCGGCACAGCTGGCCGCGGCGAGGAAGAACAGCCCGCAGTACAGCCAGTCGTCGACCACGGTCGACGTGCCGCCGGTCAGAGCCCAGGCGGCATGGACCGCCACTCCCAGCGCCGCCACGACGACGAACGCACGACGCGCGAACGCCCCGCGCGCGACGACGACCCGCGGTTCGCCCGCGCCCAGCGACCCGCGCGAATTCCTCCATCCAACGCCCCGGATCCCGGGCTTTTGTGAGAGTCCTTTCACGAGCACTCCTGGCCGCGCCGGCGCCGGTGCGGCACCGGCTCAGTCGGGAGCCGGCGACCACGGCTATCGTAGCTCGCAGCCCGTGCAGAGCAAACGCTCGGTTACGACGCGGCGGCCCGCCGGTAGGCCTCGCGGCTCTGCTCGATCACCTCGAGCGCGCGCTCGCGGGGGTGCCAGCCACGGACATCGACGGTCTTCTGCTCGAGCTGCTTGTAGATCGAGCAGAAGTGCTCGATCTCGGTGCGCGTGGAACCTGCGCTTGACCGGGCCGCCGGGGTAGGGTCCCGCGTATGGCGGCGCGTGACGCGGTGCAAGCTCCAGATCTGCCCGAACTCGAGCGTCACGAGCTTCGCCCCACGCCGGCCGACGATGAGCTCGTGCTGTGGGGCGCCCTGATCGAGCGCGACACGCCAGAGCCGGTGCACCCGCGCCGAGTGAGCATCCGCGAATCGGAGCTCCGCGGCCTCGTCGTCGAGACTGTCGGGTAGCGCCTGATGCCGCGCCGCGTTCACCCGGACGGACACGCGCGTGCCTGACGCCGCTCGCATCGCGGCGCGCCTGGAGATGCTGTGGCAGATCCGGCGCACACCCGGCGGGGGCGCCGACCGCCCCGCGTACTCGCCGGCCGAGGCCGAGGCCATGCTGCTGGTCGCGGGATGGGCCCGCGAGGCGGGATTGGAGCCAGGGCGCGACGCCTACGGCAACCTGTGGGCGCTGCCCGCGTCGTGGGACGGCGCGCTCGTGAGCTCGGGCTCGCACGTCGACACCGTGCCGGACGGCGGACGCTACGACGGCGCGCTCGGCACCGTCCTCGGGCTGGAGCTCGCCCACGACCTGCGGGCCGGCACGGCGGGCGGGGCGCGTCCGGCACTGCTCGTCTGCGCGGCCGAGGAGGCCCCACGGTTCGGGGCGGGAACGATCGGCTCGCGGCTGCTGGCGGGGACGTTGGCGCCGGAGGCACTCGCGGACCTCCGTGATCGCGACGGCGTCAGCGTCGCCGAGGCGCTGGCCGGGCACCGGATGCGGTTGGCCGAGCTTCCCGCGTGCGAGCCCCCGCTCGCCCGGCTTCGCGCCCACGCCGAGATCCACGTCGCCCAGCGACGTGCCCTGCGGCAACTCGGCGTCGTCACGCGCGTGGCCACCCCGCGGCGGCTCGAGATCGAGGTGCAGGGACAGGCCGGCCATGCCGGCGAGGTCTCGATGGAGGACCGGCGCGACGCCCTCGCGGCGGCGGCGGAGATCGTGCTCGCGATCGAATTCGCCGGTCGCGCCGAGCCGCCGGAGACGGTCGCGACCGTGGGCACAATCGCGGTGGCGCCGGGCGCGGTGAGCGTCATCCCGGCCTACGCCCGGCTGCTGGTCGACGCGCGGGGGATCTCGGCGCACTCGGTCGATCGGCTGGAGGCGGCGATTCGCAGCGTGGTCGCGGAGATCGCCTCCCGTCGCGGCGTCGAAGCGGCGATCCGGCGACTCCGTGGCGGCGACCCGACCGTGCTCGATGCCGGACTGGCCGCCGCCGCGCTCGAGTCCGCGCGCGCGCTCGGCATCCCGGCGACCGAGACGTGGTCGGGCGCCGGTCACGATGCCCAGCATCTGTCGACGCTGACACCGACCATGCTCGTGTTCGTTCCGCTCGAGGGCGGCGAGAGCCACACGCCCGATGAGGGCGCGGACGAGCAGGACATCATCAACGCGGCGAGGATCACCGGGGCGGTGCTCGGCGTCACGAGCTGACGCTCGGTCGCACGCGATCGCAGCCCGGCCGCGCCGTGCTCGGATCGGCGTCTCGTCGATAATCGGCGTGGTCTGAGCCGTGCCGGACCCGAACGAGGAAGCCAACACATGAACAAGATCAAGGTGCAGAACCCGATCGTCGAGCTCGACGGCGACGAGATGACCCGGATCATCTGGTCGTTCATCAAGGAGCAGCTGATCCTGCCCTACCTCGACCTCGACCTGAAGTACTACGACCTGGGAATCGAGAGCCGCGACGCGACCGATGACCAGGTCACCGTCGACGCCGCCAACGCGATCAAGCAGTACGGGGTCGGCGTCAAGTGCGCCACGATCACACCGGACGAAGCCCGCGTGGAGGAGTTCGGCCTCAAGCAGATGTACCGCTCACCGAACGGCACGATCCGCAACATCCTCGGCGGCGTCATCTTCCGCGAGCCGATCGTGATCAGCAACATCCCGCGCCTCGTCCCGGGCTGGACGAAGCCGATCATCATCGGCCGCCATGCGTTCGGCGACCAGTACCGCGCCACGGACATGCTCGTGCCCGGAGAGGGGACGCTGACGCTCACGTTCGCGCCCAAGGACGGAGGCGATCCGATCGAGCGGGTCGTGTTCGATTTCCCGAGCTCCGGGATCGCCATGGCGATGTACAACCTCGACGACTCGATCCGCGACTTCGCCCGCGCCTCGCTGCGGTACGGGCTCGACCGCGGTCTCCCCGTCTACCTCTCGACCAAGAACACGATCCTCAAGGGCTACGACGGCCGCTTCAAGGACCTGTTCGCCGAGATCTTCGCGACCGAGTTCAAGGCCGACTTCGACGCCGCCGGCCTCACCTACGAGCACCGCCTGATCGACGACATGGTCGCGGCGGCGCTGAAATGGGAGGGCGGCTACGTGTGGGCGTGCAAGAACTACGACGGCGATGTGCAATCCGACACCGTCGCCCAGGGGTTCGGCTCGCTCGGACTGATGACCAGCGTGCTGATGACCCCGAACGGCCAGACCGTCGAGGCCGAGGCTGCCCACGGCACCGTGACCCGGCACTTCCGCCAGCATCAGCAGGGCAAACCGACCTCGACCAATCCGATCGCGTCGATCTTCGCGTGGACCCAGGGCCTGGCCCATCGCGGCCGGATGGACTCCACCCCAGAGGTCTCGGACTTCGCCCACACGCTCGAGGAGGTCTGCGTGGAGACGGTCGAGAGCGGCAGGATGACCAAGGATCTCGCGTTGCTGATCGGCCCCGATCAGGGGTTCCAGACCACGCAGGAGTTCCTGGGCTCGATCGACGAGAACCTGCAGCGCGCGATGGCGGCGTAGCTCGTCGGCGCGGTCGGCGGCGGCTCGCGCCGACGGTGTCTCAGGCGCCGCCGGCGGCCACCGCGGTCTCGGGCGCGGCGACGACCCTGCCCACCCACATCCGGTCAGCGACGGCCCAGCCGGCGAAGCACAGCGACCCCACCGTGCCCGTGACGGTCAGCAGCACGCCGGCGGCGGCGACCGCGGCGACGCCGTGGGAGCCCAGGATCAGGACCGCGGCCGCAGCGCCGAGGCTCGGCCCGATCGGAAGCTGGCCGAGCGTGAAGGTGGCGATCAGGAGGGCGATCGCGTCGAGCACCGAGACGTGCACGCCGATGCCGCGGAGCACGAGCCAGTTACGAGCGATCTGACAGCAGATCGCCAGCAGGACGAGCGCGATCATCCGCCCGCGGCCGCTGCGCATCACCGCCAGTCCCGACCACAGCCCGATCCGCCGGCGCTCCGAGATGCGTTGCAGACCGAGCACGGCGGCGCCCGTGGCGGACACCGCGACGATCGGCACCCACCACGGCACCCCGAGTGGACCGACGAGCGTGAAGGAGAAGATCGCGGTCAGCGCCACCTCGACGCTGATGATCGGCAGCTCGGCGGCGAGCAGAGCCGGCACGCGGGGACTCGTCTCCGGAGCGGCGCGACGCAGCGTGGCGATCCGCGCCGCGAGCCCGAGCGAGCCGTTCACGACGCTGGCGAGGTAGCCGACGCCCGCGGAGCGGAACAGCACCCGGCGGGGCACCGCGGCGCCGGTGGCGCGGATGCAGACGTACCACGCCTCGGTTCTGGAGATCAGCGCCAGCACCGACAGCGCCGCGGCCACGAGCAGAATCGAGATCGGCGCCGCGTGCAGCGCCGCCGTGAACTGCCCGCGCCGCCCCGCCAGGACGACGCCGAGCGCGCCGGCGACGACGAGTGCGCCGAGCATGCTCAGCGCCACCCGCCGCCGCAGCGAGGGAGCCCTGGCCCAGCGTGTGGTGAGAGTTGAGATTGGTTCGACCGATCAGACCGACGCCGCTCCGGCGTCGCGCTTGGCCCGACGGTCAGCCGCTTCCTGCTTGAGCTCGGCCTGCTTGTTGGAGATCGACGCGAGCTGTGCTGCGCGCCGCTCGGCCGAACTGGCGCGTTGTCTGGGGGGCGTCACCGACACGCTCACGGGTTTCTTGGCTGCCATCATTGTCTCCTTGATTCATCCTTGCTTGCGGCCGGTGGGGGATCAGCGTCCCGACGGCCAATCCGGGTCGAGCAACGCGGCCTCTAAGGCGATCGGCAACTCGCTGAGCGAGTCCCATCCACCGTGCAGCTGGTATCCGATTGTGTCGCGTGCCGCCACAGGTGCCTGGAGCGGAGCCCCGCATTCGGGGCAGTTGGTGAGATGTGCTGCCGCCGCGCCTTCGAAGCGCAACCGGCAACTTGGGCAACAGGCTCGGGTCATGGAAGAGCCTTTCGTAGACGCCCGAGCTACATGCTTTAGCAGGTCTTGGCGCTCGGCGCGCAGAAACTTGGCCGCCGCGAGGACCGCGATCGTCGCTTTTCGCATCTGCGAACAACTGATTCCGCCAAACGGATAGGGTGGGGGGAGATGGACGACGATGCGATCCGTGCTTTGCTCTCGCGTCTCGCCCGTCCCCATGCTTCCGGCGGCAAGGTGATCGAGCGGGCAGCAATGCTCGCCGAGGGTGCCGACTTCCCGGAGCTGATCGCATGGATCGACGCTCACCACGGTGAGCCCGAGTCGGTCGCACCGGCGAGCTCCGCCGGCGGCCTGCACGGCTCGCGAATGAGCGGCAGCGGCAGCCGCGAGCGCGCGCCGCAACGATACGTGCTGCAGGCGAGCGAACTCGCCTGATGCCGGCCCGTGACGTCCACACCGGTCCCATAGCCCAGAGGAGCGCACTATGGAAGCTGAGCAGGCAATCGCACTGATCGACGGCGAACCAGCCGTACCCGCCGGGCCGCTCAGCCCGCCCCGGGACGGCGAGCTCGATCCAGTCGATCATCCTCTGGCCGACCGCATCGTCACCGGCGTGGTCACGCTCGTGCCGGCGCTGGCGCTGGCGTATGCCATTCACAGCGCGTGGGGCGGGACCCTGCACTGGCAGGACCTGGTCGTGTTCGCGATCACCTACGCCGTCACCGGCTTCGGCATCACCGTCGGCTTCCACCGCCTGTTCACCCACCGCAGCTTCGCCACCTCTCCGCTGCTGCGCGGCGTCTTCGCCGCGCTCGGCTCGGCGGCGGTGGAGGGACCTATCGTCGAGTGGGTCTCCCAGCACCGGATGCATCACGCCTACTCCGATCAGGATGGCGATCCCCACAGCCCGCACGTCGGTCACGGCGGCGGCTGGACCGGAGCCCTCCGCGGCCTCGCGCACGCGCATCTCGGCTGGGTTTTCGGGATGGGCGGCGTGGCCAGCGAGCGGCGCTTCGCGCCCGACCTGCTCGCCGACCCTGTCGTGCAGTTCGTCGACAAGACGTTCGTGGTCTGGGTCCTGGCTGGACTGGCGCTGCCGTTCGGGCTCGGGGTCGCCCTCACCGGCACGATCGTCGGCGGTCTGACCGGATTGCTGTGGGGCGGCGCTGTGCGCATCTTCTGTCTGCATCACGCGACCTTCAGCATCAACTCGCTGTGTCATTTCTTCGGCAACCGCGACTACCGGACCACCGACCACTCCCGGAACCTGGCCTGGCTCGCCGTGCCCACGCTCGGCGAGGCGTGGCACAACAACCACCATGCCTTCCCGACCTCGGCCCGCCACGGTCTCGGCCGTTGGCAGCTCGACCCTTCGGCCGCCCTGATCTCGCTGCTCGAGCGATGTGGGCTGGCCTGGGACGTGGTCCGGATCACACCGGAGCGCCGCACGGCCCGCGCGCTCGCGTAGCTCGCGCCGCGCGGCCACCCGCCTCCGGGCCCCGCGAAGCTCGCGCCGCGCGGCCACCTGCCCCAGGGGCCCGCGAAGGTTGCGCTCTGTGGATGAAGATCGCGCAACTGCAGTATCGACTGCGCGCCCGCGAGCGGGCAGAATGCACGCCAGGATGGAACCAGAGCGTGACCCCATCGAGCACGACGTCGCCTCGGCCGGCCTGAGCGCGCTGCGCGAGATCGAGGAGTGCGACGAGCAGAAGGCCGACGCGCTGCTCTCCGCCTTCCTCTCCGCCGCCTGGCCGAGCATCGTCGCCCAGCGCCAGTAACGGCTGCCCCGCGCTCAGACGCTCCTGTGATGCTCGTCGAGCACCAGTCCGGACCCGAGCGCCTTGGCGACCAGATGGGCGCGGGAGCGGGCACCGGTCTTGGCCATCGCGTTGCGGACATGGGTACGCACCGTGTCGTGCGCGATCTGGAGCTCGTCCGCGATCTCGGGACCGGTGTTCCCCGACGCGACCAGGCGCACCACCTCGCTCTCGCGGATCGAGAGTCCGCCCGCCGGCTCGGCGGCGGCTCCGAGCGCCGGAACCGCCCGCCCCAACGCGAGGTGCTGAGGGCCACGAACAGGGCCAGCCGGCGGCCGGTCACCACCTCGGTCGTCGCCGCCCATTGCGCCGCGACTCGACTGTTGTCGGCCCGCACCATCTCGGTCTCGCCGGTGAAGCGCTCGGCGGCCAGCGCCCGTCGCCATTGCTCCTCCGAGAACACCGGGCCGTCGGCGACGAAGTGGTACATCCGCTGGCCGATCAACTGCTCCCGCGTGTATCCGAGCAGCCGGAGCAGCGCCCCGTTGACCTCGACCACGCGCCGATCCGCATCGAGCAGCGCCATCGCATTGCGCGACTGGTTGAACGCCGCCGAGAACAGCGTCGACAGGCTGTCAGCCGCAGCCACGTGATGCCTCCGGTCGTCGTGCGTGGAAGTGGTGGAACGGTCCGGGCTCGCGGAGCGTGCCAGATCCTTGGCGAGCCGCATCACCCCCGACGGGATGACGCGTGCTCGGCGGACCGCTGAGCGAGTGAAAGCGCGAATGCAGATCGCCGTGAACAGCCCGGCGAAGATGAGGACGACCCCGAGGCTCAGCCACGCCTCGGCGATGCACATCGCGACGAACGCGTTGTCGTCGATGTGGGAACGCAGGCCGCCCAGGGCCGCGGCCTGCGGCTACGCGGGCCGGCCGGCGTACCCGGCGCGGAGCAGGTCCAGCAGCTCGATGACCATCGGGATGCGCGGGTTGGTGCGAATGCTTGGGTCCATCAAGGCGGCCCGGGCCAGTTCGGGCAGGGCAGCCTCGTATTCGGCCTCCGGCACGCCGACCTCGGCCAGTGAGCGCGGGATCTCGACCGCATCAAGCAGCTCATCCACGCGGGCGAACAGGCGCTGGCGGCGCTGCTCCTCGGACTTCCCGCCCAGACCGAACACCCAGCCGATCTGCGCGTACTTCTCCGGCGCCACGTAGGCCGTGTAGCTCGGGGCCGGCATGAACTTGCTCGGCAGCGAGGCGTTGTAGCGCAGCACGTGCGGCAGGAAGATCCCGTTGGCGCGTCCGTGGGAGACGTGGAAGCGGGCGCCGACCGCGTGGGCCAGGGCGTGGCACACGCCCACGAAGGCGTTCGAGAACGCCAGCCCGGCGATCGTCGCCGCGTTGGCCATCGCGGTGCGTGCCTCCATGTCGCTGCCGTCCTCGAAGGCGCGGGGGAGGTTCGTCAGGATCATGTTCACCGCCTGCATGGCGAACGCGTCGGTGTACGGCGAGGCGAAGATCGAAACGCCCGCCTCGAGCGCGTGCGTGAGCGCGTCGACGCCACTGTCGGCCGTGACCTGACGCGGCATCGAGGCCGTCAGGGTGGGCTCGATGATGGCGACATCGGGGAGCAGCGAGTAGTCGACGAGCGTCACCTTCCGATCACCGACAGTGAGCACCGCCGCCGGCGAGACCTCCGACCCCGTCCCCGCCGTCGTCGGGACCGCGATCAGCTTGATCGTGTGCTCCTGTTCGGGGTACTGGGCCACGCGTTTGCGCGCGTCGAGGAACGGAAGCGCGAGCTCGCGCATGCGCAGCTCAGGGCTCTCATAGAAGAGACGCATGGCCTTGCCCGCGTCCATCACCGACCCGCCACCGATCGCGATGACCGCGTCGGGCTCGAAGCGCCGGAGCGCGTCGACCCCCGCGCGCACCTGCTCCTCGCGCGGCTCGGGTTCGACCTCGGAGAAGACATGCACGGCGGCGTCACCGAGATAGCGACGAAGCTGGTCGACCATGCCGATGTCCTCGCAGATGGGATCGGTGACGACGAGCGCCTGGCGAATGTGCAGCTGCCGGAGGGCGTCGAGCGAGCCCGAGTTGAAGTACGTGTCCGCGGGGACGCGGAACCACTGCGGCGGTGCCTGGCGATACGAGACGGCCTTGACGTTGAGCAGATTGCGGTAATTGATGTTGTCGGTCGTCATCGAGCCACCCCAGGTGCCGCAGCCGAGCGAGAACGTCGGCGTCATCGAGTTGTAGATCCCGCCCAGCGCGCCCACAGCGGTGGGGGCGTTGACCAGGATGCGGCCGGTCTGGATCGTCTGCGCGAAGCGATCGGAGACGGCCTCGTCGCGCGTGTAGACGGCCGAGGTGTGGCCGAGGCCCTCGTGCTCGGTCACCAGCGCACAGGCATCGATGCCGTGCTCAAGTGACGGAGAGCGCACGACGCCGAGCACGGGCATCAGCTTCTCCTGCAGTAGCGGATGCGCGGCGAGCTGTTCGAGATCCGACGGCAGCGGCGCGAGCAGCACCTTGGCATCAGGTCGCACCTCGATGCCGGCGATACCGGCCAGATTCAGGCACGACTGCCCGAGGGCGATCAGCTCGATCGAGCCGTCGTCGGCGATGATGTGCTCGCACAGCTTTGCCACCTCGGCGTCGGTGAGGAGCTGCGCGCCCATGCGGTCGAACTCGGCCAGGAGTTCGTCATAGACCGGCGCGTCGATCACGCACGTCTGCTCGGCGGGGCAGATGACGGAGGCGTCGAAGGTCTTGGAGATGAGGATGTCCACCACGGCCATGCGCAGGTCGGCGCTGCGGTGCACATACACCGGCGCGTTGCCTGGACCGACGCAGAGGCACGGCTTGCCGGCCTCGAGCGTGGCGCGGACCGCCTTCGGGCCGCCTGTGGTCCAGATGAAGTTGACGCCGGAGTGGTGGAAGAGGTACTGGGAGACGTCGAGCGTCGGGTCGGGAATCACTTGCAGCGTGTTCGGGGGCAGGCCCACTTCCTCGCCGGCGGCCTGGAGGATCTCGATTGCCCGGGACGCGCAGCGGGCCGCGCGCGCCGACGGGCGGAAGATCATCGCGTTGCGGGTCTTGGCGCCGACGATCGACTTGAACAGCGCGGTCGAGGTCGGGTTGGTGATCGGCAGCAGGCCCAGGACGACGCCGATCGGCTCGGCCACGTACTTGATG
>DATMGZ010000207.1:0-3504 GCA_035555155.1 Solirubrobacteraceae bacterium | reverse complement strand
CCGCAAGCCGCGGATCCGCACCGCCCAGCGAACCGAGGTCTCACTCGGAGTGCTGCTCGGCGTGATGCTGGTGGGGCTGGCGCTGCTCATCCGCGCGCATCACGTCGTGCCCCGGGGAGGTGTGACGGTCCTGGCCCAGTTGACGGCGGCGGCGTTCGGGACCGGGTGGCCCTATTACGTCTCGAACCTCGCGGTCACCCTGGTGCTGGCGCTGGCGGCGAACACGAGCTTCGGCGGTCTGCCGGTGCTGATGAGCCTGCTGGCCAAGGATCATCGTCTCCCGCATCTGTTCTACCTGCGGGCGGAGCGCCCGGTCTACCGGCACGGGATCATCGCCCTGGCACTGCTGGCCGCCGTCCTGCTCGGGGCGGTCGAAGCCGAGACCAACAAGCTAATCCCGCTGTTCACGATCGGGGTATTCGTCGGCTTTACGATCAGCCAGATCGGCCTCGTGCGCCACTGGCGCAGGAAACGCCCTCCGCGCTGGCGCCTGCGGGCGGCGCTCAACGGCGTCGGCGCGGTCATGACCGCGGTGGCGGTGTGCGTGTTCCTGTCGACCAAGTTCCTCGAGGGCGCGTGGGTGGTGACGATCGCGGTCCCGCTGATGATGATCCTGTTCTGGCAGACCGAGCGCTACTACGCCGAGGTGGCCAGTGAGCTCAAGCTCGGCAAGACCCCGCCGCACCCGCGCAAGCGCCAGAGCATCGTGATCGTGCCCACGTCGACGGTCAACCTGCTGACCGAGCAGGCCCTGTGCGCCGCGCTCTCGATCAGCGACACAGTCATCGGCGTTGCCGTGGCGGCCGACGAGAAGGAGGCCCAGCACGTCAAGCGCGCCTGGGACGAGTGGCACCCGGGCGTCCCGATCGAGGTGCTCGTCGACCCCCATCGAGCCTTCGTGCGCTCGGTCGTCCGCTACGTCAAGTCGATCCAGAAAGAGGACCTGGACGTGACCGTGGTGGTGTTGATCCCCGAGATCATCCCGCGCCGGCGCCGTCACGAGATCCTGCACAACCAGCGCGGCCGGCTGCTTGGGGCGGTGCTCAAGTCCCGCACCAACGCGGTCGTGGCCACGCTGCCGTTCCACCTGCACGAGTAGGCCACTACACCGCCGCGGCCTTGGCCCGTTCGGAGCGCTCGCGCGCGCGGACCGCTCGCGTACGCCGGGCCCGGGGCGGCGGTGGCGGTCCCAGGCGCTCGTCCTCGTCGGGGCGCAGGACCACGATCTCGCCCGGGGCGTTGGCGAGCAGCCAGGCCACGTCGTCGGGGTTGAACCCGGCTCCACCGCGCGGCGCGGCGGCGATCACGATCCGGTCGAAGCGCTCGTGCTCCATCGTCAGCCGGAGCGCGTGCCGGTACGTGCGCCCGCGCTCGATCCGGGCGTCGACCGGGATGCCGAACTTCGTCGCCCGGTGCTCGATCGCCTCCTGGAGTTGGATCGCGATTGCCGATTGCCGGGGGAGGGGGGTGTCGAGCGGCAGGTGCAGCGACACGCGGGCCAGGAACACCGGGACCAGGGTCGCGTTCTCGGCGCTGGCCAGGCGCAGAGCGGCGTCGAGTGCCTGCTGCGAGAGTGCGTAGGCGACGAACGGGAACAGGATCCGGCGCCGCGCGCCGGCGGCCGGCGAGCGCGACGGCCTCCGCGTGCGATCGGTCAGGTGCACCCAGGCGAGCACCGCGAGCGCGATCACCAGCGCCACGACGATCACGATCAATGGCAGCGTCATCGGTCTTCCTCCTTGGTCATTCGTGTGCGGTCGGCGACGATTCGGAGGTCGACGCCGGGCAGCAGCCCGAGCAGGCGGAACGGCAGCGCCGGCTCGATCAGCCGGCGGATCGCGTTGCGCGGTTTCGGGGTGCCCATCAGGATGTAGGTGCTGCCGCGCTCGATCGCCACGCGCTGGGCGGTGAGCGCGACGTCGTCGCCGTGCTCGATCAGCAGATGGGCGCCGAGCACGCTGGCCAGCCGGCGCAGCGCGTCGAGCTGCTCCTGCTCGGCGGCCTTGGGGTCGCGGTCGGTGACCCACAGCAGGTCGAGCTCGCCGCCGAGGCGCTGGGCCGAGCGCCAGGCCCGCCGCACGACGCGCTGGGACTTGGGCCGGGGGGTGATCAGGGCCAGCAGGCGCTCGCCGATCGCCTGCGGCGCGGCGGTGTCGATCAGGCGCTCCTCGCGCCCGCGGCCGGAGGTGCCGGACTCGGCGGGGATTCGCTTGGCCTCGACCTCTTCGGCGACCTGGCGCAGGGCGACTTCGCGCAGCGCCGAGAGGTTCTCGAGCTTGAAGAAGTTGTTCAGCGCCGTCTCGATGCGCTCGCCGGGGTAGACCTTGCCGGCGAGCAGCCGTTCGATCAGCGATTGCGGGGTGATGTCGATCAGGACGACGTCGTCGGCCGATCCGAGCACGGCGTCGGGCACCGTCTCGCTGACGCGGATGCCGGTCAGCTCGGCGACCTGGTCGTTGAGGGTCTCGAGGTGCTGGACGTTGACGGTGGAGTACACGTCGATTCCGGCCGCGAGCACGTTCTCGATGTCCTGATAGCGCTTCTCGTGCTCGACCCCGGGCGCGTTGGTGTGCGCCAGCTCGTCGATCAGCGCCAGCTCCGGCGTGCGGCGCAGGAGCGCGGGGAGGTCCATCTCCTCGAGCGTCGAGTCACGGTAGGTGACCCGCCGCCGGGGAATCATCTCGAGACCCGCAGCCTGCTCGACGGTGTCCTGGCGGTCGTGGGGCTCGATGTATCCGATCACGACGTCGCGACCCGACTCGGCCTCCGCCTGCCCCTCTTGGAGCATGCGGTACGTCTTGCCGACGCCGGCGGCCATGCCGAGGAAGATCTTGTAGCGCCCGCGCCGGCGTCCGCCGGGTGCAGCGACGTCCGCGGTGGGCGCCATGTTCGATAGTGGGCTGATGCCTGAGTCGGTCACCAGAGGCATGATCGTGGGGTTGGCCGGGGGCCGCCACCGCGTTGGCGGAAACCGGGCGATCCGGGCAGCCGCGCCGTCCTCAGGCCCCGAGCAGGTTGTGGATGATCAGGTCGATCAGCTTGATCCCGATGAACGGGGCGATGATGCCGCCGAGGCCGTAGATCAGCAGGTTGCGGCGCAGGAGGGCGCTGGCGCCGATCGGTCGGTAGCTGACGCCTCTGAGCGCGATCGGGATCAGCAGCGGGATCACGAGCGCGTTGAAGATGATGGCCGAGATCACGGCCGACTCGGGCGTGCCCAGGTGCATGATGTTGAGCACGTTCAGCGGGCCCTTGCCGCCGGGCGAGGTCGCCCAGGTGGCGACGAAGATCGCGGGCAGGATCGCGAAGTACTTGGCGACGTCGTTGGCGATCGAGAACGTGGTCAGCGCGCCGCGGGTGATCAGCAGCTGCTTGCCGACCTCGACGATCTCGATCAGCTTCGTGGGGTTGGAGTCGAGGTCGACCATGTTGCCGGCCTCGCGCGCGGCCTGGGTGCCGGTGTTCATCGCCACCCCGACGTCGGCCTGGGCCAGGGCGGGTGCG
>DATMGZ010000206.1:0-16466 GCA_035555155.1 Solirubrobacteraceae bacterium | reverse complement strand
GTCAGCCAGGACTCCGGGCGGATGAGCGAGATCCGGCGCCGGCTGCGACAGACCTCGGGTCGCGGGCGCAAGCTGCGCGGTCTTGTCGAGATCCTGGCGCCGTATCGCTGGCGGGTGCTGGCGATGTTCGTCGCGCTGGTGCTCGCGACGGCCGCCGCGCTGGCGCCGGCGCCGCTGGCCAAGCTGGCCATCGACAACGGGATCCAGAAGCACGACGTGCACGCCCTCGATGTGATCGTGGCCCTGTTCGTGCTCTCTGCGATCGTCTACGCGGTGGCGTCCTACGTCCAGACCTACCTCGTCGGGTGGGTCGGCCAGCGCGCGCTGCAGGACCTGCGCCTGGCCCTGTTCGAGCACCTGCAGTCGCTGTCGATCGGCTTCTATTCGCGCAATCGGGCCGGCGTCATCATCTCCCGGCTGACCAACGACGTCGAGGCGCTCGACCAGCTCGTCTCCGACGGCATGGCGACGCTGATCCAGTCGGGTCTTATGCTGATCGGCGTCGTCGTGATCCTGTTCGTGATGGATCCGCACCTCGCGCTCTTGACCTTCATCGCGCTGCCGCTGCTGGCCATCGGCGGGTTCATCTTCCGCATCGCCTCGGCCGATGCGTATCGCCTGACGCGGGAGAAGATCGCGTGGATCACCGGCTACCTGCAGGAGACGCTGTCGGGGATCCGGGTCGTGCGGGCGTTCGGGCAGGAGCCGCGCCACATCGCCCGCTTCCATGAGCTCAACGACGACAACCGCGCGGCCAACATGACCACAGTCAACCTCAACGCCGCCTACTTCCCCGCGGTGGAACTGCTGTCGGCGCTCGTGACCATCGAGATCCTCGTCGTGGGAGGGATCGCGGCGATCAACGGGAGCACCTCGACCGGTGTCGTGTTCGCGTTCGTGGCGGCGCTCAACAATTTCTTCGACCCGATTCAGCAGCTGTCGCAGCTGTACACGACGTACCAGTCGGGTATGGCCGCGCTGGACAAGATCTTCGAGCTGATGGACGAGCAGCCCGAGCTCAGCGACCAGGCGGGCGCGCTCGACCTGCCGCGGGTCAAGGGCGGCCTGCGCTTCGACGACGTCTCATTCCGCTACGGGACCGACGACGAGGGCGCATGGGCGCTGCGGGACATCGACCTGACCATCCCGCCGGGCCAGACCGTGGCGCTGGTCGGCGAGACCGGCGCCGGCAAGTCGACGTTGGCCAAGCTCGTGGCGCGGTTCTACGACCCGACGCTCGGCAGCCTGCTCGTCGACGGCCACGACCTGCGGTCGGTGACCGCCGAGTCGCTGCGCTCCCAGATGGGAATCGTGCCCCAGGAGGGCTTCCTGTTCAGCGGCACGGTGAAAGAGAACATCGCCTTCGGGCGCCCGGGCGCGACCGATCGGGAGATCGAGACGGCGGCCGAGGCGATCGGCGCCCACGGCTTCATCACCGGCCTCGAGAACGGCTACGACACCCAGGTCGGGGAGCGCGGCGTGCAGCTCTCAGCCGGCCAGCGCCAGTTGATCGCCTTCGCCCGCGCGCTGGTCGCCGACCCGCGCATCCTCGTGCTCGACGAGGCCACCTCCAACGTCGACGTCCACACCGAGACACTGATCGAGCAGGGCCTGCGCCGGCTCGTCGCCGGGCGCACCGCGATCGTGATCGCCCACCGGCTCTCGACGATCCGCCACGCCGGGCGGATCGTCGTGATCGAGCACGGCCGGATCGTGGAGCAGGGAACGCACGACGAGCTGCTCGACGCACAGGGCCACTACTGGCGGCTGTATCGCGACTGGGCCGAGCAGGCCGCGGCGTAGCGGCCGCGTGCGCCCCGGGTGCCCCGCCCGCACCGCGCGTCGTGCGCCGTGACGGCTGGCCGGATAGTCTCCCGCTCCGATGAGCGAGGATCGGGTCAGGATCGAGACACGCGACCACGTGGCAGTCGTCAGGCTGACCCGCGCCGAGAAGCACAACGCACTCGACATCGCCATGTTCGAGGCCATCGTCGGCGCCGCCGAGCAGGTCGCGGCGCAGACGGGTGTCCGCGCGGTCGTCCTGCACGGCGAGGGCCCGAGCTTCTGCTCCGGGCTCGACATCGCCAGCCTGATGTCGGCCCCGAGCGGACTCGATGGCCTGCACGACCGCCTCCGCGCCGAGCCGCCGAACTGGTTCCAGCGGGCCGCCTACGACTGGGTGCGACTGCCCGTGCCCGTGATCGCGGCGCTGCACGGCAACTGCCTCGGTGGCGGCCTCCAGATCGCGCTCGGTGCCGACATCCGCTTCGCCGCGCCGGACACGCGGCTCTCGGTGATGGAGATCAAGTGGGGTCTCATCCCCGACATGTCGCTGACGCGGACCCTCCCCCGCCTCGTCTCGATCGACGTGGCCAAGGAGCTGACCTACACCGGGCGCGTCTTCAGCGGCAGCGAGGCCGAGGCGCTCGGCGTCGTCACCCACGTCACCGAGGATCCGCTCGCCTCGGCGCTCGCGCTCGCGGCCGAGATCGCCGGCCGCTCGCCCGACGCGGTGCGCGGCGCCAAGCGACTGCTCGACGAGGCATGGACCGGGTCCCCGGAGCAGACCCTGGCGCTGGAGGCCGAGCTCCAGTTCGGCCTGATCGGCTCCCCCAACCAGCTCGCGGCGGTCACCGCCGGGGTCACGAAGCAGCCGGCGCAGTTCACCGATCCGCCGGCGGCATAACGGTCCCGCGGAGGGGCCGCCCCCGGCCCAGGCGGGCCCATCGCGCAGGGACCCGTGCGCGAGGTTCTCAACTGGGGAACAGGGATTCGAACCCCAACTTCGACGTCCAGAGCGTCGCGTGCTGCCGTTACACCATTCCCCAGGGATCCTGGACCAGGCTGAGCCTCGCCGGGCGAGTATATGCAAGCACGACGGGATGCAAGCGTGCGGGCCGGGAGCGTCGGGAACAGCCTCGCACTCGCCCCGCGCCGTGAGCTACTGTCAGCACGATGAGTGTGCTCGGTCTGGCGACGCGGATGCCCTCGGCGGTGATCGGCCGCGTGCTGTCGGATCTCGCAGCGGTGGCGCAGCTGGCCCGCTTCGCGCCCGATCAGCTCGATCAGATGCTCGCGCTGGGCGAGGAGATCGCGGGGATCGGCCGGGCCGTGCTCCTGATCGCCGAGCGGCTCGACGAACGCGCCGATGCGATCCTGCTGCTCGGCGAGCGGCTCGATCTTCGCGCGGCGGCACTGCTCGAGATGGGCGAGCGCATGCACACGCTCGGCCGACAGGTCGACAGCCGGGGCGCCGAGATCGTCGGCAGCGCCACGCGGGTCGTGGAGACGGGCACGGAGCTGATCACCGTCCTGCCGGCACTGGAGCGCGCGCTCGACATCGCAATGCCGCTGGAAGGGGCGATCGATCGCTTCGGACGGCTCGTCGACCGCTTCCCCGGCGGCGCGCGCCGGCCCAGCCCGCCGGCTTCGCCCACGCCGCCGAGTCCGCCGCGCGAGAACCCGAACTCAGGCGATTAGACCATATGGAGGTCTGGCCGACCCGTCTGTCGAAGGTAGGCCGGCACCCCTCGCGCGCGTGTCGTGCGGTGGGTGAGACGCACCGAGGGTGATGACCTCGGTGGTCGACCACAAGACCCCATACGGAAGGAGTGCCGACCCATGGCGAAGGTTCGCAGTTGGGCTGGTCTGGACGTGCATGCGCGCAGCGTGCTCGCTGTCACGCTGGACGCGCAGTCGGGTGAGCTGCGCTCGCAGCGACTGCCGGGCGAGACCGCGAAGGTAGTGGAGTTCCTCGAGCGGCTGCCCGGCCCGACCCGGGCGGCGTATGAGGCCGGTCCGACCGGATACGGGCTCGCGCGCGCGTTGCACGCGGCCGGGATCGGGTGTGTGGTGGCGGCGCCGGGGAAGATCGAGCGCCCGGCGCAGGACAAGATCAAGACCGACCTGCGGGACGCCGAGCGGGTGCTGCGGCTGTTGATGATCGACGGGCTGCACCCCGTCCGGGTGCCGAGCATCGAGGAGGAGGCGCTGCGTGATCTCGTCCGCGCCCGGGAGGACGTCCGCGGCGATCTGATGCGCGCCCGGCAGCGACTGTCGAAGCTGCTGCTCCGCCACGGGATCGTGTACGAGGACACGAGCAGCACGTGGACGCAGAAGCATCGCGCGTGGCTGCGCTCCGAACAGCTCGACGGCGGCACGCAGGCAACCCTGCTCGATCATCTCGGCGCGATCGACACGCTCGAGCTGCGCCGCACGAGCCTGGAGACCGCGATCGCGGAGCTCGTCCCTGGCTCGCCGTGGGCGCAGACGATCGGTCGGCTGCGCTGCCTGCGCGGCATCGACACGCTCTCTGCCGTCGGCCTGGCCGCCGAGATCGGCGACTTCGACCGGTTCGACCGGCCGGGGAAGCTGATGAGCTACCTCGGCCTGGTGCCGTCGGAGAACAGCACCGGCCAGACCCGACGGCAGGGATCGATCACCAAGACCGGCTCACGACACGCCCGCCGGCTGCTCGTCGAGGCCAGCTGGCATTACCGCAAGCCCCCCGCCCGCGGCATCACACTGCAACGCCGTCAGGACGGCCAGCCTGCCCACATCGTCCAGATCTCCTGGCAAGCGCAACAGCGCCTGCACCGCGTCTGGCAACGCCTCGACACCCAACGCGGCAAGCGACGCACGATCGTCGCCGTCGCGGTCGCCCGCGAGCTCACCGGCTTCTGCTGGGCACTGGCCCGCGCCGACTGACCGGGGAACGCCTCACGCCACGTCGGTCGAGAAGGGCGGCAGGAACCAGCCAACGCGCGAGAGCATCAGCGATCTAACTATGAGCAGCCGGCACGCCGGCCCAGGCTCGATCTTAGACGGCACTGGCTCTCACGACGAAACCCGGTCCTGCGGCGAGACGAACCGCGTATAAGAGTCTGACCGCGCGTCGCGCACCCAAGATGTCACGGCCAGGCCTGCCGCCCCTCTCGATCGACAAGATGCCCGCCACAGTCGCGGGCATCCGGCGTTCAGCCCTTGACAAAACTCTCTCCATAAGAGTTAGAGGGTCGCGAGGTCGGTGTCGAGGTCGGCCAGCGCCGACCCGTCGCCGAGCGGGGTGCGCCCGGCGATCAGCCGGCGCGCGTGCTCGAGGTCGTCGGAGTGCCCGACGGACAGCGCCGCGGCCAGCGCGCCCTGAGCCAGGTACCAGACGCTGAACTCGCCCTGCTCGACCTGACCGCGCACGACCTCGCGGTCCCAGCTCGAGGCCGGCCCGACGTACTCGAGCGAGGCCCAGTCGGCGAGGTCGGAGAAGAAGTAGGGCACGACGTCATGGGGCTGATCGCGGCCGAGCATGTTGAGCGCCGCGGTCTTGCCCTGGTTGAAGGCGACGTCCCAGTGCTCGACCCGGAGCCGGCGTCCACCGTGGACGACGCTCTCGTACTCGGCGATGTCGCCGGCGGCGTAGATGCCGGGGACGGCACTCTGCAGCCGGGAGTCGACCTCGACGCCGCCGCTATGGCCGATCGTCAGCCCGGCGCCTCGGGCCAGCGTCACGTCGGGGACAGCGCCGGCGCCGATCACGACGGCGTCGGCGGCGAGCTTGCGGCCGGACTTCAGGACGACGTGGGTGACGCGGTCGCCGCTGCCCTCGAAGGACTCGAGCTCCTCGCCGCCGTGGACCGTGATCCCGTGCTCCTCGAGGCGATCCTGGAAGAAGCGGCCGGCCGTCTCGCCGAAGGTTCGGCTCAGCACGACGGGCTCGATCATCGCGATCGAGCACTCGCTGCCGAGCACAGTCAGCGACGCCGCCACCTCGGTGCCGATGTAGGACCCGCCGATCAGCACCACGCGCTTGCCGGCCGCGTCGGCACGGATCGTGTCGCTGTTGCCGAGCGTGCGCAGGTAGTGGATGCCCTCGAGGTCGCAGCCGGGGACGTTCAGGCGCCGGACGTTGGCCCCGGTGGCGATGAGTGCCCGGCCGAAGCCGACCTCCTGCTTGTTGGCGAGCCTGACCGTCTTGGCGCCGGTGTCGAGCTTCATCGCCGAGACCCGCGTGAGCGCCTCGACCGCGTTCTCCTCGTACCACTCGGGCGGACGGAACAGGACGTCGTCGCGCGACTCCTTGCCCTGCAGATACTCCTTGGAGCACGGCGGCCGGTTGTAGGGTAGGTCAGGCTCGCGGCCGACGAGCAGAATCGAGCCCTCGGCCCCCTCCTCGCGCAGCCAGCGGGCGCAGTTGCCGGCGGCCATACCGCCGCCGATGATCAGGAAGTCGACCTCGCGGTCAGCCATGCGCGCGAGCGGCGCTCACCGCTTGCCGTCCACTGCCGCCCCGGCGCGGGCGGCGAACTGCGGCGTGATGTCGTCCTCGAGCCCCGGGTCGAGGATCAGGAGCACCTGGTCGCCGGCCTGGATCACGGAGTCGGCCTTGGGCACAAATCCGGCGCCGCCACGTAGGACGGAGATGATCAGCGCGCCGTCGGGGAGCTCCACGTCGGCCACGCGGCTGCCGGCCGCGACCGAGCCCGCGGACACCTCGAGCTCGATGATCTCGAGCCGCTCCTCCTCGAGCGCGAGCAGCTGGACGAGCCCGTACTCGGGCACCTCGTGCTCGATCAGGCGCAGGATCAGGTCGGTGGCCGAGACGGCGGGCTGGATCCCCAGCAGCTTGAAGTGCTGGAGGTTGCGCGGGTTGTTCACGCGGGCGACGATCCGCTGGGCACCGTACTTCTCCTTGGCGACCTGGCAGATCAGCATGTTGTCCTCATCATCGCCGGTCACCGCGATGACGAGGTCGGCGCGCTGGATGCCGGCGCGTTCGAGCACCCACAGCTCGGTGGCGTCACCGTACTGAACGGCGTGCTCGAGCTCCTCCTCGACGACCCGGTAGCGCCGGTGATCGGACTCGATCAGCGACACCTCCTGGCCCTTGGCGATCAGCTCGCGGGCCAGGTTCCAGCCGACCTTGCCGGCTCCGGCGATGATCACGTACACGCGAGGCCTCCGCCGCTCATGGTGCCAGCGCCACGCGTTCGGCCTGGTCGATGGCGATCTGCGTGGGGCAGATCGTGTGCAGTCCCTGCTCCGCGTACCAGGCTGCGCGACCCGGGTCGGCCACCCGAACGACGACCCGGGGCACGTTGAAGCGTCGCTGGGCGATCTGAGCGATGACCAGATTCGTGTTGTCACCGCTGGTGGCGGCGATGAACACGTCGGCCTCCTCGATCCCGGCCTCGATCAGGCCGTCGACCTCGAGCGCCGCGCCGACCGTGAAACGGCCCCCCATGTCCTCCCACGTGCGCGTGGGGTCCTTGTCGAGGCGCTCGTGCGAGAGCGGGTCGGTATCGAGCACGGAAACCTCGTGCCCGGCCTCGAGCGCCCGCTTCGCGACCGCCGAGCCCACCCTCCCTGCTCCGGCTATCAGGATGAACATGTCTGGGACTCTAGCGGCGTGGATCAGCCATCGTGTACCTGTACGGGATCGTTGTCGGCATCGATCACCCGGTCGGCCGGAGGAGCGGTCAGGATCACTCGGCAGGGGGCCTTGCGGATGACGTATTTCGTGACCTCGCCGATGTAGTTCTCGAGCGGGCCGCCGGCGCCGCCGAGCAGTCCTCCCCCCCGCACCCGCGACGGCTCCTCGGCCGCGAGGACGATCGCCTCGACCCCGCGCCGCTTGGCCTCCGAGACGATGCCCTGGCCCGCGCGACGGGCGCGCACGAGCGCGGTGGCCACGGTCACGCCTTCGTACTCCTCCCCCACCACCTTGGCTCGGGAGAGCGCGTCGCGCGCGCGCTTGACCTGTGGCTCGGGCAGGCTCGCGTCGATCGGCAGCGCCATCGGCACCTCGAACACCCAGATCGCCTCGATCACGGCGCCCTCGGGGTTGGTGTCGTCGTGCTCGGGCCCGGCCAGCCGGCCCGCCGTCTGCACGATGTCGTCGTCCAGCGGGGTGCCGAAGATGGGCACGAGGATCGAGCCGAATTCCGGCTCGAGCGCCTCGTGGCGCAGCGCCCGATCCGGGATCGTGACCCTCCGGAGGATCGGCTTGCCTTCGACCTTGCGGTAGACCACGTACAGCGCCACGCCGGCCAGCAGCCACGCCACGCCGACATACCGGGCGCCGGTGTGGAACACGATCACGCTGATCCAGCCAACGCCCGCGAGCAGCGCGCCCAGGACGGCCGGCAGCGGGAGGCTGGCACCTCGGAACGGGATCGAGAACGGGATCCTGTACTGGCGCGGGCGGTCGGGCTCGCGGAAGCGCAGCGTGATCACCGCCACGTGAGCGATCGTGAACGCGAGCATGGCTCCAAACGCATAGATCCCGACCAGCAGCTCGAGATCGGTCGGCAGCACCAACGCCGCCGCGCCGAGCGCGGTCGCGGCGATGACCACGTACGGCGTGCCCCAGCGCTGGTGCAGACGGCCGATCGAGCTGGGGATGTGACGGTTGGTGGCCAGGGAGTAGCCCACGCGTGAGACGCCGAGCATCGAGGACCCGGCCGCGGCCACGAGCCCGAGCGCGCCGCCGATCGCGACGGCGTACTTGAGGAGGTCGGCGACCCAGGTCGGCTTGTACACCGAGACGATCCCGAGCACCGGGGCATTGATATGCGTCTGGCCGAGCGCGGTCATTCCGTGGTCGACCGGCAACGCGCCGACGCCGACGAGCGCGATCCCCACGTAGATCGTCACGATCACCGCCGCGCCGGGTCCGATCAGGCGGCGCACGTCACGCGGGGTCGCGCGAACCTCGCCGGCCAGGCCCGCGGCCGCCTCGAGGCCGGTGAAGGCGATCACGCCGATCGGCAGCGCGAACAGGAGATTGGAGACCGTGGGCGCCGTGCCAAGGTGAATCGTCGCTTTGAGGTGATCGGGGTGGAACGCGAGCAGCAGTCCGAGCACGATCACGCTGGCCTGGATCACCAGGTCGACCGCGGTGACGAGGATCCGGCGACGCAGCCGGCGCGCGCTGACGCCGGTGAGGTTGTCGATGGCCACGAACACGATCACACCCAGCGCGACCGCGATCTCGAGTCCGCCGCGGCCGATTGGGCCCCAGAAGGCGGCCAGGTAGCTCGGCACCGTGAGCGCGGTGACGGCGACGAGGATCGTGTAGTCGAGAACGATCGCCCAGCCGGCGATGAAGCTGACCAGCTCGTTGAACGCGTGGCGGGCGAACACCGCCGAACCCCCCCGCTCCTGGTGCAGGCCGGCCCCCTCGGCGTAGGTCATGGCCGTGAGCTGAAAGAAGATGCCGGCCGCCAGGAAGACGAGCGGGGTCAGGCCGTTCGCCCGGTGGGCGACCACGCCGAGCGCGAAGTAGACGGAGCTGACCGAGGTCGTGTAGACGACCGCGAACAGCGCCCGGTGACTGATCGTGCGTTCCTGCACTCAGCTAGCCGCCGCTCCGGAGTTGCACGTACAGCCGTGCCGCGCCGGCGACCACGAACAGCACCCCGAGGACGATGCCGGTGGCGATCACGGTGCCGCCGGCGGCCAGCGTCCTGATGATGAGGGCGATCCCGATCACGATCATGATCACCGACATCGTCCGCGTGGCGGAGCCGTGAAGGCGTTTTGGGTCGGGCATCGGACGCGAAGCTTAAGTGGTTGCCTAGGAGCGATCGCCGCCGGCGGTCGGTCCGCGCTCGAGGCCCGCCGCCGGCGGCGGCGTGAGCACGGCGGCGAAGATCACCAACCCGAACGCGAGCAGCCGCACGACGAGCTCCAGATGCCCGGAGGGGAGCGCCTCGCCGAACACGATCGGGCCGGCGGCGATCGTGGCCAGGTTCGCCGCCGCGCTAGTCACGGCGATGACCGGCACGGCATCCCCGAGCTGCAGGCTGCGGGCGGAGATCAGCAGGCCGAGCAGCGAGGCGATCAGGATCACGAAGGCCAGCGGATGCACCAGGACCCCGAATCCGAGGTGGCCCAGGTGCGAGCTGAGCGCCTTGATCGAGGTGTCGGAGGCGGCCCACAGCAGGCCCGCCGAGACGGCGAGCGCCATCGCCCGCCGCGAGATCGCGGCGATGGCCAGGCCGGCGAAGCCGAGCGCGCCGGCGTACGCCGCCAGCGTCCCGGGGGCATAGTGCGAGTGAGCCCCGTCGGCCGTGTTGCCGAGGGTCGCGGCCAGGAACGCGAGTCCCGCGGCCGTGAGGCCCACCCCGATCCACTCTCGGCGGGTCACCTCGATCCCGAACAGCCGGTCGGCCACCACCGTGAGCAGCACCAGGCCGCCGGCGATCACCGTCTGCACGAGCGAGATCGGGGCCAGCGACAGCGCGCCGACGTGCAGCCCCCACGACCCGAGCGCGACCAGGATCCCCAGCGCGTACAGCGGCGAGCGAAACAGCGCGATCGAGCTGCTGACCGGCTTGCGCAGATCGACGTCCGGCGCCTCGCGCGCGCCCCGGAACTTGTAGAGGAACCCGGCGACCGAGCCAAAGGCCGTCCCCAGCGCCAGCAGCAGGCCGATCTCGACGGAGAGGGACATGGCTCACCCGAGCGTAGCGAGAGGCCGGGGGGGCGTTGGGAGGGCTGCGGGTCCACGGCGGCCAACCGGGCGAAGTGCTGCAACTGAGTTCCGGCCCCCGAAACTCAGTTGCAGCGCTTCGAGCCCGATCAGCCGTCCCGGGCGGAGGTGTGGCCACCCCCGCCCGAGCCGACACCCAGAGGCCTACGTGATGATCGGGATGATCAGGAGCGCCACGATGTTGGCGACCTTGATCATCGGGTTGATGGCCGGGCCCGCGGTGTCCTTGAACGGGTCGCCGACGGTGTCGCCGGTGACCGCGGCGGCGTGGGCCTCGGAGCCCTTGCCGCCGTAGGCGCCGTCCTCGATCAGCTTCTTGGCGTTGTCCCAGGCGCCGCCGCCGGACGTCATCGAGATGGCGACGAACAGGCCCACGACGATGACGCCGATGAGCATGCCGCCGAGGGCCTCGACGCTGATCAGGCCGACGATCACCGTGAGGACGATCGGGATCAGCGACGGGATGATCATCTCGCGCTGAGCGGCCTTGGTGACGATGTCGACGCAGGTGCCGTATTCGGGCTGATCGGTGCCCTCCATGATCCCGGGCTTCTCCCGGAACTGGCGGCGAACCTCCTCGACGACGGCGGCGCCGGCGCGGCCCACGGCCTCCATCGAGAGAGCGGCGAACAGGTAGACCATCATCCCGCCGATCAGCAGGCCGATCAGCACGGGCGGGTTGCCGAGCACGAAGGCAAAGTGCGAGCGCAGCGGCAGCTCGCGCTCGAACGCGCTGAACAGCACCAGGGCGGCGAGGGCGGCCGAGCCGATCGCGTACCCCTTGGTGACGGCCTTGGTCGTGTTGCCGACCGCGTCGAGGCGGTCGGTGACGTTGCGCACGTCCTCGGGCAGCTCCGCCATCTCGGCGATACCACCGGCGTTGTCGGTGATCGGGCCGAAGGCGTCGAGGGCGACGATGAGGCCGGTGAGCGACAGCTGCGCCATCACGGCGACGCCGATGCCATAGATGCCCTGGGTGCCGCCGCCGCCGAGCTTCCAGGCGCCGAACACGCCGAGGGCGATCACGATCGCCGGCAGCGCGGTGGCCTGATAGCCCTGGGCGAGGCCCTGGATGATGTTGGTCGCGTGGCCCGTCTGGGACGCGCGGGCGGTGCTCTTGACGGGCGAGAAGCGGGTCGAGGTGTAATAGTCGGTGATCACGAACAGCAGCGCGGTGACGCCGAGGCCGATCAGGGCGCAGAAGTAGAACTTCCACCAGTGCGGACCGGCGGCGCCGCCCTTGTAGGTGATGCCGTCCATCAGCCACTTGGTCACGGGCAGGAAGGCCAGCGCGGCGAGGACGCCGGAGACGATGAGGCCCTGGTACAGCGCGCGCTCGACGTTGCCGGACCTCGACTTCACGGCGAAGGTGCCGATGATCGAGGCGATGATCGAGACGCCGCCCATGACGAGCGGGTACAGCGCCACGGCGGACTGGTTGGCGAAAGAGAAGATGAGGACGCCGAGCAGCATCACCGCGACGGCGGTGACGGCATAGGTCTCGAACAGGTCGGCGGCCATCCCGGCGCAGTCGCCGACGTTGTCGCCCACGTTGTCGGCGATCACGGCGGGGTTGCGGGGGTCGTCCTCGGGGATCCCGGCCTCGATCTTGCCGACCAGGTCCGCGCCGACGTCGGCCCCCTTGGTGAAGATGCCGCCGCCGAGGCGGGCGAAGACGGAGATCAGCGAGCCCCCGAAGCCGAGCCCGATCAGGGCGTCGACGGCCTGACGCGGGGTCTCGCCGACGATCCAGGTGAGGATTCCGTAGTAGCCCGAGACGCCGATCAGGGCCAACCCGACGACGAGCATGCCGGTGACGGCGCCGCCGCGGAAGGCGACGTCGAGCGCGCGGGAGACGCCGCTGCGAGCGGACTCGGCGACGCGGGCGTTGGCGCGCACGGAGACGTTCATCCCGACGTACCCGGCCGAGGCGGACAGGAAGCCGCCGATCGCGAAGCCGATCGCGACCCGGATGTTCTGGATCGGGATGAGGGCGACGAACAGCACGACGCCCACGATGGCGATCGTCGTGTACTGCCGGTTCAGGTACGCGCGGGCTCCCTCCTGGACCGCCGCGGAGATGGAGCGCATCCGCTCGTTACCCGGCGAAAGCGCCAGGAGCTGGCGAGCGGTGACCGCGCCGTACACGATGGCGCACGCGGCGCCGAACAGCGCGACCAGCGCCCCGTGGTGCGTCAGGAAGCTAGACAAGAGAAAGTCCTCCGGAGGGCTCTACTTAGTTGGGAGAGGGCGCGGAAAAGGGCGCGCCATGAAACTACGAAGGGCCACCACCCCGAAACCCGGGCGGAGGCCCCGCAAAGCGGCGCGGGAGTCTATCGTGCACGGCGCCCGAACGTCCTGCGGGTGCTCGCCGCCTGCGCCACGCTGTCGATTCGGCCTACTGGCCGGGGATCCAGAGCCGGCCGCTGCGCTGCGCCGGGCCCGCCTCGCCGGGCTTCGCCGGCGGGGCCTCGGAGCCACCCGGACCACCAGGACCACCCGGACCGCCCGGACCATCCGGGCCGCCTTCTCCGGCCGGCGGCGGCGGAGGAGCCGGGCCGCCGGGGGCCGGCGTGCCGCCGATACGGACGAACGCGAGCTGCAGCTGTGAGAGCGCGTCGCGGATCGGGCCGGCCTGCTGCGGGACCGCCTGCTCGACCAGCGGGAGCAGCACGCGCACGGCCTCGATCGCGATTCGCACCTGGTCGGGATCGCGCTCGGTCTCGGTGCCGGGCGCCAGGCCGGTGCGCCGCATCCCGAGGTTGACGAGCGTCACGACCTGCTCGAGCAGGACGTGCTCGACCCGGATCTTCCTGATCTCGGCCTCGTAGGCCGCGCGCAGCTCCTCCTCGGACATCTGGTCTTCGGGCCGGCCTCCGGCGCCGGGCTGCGGTTCCTGCACGTCCGATGGATCTCCGGTTGCACTCATTTGGTCACCTCCGCGGGATGCTCAGACTCCTGAGCATAGGTCTCGCGCGTCTCCGCGACAGTGGTGGCGTAGATCTCCCGTAGGCTCACGCCCGCGTCGAGGAGCCGCCGCTGGCGCTGCGCGCCGTTGAGCTCGGGCAGCGCGAGGTCGATCCCGAGCTCGGCGCGGACCGGAGCGGTCCACTCCAGCAGGCGATCGAGCGCGGCCGCCGCCGGGTACTCGGTCAGGCGCTCGAGGTCGAGCAGCTTGCCGTCCAGCCCGTAGCGGATCGCGCGCCACATGTTCTCCTCGATCAGCCGGCCGGGGACGTCCGGCTTGGCCACGCCGGCGTCGATATCACGGGCGGCCTGTGCCACACACGACACGATCAGCGCCGCCAGCCCCTCGGCTTCCGGCGCCGTGGCCTGGGCGTCGCAGATCCGGACCTCGACCGTGCCGAAGGACAGGTGCGGGCGGATCGACCACCACACCTGCGTGTACTCGACGATCGAGTTGGTGCGGAACAGAAACCGGATGTAGTCGGCGAACGCGTCCCAGCTCCCGAACGGGTCGGGCACGCCGCAGCGCGGGAAGCTCCGGGTGAAGGTCTGGGTGCGGGCGCTGTGCAGGCCCGAGTCGCGACCATCGAGGAACGGCGAGTTGGACGAGATCGCCAGCAGCAACGGCAGCGCGGGGCGCAGCCGATCGCATACCCGCACCGCGCGCGCGGCGCCGCGGATCCCGACGTGCGCGTGCAGCGAGAAGGTGTTGTTGCGCCAGGCGACGTACTTCAGCCCCTCCTCGACCCGGCGGTAGTGATCGGTCTGGATGATGCGCTGGTCGCGGTAGTCCGACCACGGATGGGTGCCGGTGGAGCCGAGCGCGATGCCCCGCTCGGCCGCCAGCGCGAACAGCCGGCGCCGGCGGTCGCGCTGGGCCAGCGTCGCGGCGGAGAGGTCCGCGCCGCGGCCGGAGCGGATCTCGATCTCCGAGGCGATCAGCTCACCGGCGATCGACTCGGTCAGCACGGGATCGGCCGCCGCGGCCCGCTTCATCTCGTCAAACCGCGCGGTGAGGCCGAGATCGGACGCGTCGAGGAGCGCGAACTCCTCCTCCAACCCGACCGTGAAGTCGGTGGAGCCCTCGAAGGCCTCGCGAGCGGTGTCCAGATCGACGTCCACGTCCGGGGAGTTAGGTCAGATAGAAGTAGAGGGCGTACAGCAGGTCGACGGCGGGGCTCGAGGTGTGGACGGTCACCTCGGGCGGCACCTGGAGCAGCGCGTCGGAGTAGTTGAAGATGATCTTGACACCGGCTTCGACGAGGTCGTCGGCGAGCATCTGGGCGGCGGGCGAGGGGACCGCGAGCACGGCCACGACGATGTCCTCCTCGTCGACCATGTCGCGGAGCTCGGTGTTGTGACGGACCGTGAGGGAGCCGATCTGCGTCCCCACCTTGTCGCGATCGAGGTCGAACACGGCGACGACCCGGAAGCCGTGGTCGGCGAAGATGTCCGAGGTGGCGATCGCGGTGCCCAGGTGGCCGGCGCCGAACAGGGCGATGTTGTGCTGCCCGGAGGTCCGCAGGATCTTGCGGATCTGGGATACGAGCGACTCGACGTTGTAGCCGACACCGCGCTTGCCGAACTTGCCAAAACCGGACAGATCGCGCCGGATCTGGGTCGAGTTCACGTGCGTGTAGTCGGCGAGCTCCTGTGAGGAGATCGTCTCCTTGCCCATCTTGCGCGCCTGTGTGAGTACCTGGAGATAGCGCGACAGACGGGCCGCGACCCCCAGTGAAAGCTTCTCCCCCGGCTTCTCGCTGCCCGGCTGGGCTATCTCGGTACCGGGACCCACCGTGTAGCTCATCCGCCCCTCACTCTATCGGGGGGGCCAGTAGGCGCTGTGTGAACTCGCGCTCATCGACGAAGTACTCGAACTCCTCGCGGCCGTCGATCGTGACCACGGGGATGCGCTCCAGGTACGCCGCGTGCAGGGCATCGTCGGCCTCGATGTCGCGCTCCTCGAGGACGAACGGCCGCTCGGCGCGGACGCGCTCGAGCACCTCGCGGGCCTCGTCGCACAGGCAGCACCCGGCGCGGCCGTAGAGAACGACCGTGCGCATCAGGCCGGCACCGCCCGTTCGCCGCTGGCGTAGACGTCGAGCCCGAGATAGTCCGGGTAGGGCAGCTCGGGTACGTACCGGGCGGCGCTGGCGATCATCGCCGCGTTATCGGTGCAGAGCGCGGGCTCGGGGATGTCGAGCGCCACATCGAGCTCGGCCAGGCGGGCGCGCAGCGGCCCGTTGGCCGCCACCCCACCCCCCACGGCCAGGCGCTCGGAGCCGGTCTGGGCCAGGCCGCGAGCGACGCGGCCGGCGAGCATCTCGACGATCGCATGTTGGTAGGAGGCGGCGAGGTCGGCCCGGAGGCGGTCGGTCTCGGTCTCGCCCAGCTCGCGCACCCGGTACAGGAGCGCCGTCTTGAGGCCGGCGAAGGAGAAGTCGAGCCCCGGGACGCGCGAGGCGGTGGGGAAGGCGAACGCGGCCGGATCGCCGTCGCGGGCGAGGCGTTCGAGCGCGGCACCGCCCGGGTAGCCGAGGCCGAGTAGGCGTGCGCCCTTGTCGAATGCCTCGCCGGCGGCGTCGTCGAGCGTCTGCCCGAGCAGCTCATGGCCGGGGCCGCGGCCGTCGACGCGCGCGAGCAGCGTGTGGCCGCCGCTGGCGATCAGGCTCAGGAACGGCGGCTCGAACGGGCCCGGCTCGAGGAAGCTCGCGGCGACGTGACCGTGGAGGTGGTCGACGGGGGCCAGCGGCAGCTCGTGCGCGGCCGCGAGCGCCTTGGCCGTGGCAACGCCGACGAGCAGCGCTCCGACCAGGCCCGGGCCGGCGGTGACGGCGACGAGGTCGACCTGGGCAAGCGAGGTGCGGGCCCGGTCGAGGGCGTCCTGGACGACGTCGCCGATGAGCGCGAGATGGTGGCGCGAGGCGATCTCCGGGACGACGCCGCCGTAGCGCCCGTGGATCGCCTGCGAGGAGATCACGTTGGCGCGGATCTCGCCCTCGCCGGTGAC
>DATMGZ010000205.1:0-8743 GCA_035555155.1 Solirubrobacteraceae bacterium | reverse complement strand
CGCAGGCATCGCCGCGGGCCTGTACGCGGGCCTCGAGGGGCTGCCCGGACCCGAGGCGTGAGCGGCGGCGAGCGCGAGCCGGTCGCTATGGGTACAGGTGCGCGGTGAGGGCTTGATCGAGCGGCCCGATGAACACCGCGGCGAGGAAGTTGAGCAGCGCGAAGATGATGATGAACCCGACCATCAGACCGGCGATGAACACGGCGAGCACGACGAGCAGCAGGACCCCGAACAGACCCGATCCGGGATACACGCGCGCCATGTAGCCGCCGAGCAACGGCGTGAGCGCGGTCAGCACGACGAGGAAGATGATGTCTGCGCCCACCCTGCGAGCGTCATTCCATCTGACTCCTTGCCGGTCGATTCTGGGCAGCGGCGCCGCACTCGGAGTCTCCGCGCGGGTCTGTCAAGGATACGTGCAGAAATCGGCCACGGCCGTGACGATCGTGTGAAGGCCGCGGCCCGCGCGGGGGCCCCCGAGCCCGCTCGGCGCGATTACTACTATCGAGGGCGTGCGCATCTCCGTTCTCGACCAGTCCCCGATCCCGGAGGGGTCCAGCGGCGCCGACGCGCTGCGCAACACGATCGACCTTGCCCGTCTGGCCGACGAGCTGGGCTACCACCGCTACTGGGTGGCCGAGCACCACGGCGGCCCGATGCTGGCCAGTGCCGCCCCCGACGCCCTGATCGGGCCGATCGCCGCGGCCACGGAGCAGATCCGCGTGGGCAGCGGCGGCGTGATGTTGCCGCACTACAGCCCGTTGCGGGTCGCTGAGGCGTTCACGATCCTCGCCGCGTTGTTCCCCGGACGCATCGACCTCGGCCTCGGGCGCGCCTCGGGAACCGACCCACTGACCACGTTCGCGCTGCAGCGCGATCGCCGTGACGCCGCGCCCGACGACTTCCCCCAGCAGCTCGCCGAGCTGCTCGGCTACTTCGACGACAGTCTGCCCGCCTCGCATCCCTTCCGGCGGCTCGCGGCGACACTCCCGGGGCGCCCCGAGCTCCCGGTGCCGTGGCTGCTCGGGTCCTCGCCGCAGAGCGCAATCTGGGCCGGCGAGCTCGGCCTGCCCTACGCGTTCGCCGACTTCATCAACCCGTCGGGGGCGGAGATCGCCGCGCTGTACCGGGAGCGCTTCGCCGCCCATCGCGACCTGACCGCGCCGCGGACCGCGGTCGCCGCCTGGGTGCTGTGCGCGCCCACCGATGAGGAGGCGCAGCACCTGGCGACGAGCAGCCGGATGACGCTGGCGCTGCTCCGTCGCGGCGAGCTGATCGCCGTGCCCACGCCCGAGACGGCGGCCGCGTTCCTGGAGCACGAAGGCCGCCCGGCGGCTGCCGGGCTGCCGGGCCGCCGCGGCATCATCGGCGCTCCGGCCACGGTCCGAGCGGGGATCGAGCAGCTGGCTGCCGAGTACGGCGCCGAGGAGGTGATCGTGGTCACGATCACACACGACCACGGTGCCCGCAGGCGCTCCTACGCGTTGCTGGCCGATGTGATGGATCTCGAGCGCCGATCGCTCGCCGCCGCCGCCGTGTAGTTGCGTCGTTTCGTCGCTACGATCCGCCCGGCAAGGCACCGTGCGTGGGCGAGGATCAAGTGACATCAGGGCCGAACGGAGCGAGTGAGAGGAGGGAGATCGACTTCCGGGCCCTGTTCGAGCGTGCGCCCGGGCTCTATCTCGTGCTCGATCCCGAGCTGCGCATCGTCGCCGTGAGCGACGCCTACCTCGCCGCCACGATGACCGAGCGCGCAGACATCGTCGGACGCGGCATCTTCGACGTGTTTCCCGACAATCCCGATGACGTTCACGCCACCGGCGAGGACAACCTGCGGGCGTCACTCGAGCGCGTCCGTCGCGGGCGGGTGGCCGACGCGATGGCGGTGCAGAAGTACGACATCCGGCGTCCCGAACGGGAGGGGGGCGGGTTCGAGGTGCGGTGGTGGAGCCCCGTCAACTCGCCGGTGCTCGACTCCGCCGGCGGGCTGGAGTACATCATCCACCGGGTCGAGGATGTGACCGAGTTCGTGGCGCTCGAGCAGCGCCGCGCCGAGCAGATGGCGGAGACGACCGAGCTCCGCGATCGCACCGAGAGCATGGAGGCGGAGATCCTGCGCCGCTCGGCCGAGCTCCAGCACGCCAACGAGAAGCTGCGGGCCGCGAGCGCGTCCAAGAACGAGTTCCTGTCGCGCATGAGTCACGAGCTCCGCACGCCGCTGACTGCGATCGGCGGCTTCAGCGAACTGCTCGCGCTCGATCCGCGCACCGATGAGCAGCAGGGCTGGGCCAGGACGATCCAGCACGCCAGCCAACACCTGCTCGAGCTCGTCGACGAGGTGCTCGACATCGCCCGCATCGAGGCCGACCGGATGACGATGTCGGTCGAGCCGGTCGCGCTGTCGCAGCTCCTGCGAGACGCGCTCGAGCTGACGGTGCCGCTGGCCCAGCGCGAGGGGATGCAGCTGAGCGCCCACGCCGACGGCATGGAGGAGGTCTGGGTCCTCGCCGACCATGGCCGGCTCAAGCAGGTCGTGATCAACCTGCTCACCAACGCGGTCAAGTACAACCGGCCCGGGGGCGCCGTGCGGCTCGAGGTGCAGTCGCAGGAGGACTCCGTGCGGGTCTCGGTGACGGACACCGGGCATGGCATCGGCGACGCATCGCTTCCGAAGCTGTTCGTGCCCTTCCAGCGGCTCGAGGCCGGAAGCACGGCGATCCCCGGCACAGGGTTGGGCCTGGCGCTCTCGCGCCGCCTGACCGAGGGCATGGGCGGGCAGATCGGGGTCTCGAGCACGGTCGGCGTCGGCAGCACGTTCTGGATCGAGCTCCGGCGGGCGCCCGAGCCTGAGCTCGCCGTCGCCGCCGAGGACGATCACGAGGGAACGCTCGCCAGCCGCGCCTATGGCCGCGCCTTTCGTGTCCTCTACATCGAGGACACGGTCACCAACGTCCGTTTCGTAGAGGCGGTTCTGCGCCGCCGTCCGAGCGTCGAGCTGGTTCCCGCGATGATGGGCGCCCTCGGGCTCGAGTTGGCCCGTGAGCATCGCCCGGACCTGATCATGCTCGATCTGCACCTGCCCGACCTCGAGGGCGAGGCGGTCCTCGCCGAGCTGCGCGCCGACGACCGCACGCGTGCGATCCCGGTCGTGATCCTCACCGCCGACGCCACGGATGCCGCGCGCTCGCCTGAGCTCCGTGAGGCCACCGATGCGTTCATGACCAAGCCGATCTCCGTGCGTCCGCTGCTCGAGCTCGTGGACCGGTTCGCAACGAGGATCTGAATCGGTGAACGAGGGCCTGGGCCGGGGACTACAGTGGACATCGAGGGAGTGGTTCGCTTCTCGTATCCGCGACTTGTTGACCCGGTAGGGCGACGCCGGCTGTTGCCCCGAATCGCGCGGGCGCCGGCGCCCGTATTGGTGGCCGCGCTCGCGCTCGCGCTGAGCGTGATCGCGGCCGCCCCGGCGGCCGCGGCCGCCGCGCAGGGCACGGGGTACTACGTCACCTTCGCGGCCCGGTCGTGCCCGGCCTACACGGACATCTTCGCCAACCGGGCGCGCAACGACATCCTCGAGAGCCTGAAGGACCTGGGGCCGGACACGCAATACGGCGACAGCGGCCAGCTCGTCAACCCGACGGCCGAGGAGATCCCGCCCCAGAACCAGTGTGTACCCCTCCGCGGCTGGCAGTTCACGCTCGGCCGCGGTTACCGGACGAAGGCCTCGACCGGTCCGTGGGGATCGCTGTCGGCCGTCACCAATCCGTTCGCGCGCGCGCCCATCGTCACCCAGCGGCAGACTCCGCTGCTCGATCAGGACGGTCTCCCGGACGGCACGCAACAGCTCGCCGGTGCGACCACCATCGAGCTCACCCCTGAGGAGCGCGCCCAGGCGGGCAACCGCAGCCAGCTGTGGGTCCAGGGGGGCACGCCGACTGACCCGGTCCTGGCCCAGATGTTCCCGGGCCCGCAATACGGGTTCGGCGCGCTGCGGTGCGCGACTGACAACCTCAACGGCGACAACGTCGAGTACGTCTTCTTCCCGACCGGAGTGCGGCACGTGTTCTGCTACGCGCTCTACGTGACACCGCCGCCGACGGCGGGGGTGATCACGATCCGCAAGCAGGTCATCGGGGCCCCCGCCGGTGACAATCCATCGTTCCCGTTCAGCGGCAGCATCTCCTACGACCCCGCCGGGTTCCAGCTCACCGCTGGCGGCTCGAAGGACTTCTACCGCGCCGGTGGCTCTGTGTGGTCGGTCACCGAGGCGCCCGTCGCCGGCTACCGGCTGAGCGATCTCAGCTGCCACGCTCAGGCCGTCGGCGGCGGTCCCGGTGCGAGCACGGTCGTCGTGAGTGGGTCGACGGCGAGGATCGCGCTGCGCTCCGAAGAGCACGTCACCTGCACCTACCAGAACACGTACGTGCCGCCTCCTGGAGGACTCACGATCGTCAAGGTGACCCGGGGCGGCGCCGGACGGTTCGCCTACGTGGTGACGCCGCTGTCGGGGCCGGGCAGCACCCATCGCGTCGCGGCCACGACGGTCGAGCCGGGTGTGCCCGCGGACGCCGTGCCCGCATTGACGCAGCTGCGACCCGGCCGGTACGAGATTCGCGAGCGACAGCCGTCGGCCGTGGACGGGCGTTGGCGCTCACGGCAGATCCGCTGTGGCGGTGTCCTCTCGCCCCCCGGCCAGCCGGTCGTGGTCATCGTGCCAAGCGCCGGCAGCGTGACCTGTACGTTCGTCAACGCCTTCGTTCCCCGGGGCATCATCTCGCTGGACAAGATCACCACGGGCGCGACCGGAACCGCCTCGTTCCTGATCGCGCCGCTGCGCGGCCCCGAAGCCGAGTACCGCCAGGGCGCGACCACGACGGTGACGGGTCAGCCGGCCCGGGCGCTCCCCGACACGCCGGCCGACGCGACCGACCGGGTGCGTCTCGGTCCCTACCGGATCACCGAGCAGGCGCCGGCGGGCAGCCCGGCCGGGGATTGGGCCTTGCGCACCGTGGAGTGCAACGGAGAGCTGATCCCGTTCTCCGGGGAGGGGGTCGAGGTCACGCTGACCACCACGCACCCGTCTGTCCACTGCGTCTTCACCGACGCGTTCTCACCCGCTCCGCTGCCCCCGCTGCCCCCGGTCGATCCCCCCCCCGATCAACCCTCCGCCCGCTCCTGACCCCGACGTGCCGGGACAACCCGAGTACCAGCTCAGCGATCTCGTCCTCACCAAGCACGCATCGGCGGCGTCCGTCACGCGCGGCGGGATCGTCGGATACCGGATCACGGTCACGAACCGCGGGCCGGACCCAGCCGAGAACGTGATGCTCGCCGATCAGCCGCTCGGGTCCGCGCACGTCGTGTCGGTGCAGGCCCGCTCGGGCCGCTGCCGGACGGGGGCGACGATCGTCTGCAGCCTGGGCACGCTCAAGCCGGGCGCCCCGGTCACCGTGACGCTCACTGTCCGCGTGCTCGACGCCGGCTCCGTCTTCGTGAACCGGGCGGTGGTGGGCACGTCGACCGAGGAGCACTCGCTCACCAACAACACCGCGTCGGCAAGCGTGCGCGTGGTGGCGCCGGCGACGCCTGCGCCGCAGCCGAGGCCGCCTCCGGGGCTGGGGTAGCCGGGGCGGCGCACGGCCTCTGCCGGAACGGGTTGGGTGGCCTCGTGGGGGGACCGATCCTGCGCATGCTGCTGCGCGTGGACGCCTGACGGGAGCGCCGGACTGCGGCCGGTCGCTCCCTCTCGGCTCGGCTACTTCTTGCCGTCCAGTCCGGGCAGCGCCTTGCCGGCGCTGTCGACGACCTTGCGCAGGAAGTCGTACTGCATCGTCACCAATCGCTGTGCCATCTCCAGCGCCGAGTCGGTGATCTCCTCGCGCTTGGAGGCACCCTCGCCGGGCAGCGGCAGCGCCTGGTCGACGGTTTCGACGAACTTCCGCACCGCATCGATGGCGGCTCGCGCGCCCTCCTCGAGCGATTGCAGAACCTCCTCGGACAGCTCGGTGGTGCGCTCGACCGCGTTCCTCTCATTCGGCTCGCTGCGTGCCGCGGGGCGCTTGGCTGTAGGGGTCGCCTTCTTCGCCGCCGGGCGCTTGGAGGCGGCGGGCGTCTTCTTGGCCGCCGGGCGTGGCTTGGCTTTTGCTGCCGGCATGTCTTCACCCTCTTCGGGACTCGGTCCCGCGGGTTGGTTCGCGAGAGCCGATCAGCCGATCCCCATTTCAGCTGCGGATCGGGCCCACCGGCCTCCGCCTGTCTCGTGCGACGCTAAGTCACGCCCGCGCCCGCGCCATCCGTGGGAACTCCCAATCGTGGCGGGGCAGACTACGCCGGTCCGTGCAGCACGACGCTCACGGAATCTCGCGGACCATGATCAGGCTGGTGGCGCCCGGAGTGCGGGTGCTCCGTCCCGCGGTCAGCACCACGCGCGCCCCCGACGGCAACCCGGCGAGGTCGCGCCCGGCCAGCAGCGAGGACTCTACGAGTGCGTCCACCGAGTCGGCCGGTCCGAGCGTGATCGGATGGACACCCCACTCGAGCATCAGCTGACTGCACACGACGGGGTCATCGGCGAGCGCGATGATCGGCCGGTCGGAGCGGTACTTTGCGCACGTCCGCGGTCCGCCGCCGGTCGCCGTCGGGATGATCAGCGCGGCCGCATCGACGGCCTCGGCGAGCTGCACCGCCGCGTACAGCACGGCGGCCGCCGACGTGTGTCGGTCGACGCCGAGCGCCCGCCCGTGGATGACCGGTGACTCCTCGGCCGCCCGGGCGATCTCCGCCATTGCCCGTAACGCCTCGACCGGGTGCTCGCCGGCGGCGGTCTCGGCCGAGAGCATCACCGCCGAGGTGCCGTCGATTACGGCGTTGGCGACATCGGCCACCTCGGCGCGGGTCGGCTCGGGCGAGTGGATCATCGACTCGAGCATCTGCGTCGCGGTGATCACGCACTTGCCGATGTGGGTCGCGCGGGTGATCGTGTCCTTCTGCATCAGCGGCACCCGGGCCACACCGGCCTCGACGCCGTAGTCTCCGCGTGCGACCATCACGCCGTCGGCCACGGCGAGGATCTCGTCGAGATGCTCGTAGGCCTCGATCTTCTCGATCTTCGCGATCGTTCGCGCCGGCGAGCCCAACAGCCTCAGGCGGTCGCGGAGATCGACGACGTCGCGGCCGCCGCGCACGAACGAAAGCGCGACGAAGTCCGCCCCGCACTCGGCGGCAAGCTCCAGATCGGCCGCGTCCTTGTCGGTGATGGCGGGCAGGTTCGGCCGCGCATAGGTGACGTTGACGCCCTTGCGCGCGGACACCGGACCGGTGGTGAGCGCCCGCGCGGCGATGCGCGCTCCCTCCACGCGCTCGACCGTGAAGCGGGGCACGCCGTCGCCGATCACCAACTCGGAGCGCTCGGTGACCAGCTGCGCGAAGTCGGAGTAGTCGACGATCAGCCCGTCTCCGTGGGACGCGCCGTTGGCGCCGCGGAAGCTCAACAGATCCCCCTGCTTCACGGTCCGCGTGAACGTCTCGGAGGACAGCCGCAGCTTCGGCCCCTGGAGGTCGAACAGCACGCCCACGGGTCGCCCCGCGCGCCTCGCCGCGTCGCGCGCGGCGGCCGCCCGTCGCCGCAGGTCCTCGGCACTGCCATGCGAGCAGTTGATCCGCACACAGTCGACGCCGACCGCCAGCAATTGGTCGAGCACCTCGGGCGGATCACTGGCCGGTCCCAGCGTGGCCACGATCTTCGTGCGCCGCTCAGCCATCGGGCTCCCTTCCGTTGGGTGAGCACCCCAATGTACGGGTCGCGCCCTCTCGGCTCGTGTCGTTGCGGTGAATTCCCACCGGTCAGGGGGTGGGGGGCCGCAAGCGGGTCGCGCGCCGCCGACGATACGAACGTCTGTTTGGACGGCGGGGCAGCGGGTACGCCTCCATCTACCGGGGCACCGCCTGCGGGGCGGGGCGCACCCTTCAAATTCAAGGAGACAGCACGTGACTGATGAGACATCGGAGCAGACGGCCGGCGGCGTGATCGGCCGGGTCATCGGGAAAGCGAAGGAAGCCGCCGGTTCGCTGGCCGGCAACGAGGACCTGGCCCGGGAGGGCCGCCTGCAGCAGGCACAGGCCGACGCCGAGCGCGAAGCGGCTCGCCACGCCGCCGAGGCCGCCCAGCGTGAGGATGAAGCGCGGCTCGCGCAGGATCAGACCGCGACCGAGACCGAGCGCCGGCGACTCGAGAACGAGGTCGCCGAGCGGGATCGCGAGCAGCGGATCGAGCGCGACCGCCGGGAGGCCGAGCGCGCGGCGCAGGCCGAAGCCGGGCGCACGCAGCTCGAGGCCGAGCGCACCCGGGAGGCGCAGACGAGCGCTGCCGAGCGCGCCGAGCGGGACGCCGAACGCGCGCGCCTGGCCGCCGCCAAGGAGGAGATCCGGCTGAGCCAACAAGCGCGCCAGGCGGAGTCGGAAGCCAACGCCATCGATCCCGAGGAGCAGTCGTGAACGCACTCGCACTACCGAGAACCGCAGTCGACCGCTACCTGAGGGTGGTGCGGCTGCCGCTGGACCGTGCCATCGCGCTGCTGCCCGGAGACGAGACCGGCGCCGGGCCGGCGGCGAAGCTCACCGTGGACCGGGTCGACGCCGAGGTGAGAGCCGCCATCGCGGCACTCCTGCGCGACCCCGCGCTGCGCCGCGACGCCGAGCGCGAAGCGGCTCGCCACGCCGCCGAGGCCGCCCAGCGTGAGGATGA
>DATMGZ010000204.1:0-25815 GCA_035555155.1 Solirubrobacteraceae bacterium | reverse complement strand
CCGCGCCGCGCACCGCCGCGGTCCGGGGCGTGATCGTCGCGGGGCGGGAGGAGCGTCACCGCGAGCTCGGCGCCACCGCCGCCCGGGTGGCCGAGCGCGCCGGCTACCCGCTGCTGGCCGACCCGCTGTCCGGCGCCCGCCACGGTCCGGCGGCGATCGCCCATTACGACCTGCTGCTGCGCGACGCGGCGCTCGGGCGGGAGCTCGTTCCCGAGCTGGTGATCCGGATCGGCGACCTGCCGACCTCCAAGCCGCTGCGGACGTGGCTCGCCGGGCTCGGCGACACCCCGCAGCTCGCGCTCGATCCCGAGCGGTCCTGGCAGGATCCCGCCGGCGTCGTGAGCGCGGTGCTCGGCGGCGAGCCGGCGGCCGCGTTGGACGCAGTCGCCCCGCATCAGCCCGGGGATCCGGACTGGCTGGCGGCGTGGCGCGCCGCCGATGACCGCGCCGGGCGCGCGATCGCCGACGCGCTCGGGGATGAGCTGTCCGAGCCGCTCGTGGCGGCGCGGCTGGGCGAGTGGCTCGGGTCCGATGCGACCCTGTTCGTCGCCTCCTCGATGCCCGTCCGCGACGTCGAGCTGTTCTTCCCGATCCACGAGGACACACCGCGGGTCCTCTCCAATCGCGGCGCAAACGGAATCGACGGCACCGTCTCCTCGGCCTTCGGCGCCGCCGCCACCGGCACCGGCCCGGTGGTGCTGTTGATCGGCGACGTCGCGCTCGCCTACGACCTCGGCGGCCTGCTCGCGGCGCGGCGACTCGGGCTGGCGCTGACGATCGTGCTGCTCAACAACGACGGCGGCGGGATCTTCCACTTCCTGCCCGTGGCCGGCGAGACGGATGCGTTCGAGGTGCACATCGCCACGCCGCACGGGCTCGAGTTCGGGCGGGCCGCGGACCTCTACGGGTGCGGCTACGAGCGCCCGGGAAGCGTCCGCGCGCTCGAGGCCGCCGTTCGGCGTTCGACCGCCGCCGCCGGGACCACGATCATCGAGGTGCGGACCGACCGCAGCGCGAACCTGGCGCTGCACCGTCGCGTGGCCGAAGCGGGGCTGGCCGCCGCCCGCCGGGGCTGAGCACCGGCGCCCGCGAGCGCCGCGACGCTACCCGGCGAGCACGGGCAGCATCGCGGCGAGCTTGATCTCGCTCTCCGCCAGCTCCGCGGCCGGGTCGGAGTCGCGCACGATGCCGCAGCCGGCATAGCAACTGGCCAGCTTGCCGCTCAGCAGCGCGCAGCGCAACGCGACGCAGAACTCGCCGTCGCCGGCCGCGTCGGTCCAGCCGACCGGTCCCGCGTACCAGCCGCGGTCGAGCCCCTCGAGCGCGGGGATCAGCCGCTCGGCCCGGTGCAGCGGCTCACCGCCGACCGCCGGAGTGGGATGGAGCAGACCGGCCAGCTCGATCGCGCCGATCGGGGCGGCGAGCTGGGCGCGGATCGGCGTCGCCAGATGCTGGACGTTGGCCACCCGCACGAGGACGGGCTCCGGGGCCGCGGTCACCCACACCGAGTGTGGGCGGAGCGCGCGGGCGATACGGCGGACCACGATCGCGTTCTCCTCACGATCCTTGTCGCTCTGGCGCAGCTGCTCTCCGAGGTGGTCGTCGACCGCCGGGTCGGCGCTGCGGCGGGCTGACCCGGCCAGCGCCACCGTGCTGGCCCGCTGCCCCTCGCGCCGGACGAGCAGCTCGGGGCTGGCGGCGAGGAACGTCGAGGTGCCCCGCCCGACCGCGAACACGTAGCAGGACGGGAACGCCTCCCGCAGCACGCCGAGCACGGCACCCGGGGAGTGATCGACGGGCGCCCGCACCTGCACCTCGCGGGCCAGCACCACCTTGCTCAGCTCACCGGCGCGAATCCGCTGGACCGCCTGCGCGACCGCCTGCTCGTAGTGCGACGGCGGCATCGGGCTGACCACGCTGTAGCTGCCCACGGGGTCGGGGTCCAACAGCGGGAGCTCGTCCTCGCGCAGCTCGCCCAGACGCCGCTCGATCCCCGCGAGTCGCTCCTCGGGCGTGTCGTCGGGCGCGACATCGACGGTGACCGTCATGTGGACCGCCTCGCCCCGGCGCGCGAAGGCCACCTCGGGCACGATCAGCGAGGCCGGTGCGTAGCCCGACCACTGCGGCGAGCCGCCGCCGTCGGGCGCGAACGCGAACCCTCCGACGGCCGCCAGCCCGGCTCCGGGAGGTCCGTCGGCGGGATCGCTCTGTGCGCTCGCCGAGGCGGCGCTCCAGCGCGCCGCCACGGCCTGGAACCGACCGGGTCCGGTGGCTTCGATTGCCCGCGCGCAGCCCAGGCCGGCCAGGGCCGCCCCGTCGCGATCGGGCTGCTCGAAGCAGAACCAGTGCTCGGAGGGTCGCCGCGAGCCGACCACCACGGAGGTCGGATCGACGCCGGCGGGGAGCGCGACGATCACGCTGGCCAGCACCGGCGAGCCGCCGGCGCGAGCGCGGCGGAGTGCAGTGTCGATCCGCTCGCCCAGGCGCTCCCGCGCCCGCGCATCCAGCCAGCGCGGCGTCGACGATCCGGTGGCGACGCCTCTCACGCGACCGGACCGCTCGCCCGTTCTAGGTCTCTGACCGCCCGCGGGAGATCGCGATCTCGCCCGTGCGTGCCATCTCGATCAGCCCGAACGGCCGTACCAGCCGCTCGAAGGCCTCCACCTTCGCGTGGGTCCCCGTGACCTCGCAGATCACCGAGCGCTTGGTCACGTCGACGATCTTGGCGCGGAAGATCTCGCACACCTGCATCACCTCCGCGCGACCGGCGCCGTCAGCGCTGATCTTGAACAGCGCCAGCTCGCGGGCCAGCGTCTCCTCGGGCTCGAGATCGCGGATCTTGAGCACGTTGACCAGCTTGTGGAGCTGCTTGGTCACCTGGTCGATCGGATGCACGGCACCGTCGAGCGTCAACGTCACGCGCGAGATGGAGTCGTCGTCCGTCGGCCCGACGGCCAGCGTGTCGATGTTGAACCCACGCCGGGCGAACAGGCCGGCGATCCTGGTCAGGACGCCCGGCTTGTTCTCGACCAGGATCGAGAGGATGTGCTTGCGCCCGGTACGCAGACCGGCGACGGCGTCGAGCTCGTCGAGCGAGAGGATTTCCTTGGTGCCCGGTTCGCCCATCTCAGCCCACCATATCCCGGGCTGCCTGGCCGGCCGGAATCATCGGATAGGTGTTCTCCTCGCGGGTGACCCGGACGTCGACGAGCACCGGCCCCTCGGTGGCCAGCGCTTCCTGCATGTCGCTCACCAGCGTGCTCTTGTCCTCGAACCGCATCCCGGTCGCACCGTACGCTTCGGCGACCTTGACGAAGTCGGGCCACTGGCCGGTCTCGACCTGGCTGTAGCGCTTGTCCCAGAACAGCTCCTGCCACTGGCGCACCATGCCCAGGTAGCCGTTGTTCATGATGAACACCTTGATCGCGATGTCCTCCTGGGCGCACGTCGCGAGCTCCTGCATGTTCATCTGCACCGAGCCGTCACCGGCCACACACACGACCGTCTGGTCCGGGCAGCCGACCTTGGCGCCCATCGCCGCCGGCAGCCCGAAGCCCATCGTCCCCAGCCCACCGGAGTTGATCCACCGGCGCGGCTGGTTGAAGTGGAAGTACTGGGCGGTCCACATCTGGTGCTGGCCCACGTCGCTGGTGACGATTGCGTCGCCCTTGGTCGCCTCGTACAGCGCCTGGATCATGTACTGGGGCTTGATCTCGGCGTCCTTGGAGTCCTCGTAGCCGAGCGGGTGACGCTCCTGCCAGACCCGGATCCGCGACCACCACTCCTCGAGCCGGGCCGGATCGGGCTCCAGCGCGCGGTACTCAGCCGTCAGCCGCGGGAGGATGTTCTTGGCATCGCCCACGATCGGGATGTGCGCCGGCACGTTCTTGGAGATCTCGGCCGGATCGACGTCGATGTGGATGAACTTCGCCCGTGGCGCGAACTCCGACAGCTTGCCGGTGATGCGGTCGTCGAAGCGGGCGCCGATGGCGATGATCAGGTCCGCCTCGTCCATCGCGTAGTTGGCCGCCCGCGTCCCGTGCATCCCGAGCATTCCCAGCCAATGCGCGTGCGGAGCCGGGAAGCCGCCCAGGCCCATCACGGTGCAGGTGACGGGAAAGTTGTCGGCCAGCCCCAGCTCGGTCAGCTCGGCAGCGGCGTTGGCGTTGATCACGCCGCCGCCGGCGTAGATGACCGGGCGCCGAGAGTTGGCCAACGCCTTGGCGGCGAGGCGGATCTGCTTCTGGTTGCCGTCCGTGGTCGGCTGGTACCCCGGCAGATGCACGTCGGTCACCGGCTCGTAGGGGATGTCGGCGCGGCTCAGGTCCTGCGGGATGTCGACCACCACCGGACCCGGACGCCCGCTCCGCGCGATGTGGAACGCCTCGTGGATCGACCGCGGGAGCTCCAGCGGGTGCTGGATCATGAAGCTGTGCTTGACGATCGGCATCGTGATGCCGATCGTGTCCGCCTCCTGGAAGCCGTCGGTGCCCAGCAGCTCGGTGCGCACCTGGCCCGTGATGAACACCACGGGCACCGAGTCCATCATCGCGTCGCAGATCGGGGTGACCAGGTTGGTCGCGCCGGGGCCGCTCGTGCCGAGCGAGACGCCGACCTTGCCGGTGGCCTTGGCGTAGCCCTCGGCGGCGTGACCACCGCCGGCCTCGTGGCGGACGAGGATGTGACGGATGCCGGCGTCGTAGAAGGCGTCGTAGGTCGGGAGGTTGGCGCCACCCGGCAGACCGAATACGACATCGACACCTTCAGCCTTGAGGCATTCCATCAGAGCGTCGACTGCACGCATTGGCGCTTCCTCCTTTCACGGACCTGTGGGCGCACGCGGCCGTTCCGCGTGCGGCGGGAAAGGGCAGTCTAGCGCGCGTTTTCGGCGTTCGGGAGCAGCGCCTGCCGGTCCTGGCGCCGGTGTCAGGCGGCGCGCTGCTTCATCGCCAGCTCGGAGGCGATGGCCTCGTCCGGGAACTCCAGCTCCTCCCCGCAGCGCATGCACACCGTGTCGTGCAGCTTCAGCACCCGGCCGCAGCTGGGGCACTGGCGTCGCAGCTCCCGGGCCTCGGAGCGGGTCATCGCGGCAGCAATCAGGCCGAGGAACGGCACGCAGAACGCGATCAGGAACCAGAGCATGAAGGAGTTCCCCTTCGTGCGCGCAACGATTCCGCCGGCGAGGCCGAAGGAGAACAGGATGACGATCAGACCCGAGCCCTGCGAGGACACGGATCAGCTCACCAGATGAGGACCTTGAGCGCCCAGAGCATCGCGATCACTACGGCGGCGGCCACGATGACCCAGAACACGGCCATGACAAAGCCGAGCAGGATCTTGAACGCGATGGCGACCGCAACGACGAGGACAACGAACGCGAGGACGCGCTTCAGGAATGACGTGTGGGCTGGGGCTTCTTGTTCCATACGCACAGCGTAGCGCCGACCCGAAACCGGCCCGCCGTGACGGCGAGCCGGACCCGATCAGTCGAACGCGCGCCTGATGTGCTCGAACCGCGAAACCGGATCAGCTGACCGACCCTCGAGCCGGAGCCGCGCGAGGCGATAGCGCCGGACGGCGATGCTTCCCTGCGCCGACGAGGGGCGCCGGTTGTCGGCCACGAGCAGAACTCGGGCGGATGTGGCTGGAGTAGTCATGGGCAGCATGATGGACCCCGAGCCTGAAGCGCGCACTATCCGCGCGGACAATATTTGCTAAAGGGCGACTACGCGCGCGGACGATTCGCCGGCGTCGCCCTGGACGCTCTAATCCACCTATATGGTGGAAAAGAGCGTCCACGTCCTCCCTCACTCGGCTCGCGAGCCCTTCGCGACCTCAGCCGCGGAGCGCAGCGCCGGGCGCATCTTGATCGGGAGCCGGCGGCGCAGCCGCCACACGGCGCCCGAGAAGGCCAGGTTTGCGACCGTGGCGAATCCGGTCTCGTCCGAGCGGAGCGCCAGCAGCAGATGGGCGATCCGGTCGCTCGACGGGAGCTCCCGGTCGGTGACCTTGACGCAGTAACAGTGCACGCGACGGCCGCCGGGGCGCACGAGCAGCGCGCCGGCCTCCCCGACGAGCCAGACCCCGAGGCGGCCGCGCTCCATGACCAGACCGGTCCGGGCCTGCCGCTCGCGTGGCGCAGCGTCGATCAGGTCGCCGAGCAACCCGAGCGCGACGCGCTCGGCCTCCGGGCCGGCGGGGGCCCGGCGCCGCACGACGTTGGCGCCCCGGGACGCGTACAGCTCGGGGATGATCCAGGCGTGTGCGAGAGCCAACAGCGCGACGGGGATGGTGACCGGATTGAGCGCGATCAGCAGCCCGGCGGCGGCGATGAACGGGACCGTGTGGGCGACCGTGGTCAGCGTCCACAGCCGGCCGGCCCGGGTCAGTGAGCGATCAGTCGCCCGCGGCCGCCAATAGACGGTCGCGAGCTCCGGCAGGGCGTCCGCAGCCGTGACCGAGGCGTCGGTCGACAGGACGATCGCGTCGGCGGACGGGGCCATCGCGTCGGCGGAGGAGGCGGTCGAGCTCAGCCGCCGGCGATCGGGCGGCGCAGGATCACCAGCGCGGCGTCGATCGGCAGCTCACGCACTTGCTCGGCCAGACCCTCGCCCTGGGAGACCACCGCGTAGTAGCCGCGGTCGAGCTCGGAGCGAAACGCCAGTACCGCGGCCTCCACGGCGGGAGTGTCCTCAGCGGTCCACTCCGCCACCGTGGTGTGGCCCGTCTGGTCCATCCTGATCAGTCGCGACATCCTGGAGCCTCCTGACGGCGTGTGGTTATGAGATGGTAGACCCCGATAGGGGAAGAATTGCCTTCCTGACGGCGTCAAGAGGAATCGGATGCTCCCCCGCTGCCGCCCCGTGCACCTGTTGCCGGCACTCCTGATCATGTTCGTCCCCGTCTCACTTGCCGAGGCCAAGACGCCGGCCACGCCCGCCGCATCGCTTCACGTGCGAGCGCCGGCCACGACCGCAGCCACGGCGACGACGCCGGCGGGCACTCAGGCGACGCCGGCCGCTCCCCCGGCTCCCAGCCCAACACCGGCGCTCACGTCGACCGCGAGCGTCACGCCGCCACCGGCCGCCCCCCCGCCGGTGATCGTGATGACGCCCCAGCAGGTGCTCGCCGGCGCCCGCGCCGTGCTGGCGATCCAGAATCCGCCGGCCGGCGCCACCGACTACCGCTGGGACCTGGACGGGAGCAGGAGCTTCGCCACCGACACCGGCGCGCTCGCCCACGTCACGCACGTCTACGCCGCGCCGGGCCTGCGGCAGGTGACGGTCCGGATCACCACCGCGTCGGCAACGCGGACCGCGACGCTCGCCGTGCGGGTCGCCCCCGCGGCGAGGCCGGCGATCCACGCGACACGCGCCCGCGCCCGGCCGGCACCGGCCGGGGGCGGGTTGCTGGCCCACACCTCATCCGATCCGGCCGACACGATCTCGGACTTCCAGTTCTCCCCCGCGTCGATCACGGTCCACGTCGGCGACACGATCACGTGGACGAACAACGGACCGACGGCCCACACGGCGACGGCCAGCGACCACAGCTTCGACACGGGCACACTGCAGAAGGGTCAGAGCGCCTCGCACACATTCACCGCCGCGGGCACGTTCGCCTACATCTGCACCCTGCATCCGTTCATGCACGGCACCGTCGTCGTCCTGGCCGCGGCATCTTCCACGACGGGTGGGAGCGGGGGCTCGAACCCGACGAGCTCGAACGGTTCCGCGAGCTCGAGCTCGAGCTCGACGACCACGAACCCGACCGCGACGACCGCGACGGACACCACGGGTCAGCTCCCCCTGACCGGCTTCGACGTCGTGCCGCGACTGCTGGTCGGCGCGCTTATGTTGGGCGCGGGAGTGACTCTGCGGCGGGTCGCGGTCCGGCGCTGGCAACGCGGCGCCGCGCCCGGCGACACTCCGAAGCTCTAGGACCCGCTGCCGACCCGTTCGCGGATCAGCCGCGTGATCTCGCCGCCGTCGGCGCGGCCCTTGGTCTCCTTCATCACGAAGCCGACCAGCGGACCGACGGCGCGCATGTTGCCCTGGCGGACCTGCTCGGCGGCATCGGGATCCGCGGCGATCGCGCGTTCGATGATCTCGGCCAGGCCGCCGTCCTCGGCGCTGATCGACTCGAGGCCGCGCTGCTCGACGATCGCCCGCGGGTCGCCGCCCTCCGCGACGAGCTGCGTGAGCACCTCACGGGCAGCGTCACGGGCGACCTCCTTGGCGGCGACCATGCCGGCGAGCGTCGCGAGCGCCTCCGGGGTCACCTCTGACTCGGCCGGATCGGCGTCGGAGCCGATCCGCTCGACGAGCAACGGGATCCAGTTGGCGACCGTGATCGGGTCGTGGCCGTCGCCGGCCAGCGCCCGCTCGTAGTAGTCGCCGAGCTCGGTGCGGAACGCCAGCTCACGCGCCCGCTCGGTGCTCAGCCCGAGCTCCCGCTGGAAGCGCTCGGCCCGGGCGGCCGGCAGCTCGGGGAGCTCGGCCTGGCCGCGCATCTCGCTCGTGATCACGAGCGGGACGAGGTCCGGCTCGGGGAAGTAGCGGTAGTCGTGCGCCTCCTCCTTGGAGCGCAGGGGCGTCAGGCGCTCGCTGGCCGGATCGAAATGGAGCGTCTCCTGCACGACCGGTTCGCCGCTCTGCCGCAGCCCGATCTGGCGCTCGATCTCGGCCCTGACCCCGCGCTCGAGGTAGCGGAACGAGTTCATGTTCTTGAGCTCGGTCTTGGTCCCGAGCTGGTCGGAGCCGACGGGTCGCACGGACACGTTCGCATCGCAGCGCAGTGAGCCCTCCTCCATGTTCACGTCGGAGACGCCGAGGCGCTTGAGCGTGGCCCGCAGCAGCGTCAGCCACTCGCGCGCCTGTTCCGGCGAAGTGAGGTCGGGCTCCGTGACGATCTCGACCAAGGGCGTGCCGCCGCGGTTGAAGTCGACGACGCTGCGGTCCGAGCCGTGGATCCGGCCGCTCTCCCCGACGTGGACGAGCTTGGCCGCGTCCTCCTCGAGGTGGACGCGGTGGATGCGCACGTCGCCGAGCCCGCCGCCCGAGCACAGCGGCACGTCGTACTGGGAGATCTGGTAGCCCTTGGGCAGGTCGGGATAGAAGTAGTTCTTGCGGTGAAAGAGCGAGCGCTCGGCGATCTGGGAGCCGAGCGCGAGGCCGATCAGCAGGCCGAACTGCACCGCGCGCGCGTTGAGCACCGGCAGCGTCCCGGGCAGGCCGAGGCAGACCGGGCACGTATGCGTGTTCGGCGGATCGCCGAAGGACAGCTCGCAGCCGCAGAACATCTTCGTCCGGGTGGCGAGCTGAACGTGGATCTCGAGGCCGATGACCGGCTCGTAGGCGGGGCTCATCGGCGCGCCGCGCTTCCGTCGAATCCGATCGCCTGCTCGAGCGCGAACGCGGCGTCGAGCAGCCGGCTCTCGCTGAACGCCGGGCCGGCGAGCTGGAAGCCGACCGGCAGCCCGTCGCTCAGGCCCGACGGGATCGAGATCGCCGGGATGCCGGCCAGCGGCATCGGCACCGTGCAGAAGTCGTTCAGGTACATCGCCAGCGGATCCGCGGTCTTGGCGCCGAGCTCGAACGCGGTCCACGGGCTGGTCGGCGTGACGATGAAGTCGAAGCACTCGAACGCCGCCCGGAAGTCCTCGGAGATCATCGTCCGCACCTTCTGGGCGGTGCCGTAGTAGGCGTCGTAGTAGCCACTGGAAAGCGCGTAGGTCCCGAGCATGATGCGTCGCTTGACCTCGGGTCCGAATCCGGCCGACCGGGTGCGGGTGTACATCGAGATCAGATCGGGCGCGTCGACCCGCAGCCCGTAGCGGACACCGTCGTACCGGGCGAGGTTGGCGGAGGCCTCGGCGGGGGCGATCAGGTAATAGGCCGACAACGCGTGCGGGGCGTGCGGCAGCGTGCACGGCTCGACCGTGGCCCCGAGCCGCTCGGCCAGCGCCAGCGTGGCCCGGAAGCTCTCGAGCACGCCGGGCTCGATGCCGTCACCGGCCAGCTCCTCGGGCACGCCGAGGCGGATGCCGCGCAGGTCCACCGCGTTGGGCTCGGCGATCTCGCCCGGGAACGGGACGGAGGTCGAGTCGCGCGCGTCGTGACCGATCATGTGCCGCAGCAGCAGCGCGGCGTCGGTGACGTCGCGGGTCAGCGGTCCGGCCTGGTCCAGTGAGGACGCGAAGGCGATCATCCCGAAGCGCGAGCAGGCGCCGTAGGTCGGCTTGAGGCCGACGATGCCGCACAGGGCGGCCGGCTGACGGATCGATCCGCCTGTGTCGGTCCCGATCGCCCAGGGCGCGAGCCCGGCCGCGACGGCCGCGGCGCTGCCGCCCGAGGAGCCGCCCGGCACCCGTGTGCGGTCCCACGGGTTCAGCACCGGCCCATAGGCCGAGTTCTCGTTCGAGGAGCCCATCGCGAACTCGTCCTGGTTGGTCTTGCCGAGCAGCGGCGCACCGGCCGCAGCCAGCTGCGCGACGACCGTGGCCGTGTACGGCGGCCGGTAGTCCTCGAGGATCCGCGAGCCGGCCTGGCTGGGGACCCCTTCGGTGCAGAAGAGATCCTTGACCGCGAGCGGGACACCGCCCAGCGGCGAGCCGTTCACCCCATCCCCGTCGGGCACCGCATCGGCCACCCAGGTGAACGCGTTCAGCTCGTCGGCGGCCGCCCGGGCCCGGTAGGCGTCGAACAGCTCGGCGGGATCGAGCTGGCCGGCGCGCGTGAGCTTCGCCGCCTCGGCGGCGCTCAGGTCGATCAGCTCGCTCACGCGGCGCCCGGGCTCGGGACCCCGAAGCCGCCGTCGACCGGGTCGGGCGCCGAGGCGAGCGCCACGTCGCGCGACAGCGACGGCTCCGGCTCGTCGGCCCGGAGGGCGTTGACGACGTCGACGACGTGCGATGTCGGCTCGACCCCTGCGAGGTCGAGCTCGGAGATCTTCTCGATGTGGTCGAGCACCTTCGACAGCTCGCCGGCCAGCTTCTCGATCTCGGCGTCCGTGAACTCCAGACGCGCGAGCCGCGCCACGTGGAGGACCTGGGCCGAGTCGAGCATGGGCGTGGATTCTAGGGGCGAGGGCCGGGTCAGGCAGCGGGGCCGGCGCCGGGAGGCGCGACGGACGGCGACGACGTCGTGCCGGGGGCGCCCCCCAGCTTGATCGTCTCGATCTCGGTGCGGGCGTCCCTGGGTGCCAGCCCCTCGATCCGCATCGAGCGGTAGCCGCCGTACAGGATCCCGAGCGAGGCGACGAGCCCGAGATAGACGCCGAGATCGAGCGTGCGGTCCAGATGCGCGTCGATCACTGCGGGAACGTCGACCATGCTCGGCGGATCGATGATCCGGAACAGGATCAGCAGCACGGAGAGCCCGGCCAGCGTCGTGGTGATGACGCTCAGGCTGACCGGGATCGCGGGCGAGCGCTGCGTCGCCTGCATGACGACGAGAGCCAGCGCCACGATCACCGTCAGGAGCAGGATCAGGTCGATGACGCTGAACGCATCCCAGGCGTCATAGCCGACGGCGGGGAGCGCGACGCTGCCGAGACCGGCGGTGTTCACCTTCAGCCCGTACCAACTCACGAACATGAAGATGAACAGCAGCACGGCGCTGACGCCGGCGATCAGCTCCCCGCTGCGCAGCCTCGATGCGTCGAACTTCATACCGGTCCCGGCTCCCTCGGTCGGCTACGCGGTGGCCACAGCCTGCGGCCGCATCACCACGGCGACGAGCGCGATCGCGGCGATGGCGCCGAGCCAGAAGCCGAACCCGAACAGCGAGAAATGGATGTGGAACAGGAACTTCAGGGCCACGAACGCCGCGGCGGCGATGGCCAGGATCTTGCGCGTGCTGGCCCGGTCCCCGCCGATCGTCGGGAGCTCGGTGTCGCTGAGCCGCTCGATCGCGATGTCGGCGATCAGCGCCACGCAGGCCAGCACTCCCAGGATGCCGAGCCAGCCGTCCGGCGAGCCGGTGGCCGTAGAGGTGAACGAGAGCGATCCGATCGAGATGTCGAACCACGGCAGGAACAGCAGATCGATCGCCAGGAACAGCGCGATCCCTCCCAGAATCCAGTCATCCCTGGTCACGTTGTCCAGATTCATCTGACTCCTCCGATGGATAGGCTGATCCCGGCTGGGATCAGCTCTGGCGCCTCTGCACCTCGCGATCCCGCCCCCCCCGAGACGCCGATGCGCACAGCAAACATACCGACGTTGGGGGCCGGAATAGCGAACGTGCTCAGCTTCTCGACCTTTGTACGACGGTTCTGGACGACTTCCTTGCGTGGCGTCGCGATTCGTAGCCGCCGAAAGCGATCCCGATGGCGCACAGAAGACCGAGGAACGCGCCCAGCTTCTGATCCAGCACGGTGCCGGCCGACGGCAGGTTGATCAGCACCCGATAGGCGAGCAGGAGCGCGGTGAGGCTGCCCAGCGTCATCACGATCGGGCTCAGGTCGGTCGGCGTGCCGTGCGCCCGCTGGGTGATCCGCAGCACCACCGCGCCGATCGCGACCAGGGCGGTGAGCAGCATCAGCCAGCGCAGCAGCGTCAGCGCCTGCCACGCGTTCTGCGAGCTGGTCAAAGAGGACCGCGTCGCCAGCGCGTCTCCGGCGCCGGCCGCCTCGAACCACTTGGCCGCGAACATCAGGATCAGCAGCAGCACGGCGCTGACTCCGGAGATCGCCTCGCCGCTCAGCCTCAGCGAGGTCCGTGCAGCCGGTGCGTCGCTCAGCGCGGCGGGTCCATCGGTCGATGCGTCGCCCGTCACCTGGACAGCAGCGCTCGCTCAGACCGCCGCGCTCGCCGCGCCCGCCTGCTCCTCGAGGCGGGCCGCCAGAAGCGTGTTGCGGAGCAGCATCGCGATCGTCATCGGGCCCACTCCTCCGGGCACCGGCGTGATCAGGCTCGCGCGCTCCGCGGCGGCGTCGAAGTCGACATCACCGACCAGTCCCTGGTCGGTCCGGTTGACACCGACGTCGATGACGGCGGCGCCCGGCTTGACGTGCTCGGCGCCCAGCAGCCGCGGGATTCCGGCGGCGGCGACGAGCACGTCGGCGCGCGAGCAGACGGCGGGGAGGTCCTGCGTGCGCGAGTGGCAGATCGTGACCGTGGCGTTGCGCTGCAGCAGCAGGAACGACACCGGCTTGCCGACGAGGTCCGAGCGCCCGACGACCACCGCCTGGGCGCCCTCGAGCGGCACCTCGTAGGCGTCCAGCAGCTCGATCACGCCGACCGGAGTGCAGGGCCGCAGCCCCGGCGTGTTCCTGACCAGCCGACCGACGCTGATCGGGGTGAGTCCGTCGACGTCCTTGCCGGGCGCGATCGAGCCGGTCAGTTCCTGGCCGTTCAGGCCCGCCGGCACCGGGAGCTGGAGCAGGATGCCGCTGATCTCGGGATCCCGGTTGCACCGCTCGATCAACTCGGCGACCTCGTGCTCGGAGACGTCCGCCGACAGATGCTGGTGGTGATCGGCGATGCCGACCTCGGCACACGCCCTGCGCTTGTTCGCCACGTAGACGGCCGATGCCGGGTCGTCGCCGACCAGGATCGTGGCCAGGCCGGGTGGCCGCCCGGTGCGCTGCGCCAGCTCCTCCACCTCGCGAGCGGCCTGCTCGCGCACGCGCTGCGCCAGTGCCCGCCCGTCGATGATCGTCGCCGCCACGGCCCGGGACGCTAGAGGATCGGTGGGATTCGGCGCCGGCCACCCACGGCTACCGCTTGGAAATCGGCGCCAGATCGGCGACGAGCTTGCGCTCGGAGCGGTCCTTGCTGAACCGGATCACGACGATCCCACCGGGCTCGACCCCGGTGACCACCCCTTCGCCGAAGGCGGCGTGGACGACGTCCTCGCCGAGCCGGAACGTGGGCGCCCGCGGCGGCGTGGGCTGGTGCGGGTCGGGCGCGGCGGTCGACCACGACGTGGCCCGGGGACGGATCGACCCGTATCCGCGGGCCGGCTGCTCATCGCAGTCGGTGAGCTCGCGCGGGATCTCGCCGATGAACCGGCTCGGCGCCCCATAGCTGCGTGCGCCGAACACGGTCCGCGTGCGCGCATAGGTCACGTACAGATCGCGTTCGGCGCGCGTGATGCCGACGTAGCACAGCCGCCGCTCTTCCTCGAGGCCGCCCTCGTCGAGCGCCCGGGAGTGCGGGAAGACCCCCTCCTCGCAGCCGATCATGAACACGATCGGGTACTCGAGGCCCTTGGCGTTGTGGAGCGTCATCAGCGTGACGAGGCCGTCGTCGTCGGTGCGATCGTCGGCATCCGCCACCAGCGCCACTTGCTGGAGGAACTCACCCAGCGTACCGGCCTGATCGGACTCCGTCTCGGCCGCGTCGTACTCGGCGGCGACGTTGACCAGCTCCTCGAGGTTCTCGATCCGTCCCTGGGCCTCGATCGTGCGCTCGGCCTCGAGCGCGTCCAGATACCCGCTCTCGCGCAGCGTCTCCTTGAGCAGCGCGGCGATCGGCGCGGCGCTCTCGGCCCGTTCTCGGAGCACGTGCATCGTGCCCATGAAGCGCCGCAGCGCCTTGATCGCGGCGGCGCCCAGCCCGGGCACCTGCTCGGGCTCGGAGGCTGCCTCCCAGACGCTAACGCCCATCGTGTTGGCGAACGCGAGCACGCGCGAGAGCGACGTCGAACCGATCCCGCGGCGCGGCGAGTTGACGATCCGGGTGAACGCCCCCGCGTCCTGGGGGTTGATCAGCGCGGTCAGGTAGGCGATCGCGTCCTTGATCTCGGCGCGCTCGTAGAACTTGGTGCCGCCGATCACCTGGTAGGCGATCTCGGCCCGGACGAGCATGTCCTCGACCACCCGCGACTGGGCGTTGGTGCGGTAGAAGACGGCGATCTCCGCCCGCGACACCCCCTCGTCGACGAGCCGCTGGATCTCGCCGGTGACGAACCTGGCCTCGGCGTGCTCGTCCTCGAGCTCGCGGACCTTGATCGGATCGCCCTGACCGAGCTCGGTCCACAGCGACTTCGGCTTCTGGGCCCGATTGTTGCGGATGACCGCGTTGGCCGCGTCGAGGATCGTCTGGGTCGAGCGGTAGTTCTGCTCGAGCTTGATCACGCGGGCGTCCGGGAACGTGTCTTCGAAGTCGAGGATGTTGCGGATGTCGGCGCCGCGGAAGCCGTACACCGACTGCGCGTCGTCGCCCACGACCATCAGGTTCCGGTGCTCGCCGGTGACCAGCTGCAGCCACCGGTACTGGGCGTGGTTCGTGTCCTGGTACTCATCGACGAGCACGTGCCGGAAGCCGCCGGCGTAGCGCTCGCGCACCTCGGGGAACAGCTCGAGCACGTTGACTGCGCGGACGAGCAGATCGTCGAAGTCCATCGCGTTCATGCGGTGCAGCTCGCGCTCGTAGGTCCGGTACACGTCGGCGACCGTCTGCTCGAAGAACGAGCCGACCATGCGGCCGTAGTCGTCGGCGTCGCGGAGCCGGTTCTTGGCGTCGGAGATCTGGGAGTGGATGCCGCCCGGAGTGAACCGCTTGGGATCGATCCCGAGCTCGTCCAGACAGCGCTTGACGAGTCGCCGCGCGTCGGCCTGGTCGTAGATCGTGAACTGACGCGTGTAGCCGAGCCGGTGGGCGTCGGCGCGGAGCATCCGGGCACAGGCGGCATGGAAGGTCATGACCCACATCGCGCGGACGCGTCGGCCGACCAGCAGCTCGGCCCGATCGCGCATCTCCCCGGCCGCCTTGTTCGTGAACGTGATCGCCAGGATCTCGTTCGGCCGGGCGACGTCGGTGGCCACGAGATGGGCGATCCGGTGCGTCAGGACCCGGGTCTTCCCGGATCCGGCCCCCGCGAGGATCAGCAGCGGTCCGTCGCCGTGGGTGACGGCCTGTCGCTGCGGCTCGTTGAGGCCTTCGAGCAGGGTCTCGATGTCGTCGGCCAGCTGGGTCATCGGTCGACCCACAACGGTAGCTGCCCTGGTGGTCGTCCTCTCGGTCATGCTGGGGCCGTCCCCGACTACGCCGGGGACGTGTGCCGCCGACGTCGACCGCCTGCTCTGGAACCGGGGCCAGCAGCCGCGCTACAAGGCGGTTCCGCGGCACCGGGCCCGGTGCCGCGCGTATTGACGCAGTTGGAGCTCGGGACTACCCGTCGAGCGCCTCGGCGCGCGCACGGGCGATCGCCTCGGCTCCGGCCTCGCCGACCAGCAGCTCGGGGCGGATCGTGCCGCTCGCGGCGAGATCGAGGGCCGGAAAGCGGCCCGTGCTCGCCAGCCCGGCATCGAGCGTGATCACCGTGGTCTCGCCGCCGATCGGCTTGGAGCCCGTCGCGATCACGGTCACCGAGCCACCGTCGATGATGTTGCGCGCCGCGGCCAGCGCCTTGCGGGCCGCCGACGGATGCAGCCCGTCGAGGGTGTCGACCAGGACCACGGCGTCGGCGCCGCGCGCGGCGATCCGGCGCGCCTGGTCGATCACACGCTCCACCGCGCCCGCCTGCGCGTCGGCGGAGGCAGCGAAGCTGGCATGCGCGGCCGGCTCCAGCGGGCCCCGCGACCACTCGAACACTTCTTCCGGGCGCACGCCGGCGAGCGCGACGGACAGCTGTAGCTCATCGATCCCGGAGAGCGCCGTGGCGAGGCGGGCCAGGGCCTCGGTCTTGCCGGCCCTCGGGCCGCCGACGATGCTGACGCGCGAGCCCTTGCCGAACGGGGTCAGCCACTCGATCGCCTTGATCGTCGGGTCTTCGGAGCCGAGCCGGATGCGCTCGGACGGGAACGCCGCCGGCAGGTCGTCGAACCGGGTGCCCTCGGCGATCTCGGACGCCGGGCGATCGTTGATCGTGTCGATGCGGATCATCGACGGGAACCGCTCCGAGCGCCGCGGTGCGCGTCGGGGTCCGGAGATCCGGTCGCCGGCGACGAGCTCGCACCGCTTGACCTGAGCGGCCGAGATGTACACGTCGTCGTCGGACGGCTCGGGGGGACTGACCCGCAGGAAGCCGGAGCCGTTCGGCAGAAGCTCGACCACGCCTTCGACCGTCTGCTCCTCGTCGTCCGGCGAGGACTCCTCCTCGGCCGGCTCATCCCGGACCTCGGACTCCTGACCCTCGTCCCGGCCGCGGGCGCGGGTCCGGCCACCACGGCGTCCGCGACGGCGACGCGGCGCCTGATCCTCATCGGACGCGTCCTCGTCGCCGCTCGTGTCGTCGGCCACGGCCTCGGTGGATGCCTCGGCCGCCACGGTCTCGGCGGATGCCTCGGCCTTGTCGCCGTCCTCGTGCTCGGCGGTGGCGGCGGCGCTCCGGCTCCGCCGGGTCCGCGTGCGCTTCGGCGCCGGCTCCGGCGACTCCTCGGCGGCGGGCGACTCCGTGTCGGACGACGGGCCCGCGGGCTCGCCCCCCTGCTTCTCGATGATCGCGTCGATCAGTGCGGCGCGGCGCAGGCGCCGGTAGCCGTCGATCGACAACTCTGACGCGATCGTATGTAGGTCGGCGAGCGGGCTCTCATCGAGCGCGGCGCGATCCAGTACGGACAAGACGGGTTCCTCCTCGTTAGATCGGTAGGCCCCGACCGCGTTGTGCCAGCGGTCGGCGATACGTACACCCTACTCGGTGTCTCGGGCGGTGTCCGGACTGGCGGGGCGCCGGTTCCGCGGACCGCGCGGCGCCCGCGTCCGCCTCTACGCGCCCGGGGGCGCTACCGACCCCGCCGTCGGCCTCCCGGCCACATCACGAGCCGCCGCAAAGTCGACCGCGACCACGTCGTCGCCGCCCTCCGCCCGGCTCAGCAGGCCGCCCACCACGATCGCCCCGGCGCCGGCGAGGGCGAACCAGAGGCCCCAGGCGGGATGCAGGATCTCGCTCGGTCCCGGTGGCTTGAGCAGGCGGTAGAGGATCAGGCTGGCGGCGACGCCGCCGGCGACGGCGATCACCGCTGAGACGCCGGTGGCGCGGCCGGTGAGGGCGAGAGCGGCGAGGGCGGCGGCGAGGACCGCGGCGACGGCCAGGGCCACGTCGATCTGATGAAAGACGTCCCAGGCGGTCAGGTGCTGGGGACCGAGCTGGCGCAGCAGGTCGGCGCCCCGTTGAATCAGCGGCGCGAGTGCGCCGAACTGCGAGCCGGCCTGCTCGGCCTGGTTGAGCACGCCGGCCGGGATCTGGAAGCTGTACCAGGGCAGCCAGAGGCTGAGCAGCAAGCCGAGGCCTCCGAATGCGGCGATCGCGTGGGCCCACGGGCGACGTCCGGTCGGCATCGTGCCCGCGTCATCGCCCGACCCCCTCCCCGGCTTGAGCCGAGCCGGCCGGACTGGACCGTTGTTCCCAGCGCAGCCGGTCGGGCAGGCGCGCGCCGCTGTCGAGCGCCTGCTCGCCGCGCAGGACCGCGCGGACGGCGAGGAAGTCGGCCGCGTCGGCGACGTCGTGCACGCGGAACACATGGATGCCGGCGTCGGCGCCGAAGCCGAGCGCCGCGAGCGTCCCGGCGAGCCGCCCGCGGGGCGGGCGCGCGGTGATCGCGCCGATGAAGTCCTTGCGCGATGCGGCGAGCAGCACCGGGCGCTCGAGCGCGTGCAGCCGCTGCACTGCCCGCAGCACGGCCACGGTCTGGGCGGGCGTCTTGGAGAAGTCGGGGCCGGGATCGAGCATCAGCTGCTCGAAGCGCACGCCGCGCTCGAGCGCCAGCGCGATGCGCTCACGGAGGAAGGACTCGACGTCCTCGACGATCGCGTCGTCGAGCGAGGGATCGAGCAGCTGCTGCTTCGGCGCGGCGCGGGTGTGCATGAGGATCAATCCGGCGCCGGTCTCGGCGCAGACATCGGCCAGCACGGGGTCGCGCAGGCCGCTGACGTCGTTGACGATCGCGGCGCCGGCGGCGATCGCGGCCCGCGCGACCGGCGGCTTGTACGTATCCACGGAGACGAGCGCTCCGAGCTCGCCGGTCACCCTCTCGATCAGCGGCACCACGCGCGCGATCTCCTCGGCCGGATCGACCGCCGTGGCGTTGGTCACGCCGGACTCGCCGCCGATGTCGATGATCTGCGCCCCGGCCGCGAGCAACGTCCGGGCCAGGGCCACGCGCTCCTCGAGGGTCTGGTGCAGGCCGGCGTCCGAGAACGAGTCCGGGGTCGCGTTGACGATGCCCATCAGCAGCGGGCGCTCGCCCATCTCGAGCGTCCCGGCGCAGGTCGCGAAGCTTCGCGCCGGCGCGGTCATCGGCTCACGTTCCGGGCGCGATGCGGAGCACCCTGGTCAGGGTGGTGCGGTTCCCCGCTCGATCGGTGACGGTCACGGTGAGCCGATAGCGCCCCGGCTTGGCGTATGTGTGGGCGGCGCCGTGGTGGATCTTCGCGCTCTTCCCATCGCCCCAGCTGACGGTCTCCTGGGCGATTCCCGAAGCGTCGGCGACGGGCAGCCCCGGCGGCTGGTCGGAATAGCGGAGGGTCAGCCGCAGGGCGGACTTGGCGCGCTCGGAGCCGGTGAGCCGGATCTGCAGCGCGGGCTTGTAGCTGTCGACGAACACGCTCACCGCCCGGGCCTGGGAGGTCAGGCCGGCCTGGTTGGTCGCGGTGACGAGCCACACGTGGGGTCCCTGGCTCAGGGCCGGAGCGCGAACCGAGGTGCGGGTCGTCTGCAGCACTGGACTGCCGTCCACACTCACGGTGTAGCGCGCCTGGCCCCATTGCTCGCGCGCCGGCGACCACGAGAAGACCGGCCGCGTGGCGCGCGCGTATCGCGACCCCACGATGGCCGCGAAGGACCCGGGGTCCGCGTACAGCAGCGCGGTGACGATCGAGGCGGAGCCCGGTGCACCCTGGACCCAGGCGGTGGCCACGTCGCCCGAGATGTCCCCGGAGGCGAACAGGCCGGCGGCCGCGTCGGTGGGTCCGAGCGCCGGCGCGGAGGCGACCAGCTCCGGGCCCCAGTTCGTGCCGTCGAAGTAGCGCTCGCGGATCTCCGGGGCGCCGCCCGCGCCCGGGTCGTGCTGCCAGGCCACGAGACCCAGGTACTGACCGGTCGTGGCCGGGACCGCGTATGGGGGCGAGGCGTCGAACAGGCTGTTGAGCTGGGTCACGGTCTGGGGCAGACCGGCCCGCCCCAGACGGGAGACCCACACGTTGTCGGAGCTGTCGCGCGCCGAGGTGAGGAAGCCCTGGTAGGCCTCGCTCAGCGCGACCCCGGGCTGGATCGCGCCCTCGGGGCCCGGAGTCGTCAGCCCGTCGGGGGCGAGGGGCGCGATCGGGTCGTACTGCGAGGCGCGCAGCTTGCGCATCACGACCCGGGACTGCTGCGCCGGCCCGTTCGTGAGCACCTCCTGAAAGCCCACGTCGGCGTAGGAGGAGTCGTCGTCGGTGGCGATCGTGGGATAGCCCGCCGACACCTCGGTCCAGCCTGACAGCGACGGCGGGTCCGCCTGCTCGAAGACGACACTCGGCGAGATCCCCCACACGCGCCGCGTGTAGATGTGCCCGGCCTCGCCCCAGACGACGATCCCGACGCCGTCGCCGGCTGCCACCACCCGCGGTGCGCCGGTGCCCGTGCCGGCGTCGCTGCCGGGAGCGGCGTCGAGCGGCGCGGCCTCGAGCGCCCACGTCCCCCCCACCCAGTACGCGGCCCTGACGTTGTGCCCCACTGCCCCCACCGCGGTGAAGGCGAGATACCCCTTGTTGTGGATGCTGAGCGCGAGCGACGGGTTGCTCGCCCCGCCGGCCAGCGGGACCGGTCCGCCGTAGCCGGCGGCCGCACTCGGGCGCGTGACCACGTACAGCTCGCCGCCGTTGATGAACGCGATCAGCAGCAGTCCGTTGTCGCCGGCGGCGATCACCGGCTGTGAGGAGACGCCACCGAGCGAGGCGTCGACCTGCTCGGGAGCGAGGAAGGCGCCGCCGAGCAGGCGGGAGACGAACACGTGAGCCACGCCCCCGACCGTCTTCAGGTAGACGAGACCGCCGGTGCCGTCCCGTGAGACCGACAGACCCGAGAGGCCGCCGATGGTCGCGCCCGGACCGTCGACCGCGGCGCTCGGGAGCAGCGCCGGCGACTGGGCGGCGGCGCTCGACGCCGCCGAGAGAGCCGCGACGAGCAGGAGCGCAGTGAGTGCGAGCAGGTGGCGCACCTAGCTGCCCTCGACCGGTCCGCAGATGCCCTCGGCCGCGGCTTCCGCGTGGAAGCGCTCGGCCTCGACGGCGACGCGCCGCTCGTCCCAGCCGAGCTCCGGCGCCATCGCGCGCGCAACCCGGATCGGTCCCTCGCCCCCGGGGACACACAGCTCGCGGGCCGCCAGCAGCCCAAGTCGCGTGCGCCGGAGCAGCACGTCGCCGACACTGCGGGCCTGTTCGTTGCGGGCCGAGAAGGGAGCCTCGGCGAGCAGGTCGGGCATCCCGGCGACGATCGGCTGCGCGAGCTCGCCGCGTTCCGATGCGGTCTGGAGCACCTCCTGGGCGGCGTGGCCGTAGCGCGCGGCGAGCGCCGGGTAGGCGTCATCGCGCACGCCCTCCACGCGCGGGAGCCCGTCCGCGTCGACGGCCTGCCCGAGCGGGATCTCGTGCGTGCGGCACGGGGCCTGACGGCCGTCACGCTCGACGAGGCGGTCGACGGCCAGCTTGGCCATCCGCCGCCACGTCGTGAGCTTGCCGCCGGTGATCGTGATCAGGCCGCTCGAGGTCTCATACAGCTCCGCCTTACGGGAGATGTCGACCGACTTGCGGGTGTCACCGGTCGAGATCAGCGGGCGGACGCCGGCGTAGGCGCCGGTCAACTCGGAGGTGGTGAGGCTCGTGCCGAAGAACTCGTTGGTCGCCGCGAGCAGGTAGTCGACGTCGTCCGCCGCGGGCTGCACGTGGTCGACGTCGCCGTCGTAGTTGTTGTCGGTGGTGCCGATCAGGCTGCGGCCGAGCCAGGGCAGCGCGAAGATGGATCGGCCCTCTCCGGCGGGCACGATCGCCCCGGAGACGAGCGGCAGGCCGGCCGGGCCGAGCGTGATGTGGGTGCCGCGGCTGGGCCGGATCGTCGGCACCTCGGCCTCCGAGTGCAGCTCCTCGGGTTGGATCCGGTCGGCCCACACGCCGGTGGCGTTCATGACGTTCTCGGCCTGCACGGTGAATTGCACGTCGGTCTCCACATCGCGTACACGTACGCCCGCGGCCCGACCACCCTCCTGGACGAGGTCGACGACCTCGAGCCGGTTGGCGCAGATGGCGCCGAAGCGCTCAGCCTCGCCAAGGACGGTCAGGACCAGACGCGCGTCGTCCGTCTGACAGTCATAGAACAGATACCCACCCGTAGGGTTGCGGGACTCGAGCGCAGGAAGCAGCTCCAGGACCTCCTCCCCGGAGATCACGCGGTGACGTTCCGGGCTCCAGTCCGCATCCGGGGCCTCCCCGGCCTCGAGCGCGGCCCGGCGCGCGCTGCGTCGCCCGCGCAGGCCGGGCGTGGCCATCACGTCGTACATGTTCAGGCCGATCCCGACCAGCAGATCGGGCCGGGCGCCCTCGAAGGCGGGCACCACGAGCTTGAGCGGCGTAACCAGGTGCGGCGCGAGCTTGACCATCAGCCGGCGCTCGAGCAACGCCTCCCGGACCAGCCCGAGATCGAACTTCTGCAGATAGCGCAAGCCGCCGTGGACGAGCTTGGAGGAGCGGCTGCTGGTCCCGGAGGCGAAGTCGGCCTTCTCCACCAGCGCGACGCTGTACCCGCGGGTGGCGGCGTCGAGCGCCACGCCGGCGCCGGTGATGCCGCCGCCGATCACGACGACGTCGAACGGCTCAGCCGCCAGGGCCTCGAGGGCACAATCTCGCGAGAGCATCCCGCGCAGGGTACGGGCCGCGGGAGTCGGGCGGCGGTGCGCGGGGGTCGGGCGGCGGTGCGCGGGCCTACCGGGCGTGCTTGTACAGCCCGAGCACGATCTTGTACACCTCGGGCGAGGTCTCCTGGTAACCCGGGCAGCAGGTGGGGCCGCCGACGTTGCCGATCCCGATCTCGATGTGCGGCGCGCTCGAGATGCCGACGATTCCGCAGCCGACCTCGGCGATGGGCTGTCCGGCCTGGACGTGGGTGCCCACGGACACGAGCGCCGGAGCGGCGTGGCCGTAATAGATGTAGCGCCCCTTGTAGGTGCCCGAGTCGACCTTGAGAATCGGCGCGTAGGGTCCGAAGCCGCTGATGCCCTCGCCGACGATCGTGCCCGAGGTCACCGCGACTTCGACCACCTGCGAGCCGCACGCGTTGTTCACGGTCCCGATGTCCACGCCCTGGTCCAGCGACCAGTCGCTCGGGGGCAGGACCCGGGACTTCGGATACAGCGGGAACACCCACGAGTTCGAGGCTGAGCCTGTGGTGCTGAACACCGCCGACCCGTTCTTGGTGATCTTCTTGAGCGCCGTATACAGCTCCGTCGCCGTCTTGACGCCAACGGACCCGCTCGCCGGGCGCAGTTGATTCGCGCGCTGGAAGGCGCGCACTGCTGCCTGGGTCATCGGTCCGAAGGTGCCGATCTGCGGGACCGGATAGCCGACGTCCGTCAGCCATGTCTGCAGCGTCTTGACGTCATCCCCGCTCTCGCCGCGCCGCAGCGTGCGCGTGAACGGGATCGCGTTGGCGATCTTGGCCGGCGTGGTGATGCCGCGCGGCGTCTGCGGCGACACGATCCCGGCGCCGCCGGTCGAGGCCTGCGCCACCGATACGAGCCCGAGCAGGCACAACGCGGTCAGCAACGCGAGTCGACGAACCTGGGGCATCGCCCGATGACGTTCGGTCTGTGCTCGCGGCACGACCGGTTCCAGGTCGGCCTTGCACAAACTCTTCGGACGAATCCTGCTTAAAGCGAGCACGCCAGCGGTCTCCGCGGGTTCGGAACTTGCAAATCGCGCTTGATTTGCCTGCGGGGTTAGCTGACGGGCTAGCGCTTGATCTCAAGCGCTTCCCACGGATCACCGCGGGACTCGCCCCAAATGAATGGGTTCCCCGTTCCCCGGGGCGACTATCCCAGGGACTCGGCAGCGGCCACGCTATCAGACCATCGGGCACATGACGCCGAGTAAAAATACGCAATTTGCGAGATAATCTGCCGCAAGTTCGCTCTCATCGGCAGGGCTGCGCACCCGTGCGTCGACGGGCCGGACCAGCGCGACCCTCCCTCAGTCGTGGTGAGCTGGGTCGACGACGCCGGCCTTGAGCCGGTCTTGGACGATCTGCTCGATCCGGTGCACGGTGTCGTCGGACATGCGACGGATCTCCCAATGCGTCAGCTTGAACATGCGCATCGGCGAGGTCGCGATGACGGTCGCGTTGCGTGGCTCGCGGTTGAGCAGGCCGATCTCGCCGATCAGATCACCGGCCTTCAACGAGGCGATCGTGTCGCCGCCCTTCTGGACGTCGGCGGTGCCCTCCTCGATCGCGATCAACTCGGTGGAGTAGTCGCCCTCCCTCATCAGGATCTGACCCTCGGCGGCGCTGGTCTCGGTCGCAAAGGCAGCCAGGCGGCGCGCCTCCTCATCGGCGAGATCGGAGAACAGGGGAATCGCCTTCAGCCGGTTGGGGTCCATGCCCATGGGTCGCTCCTCGCTTTCGTCGGGATGGCCGACTCTATCCGCACTCACGGCCATGAGGAAAGCGCCAACCGACTCGTGTGACGCCTTCACACCTAGAAACGGTCCATCCGGCGGGAGACGCGTCCCGAGCGTGAGCGTGGCGTCCTACAGCGCTTGGACTTCGCTGGTGATGGCGGAGACCGACGCCTTGGCGTCGCCGAACAGGAGTTCGGTCTTGGGGTCGTAGAAGAGCGGGTTGTCGATCCCGGCGAAGCCGGACGCCATCGAGCGCTTGAGGACGATCACGGCCTTGGACTTGTCGACCTCGAGGATCGGCATGCCGTAGATCGGGGAGCCGGGCTCGTTCTTGGCCGCGGGGTTGGTGACGTCGTTGGCGCCGATCACCAGGGTCACGTCGGTGCGACTGAACTCGGGGTTGATGTCATCCATCTCCCGCAACAGGTCATACGGGACGTCGGCCTCGGCGAGCAACACGTTCATGTGCCCAGGCATCCGCCCGGCGACGGGGTGGATCGCGTACTTGACCTCCACGCCCTTGGCCTCCAGGGCGCGCTCGAGCTCGCGCACCGCGTGCTGGGCCTGCGCCACCGCCATCCCGTACCCGGGAGCGATCACGACCAGGCGGGCGAAGGCGAGCTGGATCGCGACGTCCTGCGCGCTGGTCGAGCGCACCGTGCCGCCCGTCTCCCCCCCGGCGTGGATCGGAGCGGCGACGGCGCCGCCGAACCCGCCGGCGACGATCGCCGGCACCGAGCGGTTCATCGCCTTGGCCATCAGGTTGGTCAGGATGGAGCCCGACGCTCCGACGATCATCCCGGCCACGATCAGCGCCGTGTTGTTGAGCGCGATGCCGGTCGCGGCCGCCGACAGGCCGGTGAACGCGTTCAGCAGCGAGATCACCACCGGCATGTCCGCCCCGCCGATCGGCAGCACCACCATATTCCCCAACACCGCCGCCGCGACCAGGATCCCGAAGAAGAACAGCACCTGCGAATGCGTGCCGGCGCACAGGATGATCGCCGTGATCGTGCAGATCGCCAGCAGCACCGCATTGATCACCGACTGGCCCGGCAGCTTGATCGGCTTGCCGGGCAAGATCTCCTGCAACTTCCCGAACGCGATGTTCGAGCCCCAGAACGACACCGACCCCACGATCGCCGCGAACAACGACGGAATCTCCACCCGCAGCGGCCAATCGCCGCCGGCGTGAGGGCCGAGCTGGAAGCCATGGCGGAACTCCACCCACGCGATCAACGCCACCGCACCACCACCCACACCGTTGAACAACGCCACCA
>DATMGZ010000203.1:0-4425 GCA_035555155.1 Solirubrobacteraceae bacterium | reverse complement strand
TCTCGGCCTCGAGCTCCTCGTCGGAGCGGCTCTCCATTTGCTGCATCGCGGCGAGCTGACTGCGCTGCTCGACCCGCATCGTGCGCTGCTGCTTGGCCATGACGAGATGAGTTTACGCGACGCTGAGCGATCCGAGCGCGGCGCGCGGGCCGCGCGCCTACTTCACGACGAAGATCTTCTGGCCGGTCAGGTACTGGCCCGAGTCATTCGGGCTGGCCGGCGGCCTGCGGTAGACGTCGACGTGGCGTCCGTTGATGGCGCCGCCGGTGTCCTGGGCGGTGAACCAGCCGCCGTGCCCGTCGTGCTTGTAGGCCGGGATGTAGACGCGGCTGCCGAGCGGGATCACCCTCGGATCGACTGCGATCGACTGGTAGAAGCGCAGCGGCAGCGACGGGCCGGCCGCGAAGGTGACCCCGGGGATCGGCGCGTAGTGACGGCCCGTGCCCGCCGACCAGCCCCCGGCGGAGAGCGGGAACGTGACCGCGCCGTGGGAGTTCTTCCAGTAGCCGCCGGACCGCCAGTACGGAGCCCCGGCCGCGAAGCCGTCAGAGGCGTGGGTCGGGGCGCCGGACGCGGTCACCCAGCCCTCGTTGCCAAGCGCGTCGATGTGGTACATGCGGCCGTCGAGGCCGAAACCCTCGCCTTCCATCGAGACGCCGGTGGCGGAGTAGAGCCAGTCGATCCGGTGCCGGCCCGACAGTCCCGGAGCGCTCACGAGGCGGCCGACGAACCACGCCTCGGGCGCCGGCCAGTACTCGGTGATGGCGACGCCGTGCAGCCACACGCCGCGCGGCGCCTTCTGTGCTCCCTTCGGCTTGGCCTTGGGCTTCGGCTTCGGCACCGGCCGCGGGTCAAGGCCGCCGATCGGCGCGCCTCCAGTGCCGAGGGTGCTCACCGGCCCCGCCGCCGAGGTCGAGCCCCCGACGCCGACACCGCCCGAGGCGAGCGCGTTCACCGGGGTCATGAGCAGCGCAACGGTGGCCACGAGCAGTGCCGCAGGCGCCGGCCCAACGGGGAGGAAACGCGGTCCCGAGGTCATTGAGGGCTCTTCAGGCGATCCCGTACGATTGCCGCCTGCGCGCGGGGCGCTCGACAGGCAGCCATTGGAGGCTACGACATGAAGCGCCCGGGGCCCTCGCGAGGGCGCGTTCTTGCAGTATCGACGGTTGGCCTCGCGCTGACCGGGTTCACGGGCGTCGCGTTCGCGACGAGCATTCGGTGCCCCGTCGCCGCCCGGGATCAAGCGTTGGCGGTCGCTGCGATGCATCTGAGCGAGACTCCACAGTCGGCCGTGCGCTCACCGGCAACCGCTTCTGAGCGATTGGTCTACATAAGCTTCATTATCGAGCATTGATCACGCGCGATCGCGTGGTCGGGCATCCCGACGGTGGGTGCCCGCCCCGCGCGCCACCCAGACGACACCGAGGTGTCACGAGCGGCACCGGCCGGCCGCCGGGCTCGGTCACCTGCGCCACGCGCACATTCGTCATCGAGCCTCGTCGCCTGTGTCGCTGGGAAAGCGCAACTTCGCGCCGGTTGCGGTATTAGTGCAGACAGCTACCCTGAGGAGGCTGGCATGAAGAGAAGGTTTGCGGTCCTCACGACCGCCGTCGTGATGGCTGCTTTCTGCGCGTCGGTCGCGCTGGGCGCATCGAACCCGCTCGTCGCCACCGGCTCGGCGTCGAGTGTGACGACGACCTCGGCGACGCTCAACGCCACGGTCAATCCGGGCGGCCGTCACACGACCTACTCGTTCAACTACGGGCCGACCGCGGCCTACGGCACCACCACCGCGGCCAAGTCGGCGGGCTCGGGCACCAAGTCCGTGTCGGTCAAGGCGACGGTTGCCGCGCTGATCCCAGGGACTGTCTACCACTACCAGGTGGTCGCCTCCAACAGCATCGGTGGCTCGTTCGGACACGACCGGACGTTCAAGACCGCCGGGCACCCACCCCCCGGCGCCGTCACCGGCGGAGTGCTCAAGGTCGGGCATGCGTTCGCGATACTCAGCGGAACCGTCGTCCCCAACGGGCAGGTGACGAACTGGGTGTTCCAGTACGGCCCGCGGGCCGGGGACTACACGGCCACGAGCAACGGCGGGACGGTGCCGGCGACGAGCCTCGCCTCCACGGTCAGCGTCACGATCTCACCGCTGCCAACCGGGACCACGTTCTACTACCGCCTCGTCGCGATCCACGCGAACACGTTTCAGGCTGGTCAGGAGGCGAGCTTCACGACGCTCCCGTTCCCCCGCCCGCGGCCGCGCGTGAGCGCCAAGACGACACCGCACCAGGCGCGCTCCAAGCCCTACGTGTTCACCACCAGCGGGTCGGTCGGGCTGCCGGCCTCGATCCCGGCCGCGGCCGGCTGCAACGGCACCGTCGCGGTGCGCTACTTCGTCGGGAGCCGCTCGGTCGCCGTGGGTCTCGCGACCCTCCAGGCGAACTGCACGTACGCCGCCGCGGTCACGTTCCACATGCTGATCAAGAATCAGAGCACCAGGCTGCGCGTCGAGGTCCGGTTCCGCGGCAACGCATACCTGGCCTCGACCAGCGCGCGGGTCCAGCGCGTCCGGCTCGGGTAGCCCCCGGCCCCGGTCCCGGGGACCGGCCCGGGACCGGCGCCGTCACGGTAGGGTCGCGGGCCCGCGCGGCGAGCCACGACCCACGTCGGTGGCCTACCTGACCATCGGCCCACTGATCCGCCGCGCCCTCCTCGCGCCCGCGCCGGCACCCGCCGCCTGTCGATCTGCCGCGGAGCCCGAGGCCGACCGGAGCCACCACCCACGCCCACTGCCGGCGCCTGAGACGCTACCGCCGGGCCGCAGCAGGGGATTGGCGGCGAGAGCTCCCACGGACGGCGGGCGGTCGGGGTGCCGGCTTCTGGACACCTTGAGCGAGCCCAGCCGGGCGCGAGCACCCGGCACCACGTCTCGCGGTGTCCAGAAGCCGGCGCCGCCGACCGCTCGCTCAGCCCTACCGGTCGCGGAGCCGGTACACCAGGCGCAGGCCCGACCAGGTGGCGTCGATCGCGCACACCTTGTTGTCCACCAGGCCGGCGGCGAGGCCGAGCTCGCGAACCAGGCCCTCGCCCACGTCCGTGGTCACACCGGAGGCGCGCTTGGGCCAGGCGATCCACAGTCCACCGGCATGATCGAGCGCCCGGACCGCCGGGGGCAGCCGGCGCTCGAGCTCGCGGCGCGCGGTGAAGAACGCGACGATCACGTCCAGCGGGCCGCGCGCGCGGTGACGGATCGTCACTCCCGGCGGGAGCTCGCCGAGCGTGTCGCCGAACCCGTCGGGCGCGCCGAGCAGGCCGAGTCGCGCGCCCGGCTTGATCCCGAGCTTGCGCGGCAGCGGACTAGTTGAGCAATTGTTCCGCCCGGTGCTGGTCACCGCCGCAGAGCCTACGGAGGCGACCCGATGACCCGCCCCGACCTCCGGCTCGCGGAGTCCCCGGACGCCGACTACGTCGCCCTGGAGCGCCGGATCGACGTCGCCGAGGAGGACGCGATCCGCGCTCGCTGGAAGTTCGGGCGGCTGCTGTTGGCCGAGCGCCGGGCCCATGGCGGGAAGCAGCTCCCGCACGGTCGGCTGGACGAGATCTGCGCGGCCGTGGGGAAGCGGCGCTCCGCCTTTGAGCGCGAGGTCCACTGGCGGATGACGTTCGCCGAGCGGTATCCGACGGAGGCCGAAGTACGTACCGCCGTACGAACTCTCGGGGTGTGGACCGCCGTCCGCGACGAGCTGGCCGAGTCCCCGCCGAAGCCGAAGCGGACCGAATACCAGCGGCGCATGGAGGACATGTCTCGGGCCTTCGACGTCCTGATGCGGCCGAGGCCGATGTTGCTCCCCGACCCCCGGCCCTACGTCCCCCAGGGCAAGGACCCGGGGTGGCGGCTCCGCGAGGCGCTGACCGCCGCCGGACGGGTCGTAAACCATACGAAGGCCCTCCGGGAACTGGACCCGGCCCCAGAGGTCCGCGGGCGGAGCCTCGACGAAGGGCGGCGGCTCCTCGCGGAACTCCGCGCCGCCGCTGACGAGATCGAGCGCCGTCTGGGCCAAGCCGCTGATGCCGACCCCGACGACGAGGGCGAGTCGTGATCGAACACCCTTCCGGCCGCGTCCCCCGGCGGCTCGCGCTCGTTCACGACGCGGTTGGGGCCGGGCGCCGCTACACCCCGCTTATAGAATCTAGGGCGACATGTGCCGCGAACCGACCACGACGGTCACCGCATCCGGAGTGCCGGTTGAGCTGGCCGAGGCCGTCAAGGATCTCGCCCGCCGGTCGGAGCGGAGTTTCAGCGCGGAGCTACGTTGCGCGCTCCGCGAGCACGTCGCGCTGCGCGCTGTCAACGGTCCCGAGAACGGGAGCGGCGACTATGCGTGAGGCCGTCCTCCAGCGGCTCCGCGACCAGCATGCGCG
>DATMGZ010000202.1:0-4361 GCA_035555155.1 Solirubrobacteraceae bacterium | reverse complement strand
GTACCCGACCGAGGCCCGTGTCCAGGTCGGGATCGCCGCGCTGGCGGCCATCGCCGGGCGGCCCGGCTGTGGAGCGGGAGCCTGCTACTCTCTGCCTCGAGGATCGCCGTCGCCGGGGTGGCAGTGCTGACCCTGTTCGCGCTCTGGAGCGGGATTACCGTGGTCGCCCGCTCCTCCCTGGGGACGCGTCCTCGCCCGGCAGCTGCTGCGCGACGCTTCGGGCCTCGGCCCCGCCGAGCGCTCAAGCTGTTGGGCGGCCACCCGGAGCAGGGCCGTTCCGGCCGTCGCCTGCACCAGCTCGAACTCCTGGAGCTCGGTCGGCACGAGTTGTTCGGGCACTTCAGACCAGTCCGTGATCATCCAGTGCCGATCCGGCACGACGGCCAATTTGCTTCCGGCGCCTTCGGGCCACAGTCAAGTGACACGACGCACGCGATTCTGGGTCTGTTATACCTGCCGCGCTGATGCGAGTGACCCGTTCCCCGACCGTTGCAAGCGCAATCGCGTTGCGTACGCACGGGTACCGCTCGTGAAGCTGCTCGTCACCGGCGGCGCCGGCTACGTCGGTTCGATCGTGGCCACGCAGCTGCTCGCGGCCGGCCACGAGGTCGTCGTGTACGACAACCTCGAGCGCGGTCATCGCGAGGCGGTCCCGCCCGGGGCCCGGCTGGTGGTGGGCGATCTGCTCGATCTCGGCCTCGTCACCGGCACGGTTTCCGAGGGCTTCGACGGCGTCCTTCACTTCGCCGCACTGGCGCTCGTGGGCGAGTCTGTCGAGCAGCCGGAGCTGTACTACCGGACCAATGTCGGCGGCAGCCTCAACCTGCTCGACGCGATGCGGATCCATCAGGTGCCGCGGCTCGTCTTCTCATCGACCTGCGCCGTCTACGGGCAGCCGGATGAGGTGCCGATCTCCGAGCAGGCACCCCCGCGCCCGGCCAATGCCTACGGGGCCTCCAAGCTGGCCGTTGACGGCATGATCAGCGACTTCTGCCGGGCCCACGGGATCGGCGCCGTCAGCCTCAGGTACTTCAACGTCGCGGGCGCGAGCGGCGATCTGGGCGAGGACCACGAGCCGGAGACCCACCTGATCCCCAACGTTCTCCGCGCCGCGCTGGGGCTCCGGGAGTTCGTGCAGATCTTCGGCACCGACTACCCGACTCCGGACGGGACCGCGATCCGCGACTACATCCACATCGAGGACCTCGCCGCGGCCCACCTGCTGGCGCTCGACGGGTCGCGGGGCGGCGAGCACCAGATCTTCAACCTCGGTAACGGCAACGGCTTCTCGGTGCGTGAGGTGATCGCGACCGCCGAGGAGGTCACCGGCCGCCAGATCCCGACGCGCGAGGCGCCGCGGCGTCCCGGCGACCCGCCGATGCTGGTCGCCGCAAGCGAGCGAATCCGCTCCGAGCTCGGCTGGGAGGCGCGCCGGCCCGAGCTCGCCGGAATGGTCGCCGACGCCTGGGCGTTCGCCCAGGCCCGGCCGCAGGGCTACGCCCCTCAGGCCTGAGCCCCGGCGCCGGGCTCGAGCAGGTCCTCGAGTTGCGCGAGTGACGCCTGCAGGACCTCGGCGGGGGACAGCGAGGCGTCGAGCACCCTGATGCGCCCGGGCTCGGCCGCCGCGAGCTCCGCGTAGGCGGCCGCGATCCGAGCGAAGAACCGGTCGGACTCGGCCTCGACGCGGTCGACCGGCTCGCTGCGCTCACGGGAGCGATCGCGGCCGAGGGCCGGATCGATCGCCAGCAGCAGCGTGCGGTCGGGCCGCAGGCCGCCCGTGGCGAACTCGTTGACCAGGCGCACCGGCTCGATACCCAGCTCGCGGCCCGCTCCCTGGTAGGCGAGCGAGGAGTCGACGAATCGGTCGAGCAGCACCCACTCGCCGGCGGCCAGCAGCGGCACCAGCGCCTCATCGACCAGCTGCGCTCGGGCGGCCGCGTAGAGCAGCGCCTCGGCCCGCGGCCCGATCCGCATGGCCGGGTCCTTGACCAGCTCCCGGACGCGCTCGGAGGCCTGCACACCGCCGGGCTCGCGCAGCAGGCGGGCCTCGATACGACGTCGGCGCAGGGAGTCCACGAGCGACTCGGCGAGCGTCGTCTTGCCCGCGCCGTCGAGGCCCTCGATCGTGATCAGTCGTCCCGTGCTCATGTGCGCGCGCCTCCGACGTTATCGGCGGCTAGCATCGAGGCGCATGCTCGTCGAGCTCGATCGTCACCCTCACGCCCGGGCAGTGCTCACGCCGGCCCTGCCGCCGGGAGGCCGGCCCTCGCACGCGTACCTGTTCCACGGCCCGGGCGGCGCCGGCAAGCGCGCGGCCGCACGTGCCTTCGCCGCCGAGCTGCTCGCCGAGGGGGCGCCGGATCCCGAAGCCGCGCGCGCCCGTGTCCAGTCGGGGGCGCACTGCGACCTCACCTGGGTCGCACCGAGCGGGGCCCACGAGATCCTTGTGAGCGATATCGACGGGCCCGTGGTGGCGGCGGCGACCCGCACCCCGTTCGAGTCCGACCGGCGCGTGTTCGTGATCGAGCGCGCCGACGAGCTCGGAGACGAGGCGGCAAACCGGATGCTCAAGACGCTCGAGGAGCCGGCGTCGTTCGTGCACCTGATCCTGCTCACCGACCGGCTGGTCGAGGTCCTGCCCACGATCCGCTCCCGCTGTCAGCTCGTGCGCTTCGACGCGCCGCCGATCGACCAGGTCGCCGCCTCGATCGAGGCGCTTGGCGTTGGCGCGGAAACGGCGCTGGCCTGTGCGCGCCTCGCGCTCGGAGACTCCGAGCGCGCGCAGGTGCTGGCCGGCGAGCAGGGCGCCGAGCTCAGGTCCGGGGCCGAGCGCTTCGCACGGGCCGCGCTCGCCGGCGAGGTGGCTCGCGCACGCCCGTGGTCGGAGTTGCTTCAGGGGGTGCGGGCGCAGGGCGAGGCGAAGCGGATCGAGCTCGACGCGCTGAAGGCCGAGGAGCTCGAGCTCTACCCGAGCAAGGAACGCAAGCGGATCGAAACCGAGTGGACGGAGCGCACGCGGCGCGCTCAGCGACGGGTCGAGACGGCGGCGCTGGACCTCGGGCTCCAGATCGTCTCGCTGTGGTACCGCGACCTGGCCTGTATCGCGTGGGATGCCCCGGACCTCGTCCACCACTCCGACCGCTCGCAGGAGCTCGAGGCCGACGCCGGCCGTGACCCGCGACGGCTCCGCGCCGCCTTGGAGTTGGTCGAGGAGACCCGGCAGCGCTTCCAGCTCAATGTGTCCGAGGAGCTCGCGTGCGAATCGCTGGCCTACCGGCTGGAGTCGGCGCTTGCTTGAACCCGAGGACGTGGTCGTGCTCGACACCGGCGACGCCCGTCCGCCGCGCGTCCTGCTCCGGCCGCCGACCGAGACCGACCGTCCCGAATTCGTGTCGCTGATGCGCGCCAGCCGTTCCTTTCACCGCCCCTGGGCCACCGCTCCGGTCGACGACGAGCGCTTTGCCGCCTACGTCGCCGACTCACGGCGCCCCGACTTCGAGGCGTGTCTCATCTGCCGCGTGCCGGATGGCGCCATCACCGGCTTCATCAACCTCTCCCAGATCGCCCGCGGCCGCCTCCAGAGCGCCTACGTCGGGTACGCCGTCGGGAAGCCGTTCGCCGGCCAGGGCTACATGCGCGAGGGGCTCGAGCTGGTGCTCCGCCACGCTTTCCTCGATCTCCGCTTGCACCGTATCGAGGCCAACATTCAGCCCGGCAACGCGGCGTCGATCGCCCTCGCCCGGGGCGCCGGCTTCCAGCGCGAGGGCTTCTCGCCGCGCTATCTCAAGATCGGCGGCCGCTGGCGCGACCACGAGCGCTGGGCGATTCTCGCCGAGGAGTGGCGCTCAGCTCGGTCGGGGCAGGCGCGAGCGTCGGCCGGGCGCCGATAGACTGAGCCCGCCAACCGCCGACGTAGCTCAGCTGGTAGAGCACTTCACTCGTAATGAAGGGGTCCCCGGTTCGAGTCCGGGCGTCGGCTCTAAAGGAATGCCCTGCACACGTGCGCTTTTCGTGGGCTCGGGCACGCTAGCCGTCCTGACCCGAGGTGCTCGACAGGTACGTGGCGGGTACGTGTTGAGCGCGCGCCTGGCGGATTGCCTCCTCGGCGCTGATCTGCGGGCTGTCGCGTAGCTCCTCGACGACATGGGCGTAGGTGTTGTGCGTCATGCTGGGCGCGTGCCCGAGCCATGCGGCCACCTCGACCGCGCTCCGGCCCTCATGCAGCCACAGGCTGACGGCGGCGTGGCGCAGGTCGTAGGGGCGCGTGATGTCGAGCTCGAGCGCCTTACACGCGGGCTGGAACGTGCGCCGTCGCCAGTTGCGCCAGTCGTGCTCGTGCCACAGCCCGCCGCTGGCACTGG
>DATMGZ010000201.1:0-30728 GCA_035555155.1 Solirubrobacteraceae bacterium | reverse complement strand
CGTGACCTGCGGGATCGGCGTCAGCCGGCGCTGACGCTCGGGCTCTGATTCACACGCCGGCGCCGAGGCGCCTCGCCTCGGCGCCGGCTTCACCGCGGGTGCGCACGCCGAGCTTGCGCAGGATCGCCGAGACATGGTGATCGACGGTCGCTCCGAGACGACCAGGCGCTCGCCGATCTGCGCGTTGCGCAGCCCCTCGGCGAGCAGCGCCAGCACCTCGACCTCGCGCCCGGTCGCCGGCCTCAACGATCTGAGCGGAAGATGGGCCAGCCGATCTCGGTCTCCCACTGGTCGGGGTCCTCGGTGTCGAGAAAGCCCGCGATGTAGTTCTCGCGGACCGGGCCCTCGACGCTGATCTCGCGCCGCAGCACGTGCGCACCGAGCTCGCCGTAGGTGAGGTCGATGTCGGCGAGCGGGCCGCGATGAAGCATGATCGCGAGCTCGGCCTGCGGGATCCGCAGGGGGACGACGCGCCCGATTGCGCGAGCACCGCCGTCGATGGGGATGAACACCGTCGCCTTGCCGCGCCCGTGCTGGAAGATCTCGCCGGAATACAAGCCACCGCTTGGTCCTGACGGCCGCAAACCCTCGGCGCGCACGATCGCGTGGAGCTCACCGAGCGCGCCCTGCCACCACGCGAGCACGTCATCCCGGTCGACCGTCTGGCGGATGGCGATCGCGTTCGTGGGCGGCGCGGTCCGATGGAGGACCGCGGGGGGCGACTGTGGCCGCTCCAGCAGTGCGCGCAGCTCGCGCACGGCGGCCCGGGTTCGGGCCAGGTCCGCCTCCAGACGATCGAGATGGGCAACGATCAGCCGGTTACGCGCCTCGGAGTCAGTGGCGGCCAGGACCGACCTGACGTCGGCCACCGGCATCTGCAGGCCTCGCAGCCGGCGGATGACCTGGGCCATGGGGATCTGCTCCTCGGAGTAGTAGCGATAGCCGGTGTCGGGGTCGACCTCGGCGGGCTCGAGCAACCCCACCTCGTGGTAGTGGCGCAACGTCTTGACGCTGAGATGCGACGCGCGTGAGAAGTCGCCGATCGTGACCTGCCCACGCATGCCCTGGAGTATCGACTCTCCCTGTGGGGGAGAGTCAAGTCGGCATCCGGCCCTTGACTCTCCCCCGGCGGGATGGCGCAACCTGAGCGCAGCCGCCGCTCGGGCGGCACCGTAACGACCGACGCAGGAGGCTCTCATGGGTACCAGCACCGCAGTGCTTCAGGGAATCGTCGCCGAGCACATCGCGGCCGTGAACGGGTTCGACGAGGACGCGATCGTCGCCACCTTTGCCGACGACGCACTCGTCAACGACGCTCACCGCGAGTTCTGGGGCGCCGCCGCAATCCGTCGCTGGGTCGCCGAGGAGATGGTCGGCGACCGGGTCACGATCGAGGTCACCGAGGTCATCGACCACCACGGCGAGACCGTCGTGCGCGGGCGCTACGACGGCGACTTCGACAAGACAAACCTCCCGGACGAGCTGATCCTGACCAATTACTTCACCGTCCGCGCCGGCAAGATCGTCGGCCTGATCGTCATCCGCAACACACCGGCTGACCGCACGACGACGATTCGCGCTATCCCGAGCGAGGTCGTCCTCGAGCCCGGCGAGGACCCGATCCCGCAGACCTCGGCGGTCAACCTCGATTCGATCGAGAGCGTTTCGGTCGGTGTGCTCGTTGAACGGATCGGTCGGGTCGGCGACGACCGGATGCGACAGATCTGCGCGGCGCTCGACGTCGCTGTGGCGTGCTCAGCTTGACGCCGGGGCTCAGCGACCCCTCGCTACGGCTTCTCGGCCGGCGCCTGGGCGTCCTCGCTGCGCGCCAGCTCCCACCGGCGCCACGGCCACAGGCCGTCGATCTCCACCTCGAGCGAGAAGCTGAGCATGATCCGGATCACCACTACGATGCCGAGCACGGCGACGCTCTCGAGGGTGGTGTCGACGATGATCGTCCGGACGATGTCGGCGACGATCAGGACCTCGAGGCCGAGCAGGATGCAGCGGCCCAAGTTGCGGCGCAGTCGGTCGTAGGGCTCCCGTGACGTTCTGGCCTGCAGCGCCTCGACGATGAACACGATGAAGGCCCCGAGTCCGCCGAGCACCATGATCGCGGCGCCGATCGCCTCGACGACCCTGACGACTTCCCCGATCACATGGTCATAGCCCATGGATGCCCACCGTACTCGTTACCTCGGTCTGAGCGGGCTCGTCTCGGCGGTTAGCATCGGCTCGAGATGGACGAAGCCGATCCACCCGAGGCGGTCTGTTACCGACCCGTCGGCATCGTGCGGTCGCCGTTCATCACCCTCGAGGGGATGCCGTTGCAGTCCGTGGCCGCTGGGGCGGTCCGCGGCCAGGTCGTGGTCGTCGCGGAATTTGCCCCCGGGCTGAAGGACCTTGACGGGTTCTCGCACCTCCACCTCGTAACCCACCTTCATCGGGGTTCTCCCGGTGGGCTTGGTTGCAGGGCGCCGCCCGGCGTGTCCACGATGTCACGAGCGACAGGCGCTTCGACGCCTCGTAGTGCGCGCCTGAGCTCACGCTGGTGGTTCGGGCAGCCCGAGCAGCTGGAAGACCGCGAAGGCCAGCAGCAGCACCCCGATGGCGATCAGCCCGAGGCGGGCTGAGCGGATCCGGAAGTGGCCGCTGATGCCGACCAGGAACAGCACGGTGGCCAGGAAGACGGTGTCGCGGATGTACTTGTCGGCGGTGGCGCCCGCCGAGGCGCCCTCCGCGAAGGCGGCGTCGGCCTTCCCGTCGAGTGCCGTCGCGGTCGCCTCCTGCGGGATGACGTACTGCTTCATGTAGGCCGGACCGGGAGGAGCGTTGGGATTGTGCGCCGGGTCGGTGGCCAGCCAGGCGTTGAACGCCGGGCGGTATCCGGGCCGCAGTCGCTTCACCGCCAACCGTTCCGCGTTGGCGTTCCCGGCCGTGAAGGCGGTGAACCAGGCGTTGAACGAGGCGGAGTCGAGCGTGCGGATCACGATCCCCTCGATGTCGGCCCGGTTGGCCTTGGTCCGCTCCGCCGAGGCCTTCGCGAGCGTGACCGAGGACTCGGTGCTCCACTTCGCCGCCGCATAGCCGGAGTAGGCGGCGAGGACGGCCACGAGCGACAGGAGGATCGCCTCGAGGATCGAGAGCCAGCGATCCTGGCGGTGCGCTTCCTCATCGGTTTGCGTGTGCGGCTTCTGCTCGTCGGCGAGCTTCTTGTGCTCGGCGATCTCCTTGCCGACCTCGGCCGGGGAGAGACCCTCGGGCATGCCTCATCCCTCGCGTGTGCGCGATCTCACCATGAATCGCGGCACGGTAGGCACGCCGTCATCTCTGCGCATCCCCCGAAGCGGGTGACGTTGGGCCCAAGTAGGAGGTCCGGTCTATACCCAATGAAAACAATGGACAAACTGAAGTCGGTGATAGAGTGCCGCGCAAATCTGATCGAGATTGTGGAGTTTCGCCCAGGGACGGATCTCCCGCCGGGCGAGCCTCCACCGGAAAGGAATCGCTTTGAGGTCGAGCACGAGGACATTCATCGGAGTGCTGGGGGCCACCACTGCCCTCGCCGCTCCCGCCGTGGCCTTGCCGGGCGCGGCGTTGGCCAAGGCCCCGCTGATCGGCTCGGGGTCCAGCGTCGCGCAGCCGTATCTGCTGGCGCTGTTCAAGGGCTACAAGACGGTGCATTCGAACATCAACTTCCTCTACACGGCGGACGGCGGCAATGCGGGCGTCAAGGACGTCCAGCAGCACAGCAGCCAGTTCGCGGTGCAGACACGCCCGCAGCTGCCGACCGACCTTCACACCCGCTACATCAAGCTGTTCCTCGATGGGCTGTGCATCGGCGTCAACCCGGCCAACTCGCTGCGCGGGCTGAGCATCAGCCAGACCAGGGACATCTTCACCGACGTGGTGACGAGCTGGAGCCTGGTGGCGGGGAGCAACCTCCGCACGACGATCGCTCCGATCGGTCGCAACTCCGCCGCAGGCACGTACACGTTCTTCCAGCAGGCCGTGCTCCGTGGCCAGACGCAGGCCTCGAACGTCAACCCTCTGACGTCGGACGGCCTGGTCGCGACCGCGATCAAGAACGACCCGAACGCGATCGGCTACGTCGGACTCGCTCACTCCAAGCCGGGGAGCGGCGTCAAGCGTCTGAAGCTGAACGGCGTGGCCTGCGACGCGGCCCACATCAAGAGCGAGAAGTATCCGCTGTTCCGCTACATCTGGGCGGTGCTGCCGAGCAAGAAGCCGAACACGGACGTCGAGAAGTTCTTCGACTGGGTGCGGACGAGCAAGGCGGCCGGCAAGATCATCGCCGCCGCCGGCGCGGTGCCTGCGTTCAACAAGAGATAGGCAGTCCCTTGGGGCCGAGCGGTGGATGACGACCTCCTCGTCGAGGAAGGATCAGGCTGGAGTCAAGATCAGCGCGCCGAGTATTTGCTCGGCGCGCTGGTCTGTGTCGTGGTGGCGCTGCTGCTGGCGATGTTCCTGTTCGTGTTCCGCGAGGCGTGGCCGTCGTTTGCCCACAATGGGCTTGGCTGGTTCGGGCCCGGCGGCAACGTCGACAACGAGATCCAGGCCATCTTCACCTCGGGGGATCTGGGCGGTAAGCCGGTCTATGCCTTTCACGCCTGGCCGTTGCTGTGGAGCACGGTTCTGATCACCGGTGCATCGGTGGTGATCGCATTCGTGTGCTCGTTGTTCATCGCCGTGTTCATCGTCGAGTTCGCGCCCGACTGGCTGCGCCGCGTGCTCGAGCCGGTCGTTCGCCTGCTGGCGAGCGTCCCGTCGGTGATCTACGGGCTGCTCGGCGTGCTGATCCTGGTCCCGCTGATCGGCAATCATCTGATCAGCCAGGGCAGCAAGCAGTCGGTGGCGTTCATCATCTCGCTGAGCGGCTACAGCCTGCTGGCGGCGGTTCTGATCTTGACCGTGATGATCGCGCCGATCATGATCGCCATCTTCGCCGACGGGTTGCGGGCGGTTCCACGCGGATGGATCGAGGGCTCGCTGGCGCTCGGGGTCAATCGCTGGCGGACCTTCTGGCAGGTCGCGGTCAGGACCGCTCGCCCGGTGCTCGTCGCGGGGACGGTTCTGGCGACGGCACGGGCGCTGGGCGAGGCCGTGATGTTGAGCATGGTGTCCGGGTCGGTCGGGTTCGCCCCGAATCCCGCCGACGGGTTGATCTTCTTCGTGGAACCGTCACGACCGCTGGCGGCCACGATCATCAGGAACACCGAGGAGCTGAGCTCCCCGCCGATGAAGCACACGCTCTACGCGATCGCAGCCGTCCTGCTGTTCTCCGCGGCGATGCTGTCATTCATCGGCTGGGCGGTCAAGCAGTCGATGAAGCGCTACGGGGTCCTCGCGTGAGCGTCACACCCGCCCTCGCCCCCGACGCGACGCCGCCCATCGGCCGCCGGCGCGCGGAGTCAAGTGCATCGTGGCGCCTCAGCGACCGCCTTGGGTTGGCCTTTGCCTGGTTCCTGGGGCTCCTGTTCTGCGCCATCGCCGTGGCCATCGTGCTCTACCTCCTGATCCAGGGCATCAAGTACGTGCGGCCATCGCTGTTCGTGACCAGTCCGACCGCCGGCTTTACGCAGAACGACACCGGCGGCTTTCTCGATCCGCTGATCGGGACTCTCGTCGTGGCGCTGCTGGCCATGCTGATCGCGCTGCCGGTGGGCATCTCGATCGCGGTCTGGCTGAGCGAGTACGGGCGCCCGCGGGTGCTGGCGCGCGTGGCTGAATCCACGGTCGAGATGTTGGCCGGCGCGCCGTCCGTCGTGCTGGCGCTGTTCGGGACGCTTCTGTTCGAGAGTCCGGCGCTGGGCTTCCTCAGCCGCAGCTCCGGCGGCGTCGTGTTCGGACGCTCGTTCTTCGCCGCCGCGGCGATGCTGTCCCTGGTCGCGCTGCCGATCGTCGTCGCGAGCGTCCGCGAAGGGCTCCAGGCCATCCCGGCCCACGTGCGCGAGGCGTCCTACGCCGTGGGCAAGACAAAGTACGCGACCACCCGCCGGGTGCTCCTGCCGGCGGCGCGTCCGTCGGTTCTCACCGGCGCGATGCTGGGCGTCGGGCGGGTAATCGGCGACACGGCGATCATCGTGATCCTGCTCGGCGCAACGCTGACGCTCGACGGCGCCGGATCCACCCCGATCCTGGGCACGCTTCGCGGGACCGGGAGCACGCTGACGAGCTACATCTTCGACAATGCCCCCACGGGCGAGCAGAACCAACCCAACAAAGCCTACGCGGCGGCGTTCGTCCTCCTGATGATCGTGCTGCTGCTCAACCTCGGCGTCGATGTCGCCAGTCGCCGGGCCAGGAGGCTCCGGTGGAGTTGAGAAAACCACCCCCGGTGCGCCGGCTGACGGGGACCGAGATTCCCGCGTCGAACGGCAACGGACACCACGCGTCCCCGGGCTTCGTCACCGCGCGCCGGCGGGTCGCCCCGGCGTCCCTGGCGATCGATCGGATGCAGGTTGAGGGGCTGTCGGTCGCCTACGGTGCCAAACCGGCCGTCAAGTCGGTCTCGCTGCCGATCCGGCAGGGCGAGGTGCTGGCCCTGATCGGGCCGTCGGGATGTGGCAAGACGACGCTCCTGCGCTCGCTGAACCGTCTCACCGAGTTGACCCGAACGGCCTCCTTCAGCGGCCTGATCAGCCTCGACGGCGTTGACATCGCCAGCATGGAGCCGACCGCACTCCGGCGCCGCGTGACGATGGTCTTTCAGCAGCCGAACCCATTTCCGATGAGTGTGTTCGACAACGTGGCCTACGTGCTGCGCGAGCAGGCCTCGCGGCGGCCGAGACGGAAGGCCGTGCGCGGCGCCGTGCGTGAAGCCCTTGACCGGGCCGGCCTGCTCGACGAGGTGGCCGACAACCTCGACCATCCCGCGCTGCGACTCTCGGGAGGGCAGCAACAGCGGCTCTGCATCGCCCGGGCACTCGCGGCCAACCCGGAGGTGCTACTGCTCGACGAGCCCTGCTCGGCGCTCGATCCCCAGTCGACGCGGGTGATCGAGGAGTTGATCGTGAAGCTCCGCGAGGACGTGGCGATCGTGATCGTGACCCACAATCTCCAGCAGGCCTACCGGGTCGCTGATTACGTCGCCTTCATGTACCTCGGCGAGCTGGTCGAGTACGCCAGCGCACAGACGATCTTCACCGCTCCGCGCGAGCAGCGGACCAAGGAGTACGTGAGCGGTGCGTTCGGGTAGGGCAGCGATCGGTGCTCTGGGCTCGGCGCTTGCAGTCGGGACCCTGTCAGGCTGCGTCACCACCCAGCAGAAGAATGCACGCGCGCAGCTGATCGCCGACCGGACGCTGGCGAGCCGAGACGTCATCCACGTGACGCGCCCGAATCCGTACGTCCGCGTTACCCGCCTGGCCCTCGTCGTGAGCCCGCACGGCACCGCGGTCGTCGTGCGGTTGCACAACCCATCGGCCCACGCACTGACCGATCTGCCGATCTCCGTGGGCGTGCTCAGCAGGCGCGGGCAGCGGGTGTATCTCAACCGTCAGGCGAACATCGACTATTTCGACACCCACGTGCCCGCGGTGGCGGCGAAGTCAACCGCCACGTGGGTGTTCACCAGCCGCCGGCGGGTGGCCGGCGGCTCCGCGCTGTTCGCCGACGTGGGAGTCGCTCAGTCTCCGCCCCCGGCGACGGTGTCGACGCTGCCGACGATCGAAGTCACGCGGGCGCCCGAGTCCTTGGCCGACGGGTTGCGCGGCGTGTTCCGACTGGCGGTCGCCAACACCTCCGGTGTGCCGCAATACGGTCTGCAGGTGTACGCCGTGGCGGTCCGGGGCGGCCGTTACGTCGGCGCCGGACGCACCGGGATCGACCTCGCCGGCGGCGACCGCACGACCCTCGAGCTGACGCTGCTCGGCAACCCGACCCGGGCGAGCATCAGCCTCGACGCCCTGCCCACGATCTTCAAATAGGAGGCCAGGCATGGACACGATGCGAACAGACCCCGCCGCGCACTCGGTCGCGGACGCACGCGCGGTCACGGCCCCCGCGGCTTCGCCGAACGCCGAGTTTGGTGCCTGCGATCACTGCGGCGCTCTCGTCGATGAGCGACAGCGCTACTGCGTGTCCTGTGGTGCGCGGCGCACGCACGTCTACGACCCGGCGGCGCGGTTCATGGCCAGGTCCACGAGCCGCTCGCGCGCAGCGGCGCGCGCCGCCAACCGCCCCGGAGGCGGCCGCCGGCGGTTCACGCCCGGGCTGGGTACGGCTGCGGTCCTGGTCGCAATCCCGCTCGCTGTCGGCCTCGGTGTGCTCGTCGGACGCTCTCCTAACGGCGGCGACGACAAGCTTCTGGCCGCGCTTCGCGCCCAGAAGCCGCTGGTCGTGACGACGGCTGGAGGGGCGGCCGCGGCAGCTCCCGTCGCCGCGGCCGCGTCGACGAGCACATCGACGGCATCGCTCAGCAGCGACTTCTCGCTCCAGAGCGGGTACGCAGTCGAATTGCAGATCCTGCCCGCGAAGGGCACCGATCAGGGATCGGTGAGCGGAGCCGAGGCGCATCTCCGCGCCCAGGGCGCCCCCGCCCTCGGGTTGATCACGCCGACCGATTTTCGGATCACGCCGAGCCCGCCCAGGGGCGCGTACGTGATCTATTCCGGTCAGTACAAGACGAGCGCCGCCGCCGACCAGGCGCTCGTCAAGCTGAAGCCTCGGTTCCGGGACGCGAAGGTGATCTCCGTGCAGTCGGTCGCCGGGAGCGGCTCCGGCGGCAAGGTGCTCAACACGACCGCCTACGGCAGCGCCACGCAGGTGACGGGCTACAAGCCCAGCGCCGCCGCGATCGCGACCAGCCAGCAGGCGATCAACAAGACCGCGCACGAGATCGGCAACAACTACGTGCAGGCGCAGAAGGGCCTGCCCGACCAGACGGTGCTGCCATGAGACCGTGGTCGCGTCAATCCGGGACTCCGTCGCCGCCCCGGGGCCCCGTGACCGATCCGGAGCTCACCGCCCAACGCGATCGGCTCACCGAGCGCTTCGCGATCATGCAGTCCGAGCTCGGCGGCCTGTTCTATGAGATGGCGATCCGTGATGCGATCAGCATGGAGGTGCTGATTCCCAAGGCGGCCGAGCTCCAGCGGGTCGACGCCGAGTTGGGCCAGGTCGAGCACCTGATCGAAAGCGGCGACGCGGGCGTCGGGGGCCACTGTCCGGCCTGTGGGGCGGTGTACGCCCATGGAGCGGCGTTCTGCGCCCAGTGCGCCCAGCCCCTCACTCCGACGTGATCCGATCGCTGCGTGCGGTCCGTCTGAGCCGGTCGCAGCTCGCGGCGATCGCGGTCGCGTCGGCGGTCGCGACGGCGCTGATCATCGCCTCGGCGATGGGGCACACCGGAGCCGAGTCCGCGGTGCTCGCGTCGCTGCACCGGCGGACCGTCGTCGACGAGATCCCCGCGAGTGCGCCCGCGGCGGTCACCACGACCGACACAGCCGGCGCCGGCGCATCGGCGCCGAGCCCCACGCAGAACGGGTCCGCGACGCCGGCGTCGGACGCAAGCGCAGCGTCCGGCACGTCGAGCTCGTTGTCCGGGACGACAGCATCGGACAGCACCGCCGGGGGGGGCGGCAGCACCAGCACCGCAGGCACAACCACAACGCCGGCCGCGGCCACGCCGGCCGCTCCGAAGGCCTCCAAGGCCAAGCACGTGTTCGTGATCGCGGTCCCGAGCACCGATTATCAGGCGACCTTCGGCCAAAGCTCCGTCGCGACCTACCTCAATCGCACGCTGCGGCCCCTCGGCACACTCCTGTCCGGCTATCGCACGCTCGGCAGCACCGGGCTGCCCGACGCGATCGCGATGACGAGCGGGCAGGCCCCCAACGCCAGCACCGAGCATGGCTGCGCCACCTACGCCGAGTTCGCCACGACGGCAAAACCGGCCGCCGACGGCCAGGTTCCAGGCGCCGGCTGCGTATACCCGAACACGATGCTGACGATCGGCGACCAGGTGACCAGCTCGGCGCTACGGTGGAAGGCCTACATCGAGGCGATGGGTAGCGCCCCGTGCCGCCACCCGAACTCGAACACCCCCGATCCGACCCAACTCGCCGCGCCCGTCGACCAGTACTCGACTCCTCACAACCCGTTCGTCTACTACCACTCGCTGCTCGATCTCGGCGACTGCATGAGCGATGACGTCGCTCTCGACCAACTGCCGACCGACCTCAAGCGCGCCGCCACCACGCCCAGCTACTCCTATATCGCGCCGGGTCTGTGTGTGGACGCCACGACGCTCACGTGTCCGGACGGTCAACCCGGTGGCCTGCGCGCCGCCGACGCCTTCCTGGCTCAGTGGGTGCCGCTGATTCTTCAGTCCGCGGCCTACCGCCGCGACGGGGCAGTGATCATCGCGTTCACCTCGCCCGGGGCGCCGTCGTCAGCTCACAGCCGCCCGGTGCAGGTCGGAGCGCTGGTGCTTTCCCGCTTTGCCAAGGCAGGCGCGACCAGCCGAGCCCCGTACAACCCATATTCGGTGCTCCGCTCGGCGGAGGATCTGCTCGGCTTTACGCCACTTGCGCACGCCGCCCACGCAGCGTCGTTCGCTGCGTCGGCGCTCCGCGCTGCCGTCGGCTGAGACAGCTCGCGGCGGCGGCGTCATCCGGTCGGCCGCGGGTCGGCTCTTGCCGCTGTCCCGCCCCTCGACCCCCTACGCTGCCCGAATGCATCGCTACGGCAAGCGCGGGGACCTGATCGTGCACGAGCAGGAGCCGTTCAACGCCGAGACCGGACTCGCCGCGCTGGCCGAAGGGCCGCTGACCGCCACGGACGCGTTCTACGTGCGCGGGCACGGTGCGGTGCCGGACATCGATCCGGCCTCGTGGCGGCTGCGCGTGCACGGGGTCGTCGAGCGGGAGCTGCACCTCTCACTGGAAACCCTGCGCGAAGTGCTGCTGGAGCGCGAGCTCACCGCGACGCTGCAGTGCGCGGGCAACCGGCGCGCCGGACTGGTGGCGATCCGCGACATTCCGGGCGAGGCGCCGTGGGGCCCCGGCGCGACCGGCACGGCGACGTGGACGGGCGTCGCGCTGGCCGACGTGCTCGCGCTCGCCAAGCCCAGGCCCGAGGCCGAGCACGTCGGGTTCGACGGCGCCGATCTCTGTCCCGAGGCCAAGCCCGCCCAGCGCTTTGGAGGCTCGATCCCGCTCGACAAGGCGTGTCGCCGCGAGGTGCTGCTCGCCTGGGCGATGAACGGGGAGCCGCTCCCCGCGGTGCACGGTGCGCCGCTGCGCGTCGTCGTCCCCGGCTACATCGGCGCGCGGAGCGTCAAGTGGCTCGAGCGGATCGAGGTCCGGACCCGGCCGTGGCAGGGGTATTTTCAGCACGTCGTCTACCGCCTGTTGCCGGAGGACGGGGTGCCGGCGCCGGGCGCGGGGATGTCGCTCGGCCTGGTCGCGCTCAACTCCGACGTGCTTTCGCCGGCGAATGGCCAGATCGTCGCCGCCGGTCCGGTCGCGGTGAGCGGCTATGCGTTCGCCGGAGGGGATCGTCATGTCGCGCGGGTCGACGTCTCGATCGACGGCGGCGTGAGCTGGAGGCAGGCGGAGCTGCTCGAGGATCTCGGACGTTGGGCCTGGCGGCAGTGGCGCATCACCGTCGACCTGGCGCCTGGAGAGCACGAGATCCTCGTCCGGGCCTGGGACTCGTCGGCCGCGACCCAGCCCGAGGACGAGGCGGCCCTGTGGAATCCGAAGGGCTACGTGAACAACGCCCGCCCTCGGATCCGCGTGCAAGCCGTATGAGCTGAGCGCCTATTCAATAGCGCGGTCGCTGCGCGGAAGACACTGGTCAGGAGGGTTTCCTGCCGAAATGCTGTATATCGCCGGTTATGAAAGCTCTTATCTCGCGTCGTGCGCCGGGAGCCTTGGTGCGTTCGTGGGATCACCGGCTCTACGCATTCGCGATGCGGTAGGGCGCGATCCGGACACCCCGAGGCGTCAGCTACCGAGGGCGTCCCGCGCCTTGGCGCTGTCGCCGATGAACTCGCCGCGGACGACCTTGCCTCCGCTCAGCGTGAACAGGTGGAGGAAGCGTGCCTCAAACGACCCACCCGGGCCGGTCGCATGCTGGACTCCGGTGACGACGACATGGTCGCCGGCGTCGATGAATTCCCCCGGCACGACGCTGAAGCTGCTCCAGTAGTTCGGCAGTTGGGTGAAGTTCCCGATGATCGCGTCGCGTCCCCGCACGAGTCCGCCGAGCGGCAGGCTGTCCGCGGTCTCCCATTCCGCGTCCTCGGCGAAGTGCTCTGCCACGGTGGCGAGGTCACCTCGCCCAAACGCCTCATAGGCAACGCGCACGACGTTAACGTTCTCGGCCGACATAGCCCCTCCTGGTCTGGGTTCCCTCCGAGCGCCTAACCTCCTCGACCCGGCGCGTCCTGTCAAGGGCCGACCCACCAGCCGAGCGTCGGTCTCCCGATGCCTAGTTCTTCTGCTCGTGCTCGAACGGGTCGGGCGCCGCGCCCTTCGGCGCCTGGGCCTCGAGCTCTCTCTTGATCTCGAGCAGCGCCTTGCGTTGCTGCGTGCTGACGGCCGGGAACCGGGGATCGATCTCCATCAAGGTGTGGGCGATCACGGCTCCGGCGCCGAGCCGCGCGAACCACTTTCGATCGGCCGGGATCACATGCCACGGCGCCCACTCTGTGCTCGTGTGCGACAGCATTTCGGAGAAAGCGTGCTGGTAGTCGTCCCAGCGCTCGCGTTCGGTGACGTCCGCGTCGGAGAACTTCCAGTTGTGGTCGGGTAGGTCCAGCCGGCGCAGGAAACGGATTCGCTGCTCCTCCTGTGACAAGTTCAGGAACAGCTTCACGACGCGGATCCCGTTGTCGGTCAGGTAGCGCTCCCAATCGTTGATCTCGCGATAGCGGCGCTGCCAGACATCGCCCTTCTTGACCGGCTCAGGGAGCTTCTGGCGGTCGAGGTTCTCCGGGTGCACCCGCACGACGAGCACCTCCTCGTAGTGGGAGCGGTTGAAGATCCCGATCTCACCCCGCCGGGGCAGTCGCTGGGCATAGCGCCACAGGAAATCATGGTCGAGCTCCTCCGCCGAGGGCACCTTGAAGCTGTGGACGGTGACCCCTTGCGGGTTGACGCCGCTCATCACGTGCCGGATCGTCCCGTCCTTGCCGGCCGCGTCGAGCGCCTGGAGCACGACCAGCACGCCCCAGGTGTCCTGCGCCGCCAGCCGCGCCTGGTACTCCGAGAGCAGCCCGACCCCATCGTCGAGCATGGCCACACCGTGCTTCTTCCTCTTGACCCCGGCCTTGAACGCGGGATCGAAATCCCGCTGGAGGTTCACCTTCGCGCCCGGCCCCACACGGAACGGCTCGATGAACTCCGCCAGCCGCCTCTGTCTCCTGTCAGCCATCGGCGGGTGTGCGATGCGTGTCTGTGCCGCCGGCGCGACGACGTGGGTTACAGGCCTGTCTCCGCCTTGACCTTGCCGGAATCGACGGCAGCGCTCAGCGCTCGGTAGTCCTGTTCGTTCTGCTCGGCGTAGGCCTTGGAGAACTCGAGGATGGCGCGGTCGAAGCTGTCGCCGTCGCCGAGGTAGGAGGCGATCGCGATCCGGTCGCCGCTGCGGGCGTGTGCCCGGGCCAGCGTCCAGCCGCACAGCTTGCCGTACGTGGCCAGGCCCTTGGGGACCATCTGCTCGATCTCCGCCGATCCCTTCCAGTCCTTGAGCTGGCGCCCGTAGAAGTCGCGCGCTTTGCCGTCGAGGCCGGAGTCGATATGCAGCCACCCGAGGAAGATGTCCGAGGTGGCCTGCATCAGCCGCTGCCCGACGACGACGCGCTCGCCGTGGTTGGAGAACTCGCTCGGCCCGACGAACTCCTCGAGCACGGACGCCTCGGCCTCCTTCATCTGCAGGAACAGCGGGTCCTGTCCGTCGCGACCCAGCATCAGCGCGATCCACGCCCGCGTGCCCACGCTCCCCACGCCGACCACCTTGCGCGCGAAGTCGGTCAACTGGAACTGCTCGAGCAGCACGCGCCGGTCGAACTCGAGCGAATCGCGGTACGTGCGCAGCGTCCGGTGGAGCTCGTCGAACATCGCATCGCGGCTCTCGCCCTGCACGAGCTGATCGATCGGCACGATCAGCGGAGACTCATCGACGATCCGCGCCTGACCGTCGACGACGTGGGTGAGCTTCGCGAAGGCGGTCATGCTGTCCTTCGTGCGCGCCTTTGCCAGGTTCTTCTCCGTGCGCTTGACCAACTTGGGCTTGAACTGCGCCGCGTAGTCCTGGAGCACGTCCTGGATGTCGAGGTGTGCGTACCACACCTCGAGGTTCGTCTTCCCGGCGAACTCGGCCATCGTGGTGCGGTACATGGCGACGGTGTCCAGCACGATCTGGTCCTGGTCCTTGGGCCGGAAGTCATTGGAGCGCGCCGCAATCAGCATGCTCACGGCCAGGCGCTTGACGTCCCACTCCCACGGGCCCGGCAGCGTCTCGTCGAAGTCGTTGACGTCAAACACGAGCTTGCGCTCGGGCGAGGCGAAGACGCCGAAGTTCGACAGGTGGGCGTCCCCACAGCACTGCACGGTCAGCCCTGATCGGGGTGTCCCGGCGAGATCCTGGGCCATGATCAGCGCGGCCCCGCGATAGAAGGTGAACGGGGAGACGAGCATCCGGCCGTAGCGAATCGGCACCAGCTCGGGCACGCGCGTCTTCGCCTGGCGCTGCAGCAGCGCGACCGGATCCGGACGATCGGCCGTCGGCTCGAAGACCCCATGACGGGCGCGCGGCACCTCCTTGCGTGCCGCCTTGCCCCGTGCGACGCGCTCCGCCACGGACAGGTGCGGAACCGCCGGCGCCGCCCCCGGCTTCCCCGCCGCTTGGGTGCGCTTCCCGGCCGTGGCCTTCCTCCTGCTGCTCCGAGTGGTCGTTGCCATCGTTGTCGCCTTCCGTCGCTCGGTCTCTATTGACTCATCCAGCGTCCCACAGCGACCGACATTTCACGATGGTGTGGGCACCACTCTCCGAGTGGAAGCGCGCCGTGGCGGCGGACCTCACGTCGCTTGCCCGGACACAGCTCGATTGGATCGCTGCACAGCTGCTGATCGGCAAGCGCTGATGGGGCCATGGAAAGCTGGGTGTATGGTCAGTGGGCGCTTCGTTTCACACCTTCGCGGGCGACGATGTTCCCGGCTCCGACCGTTGGTCGGCTTGGGCGTGTGACTTCCGCGGTCACCGAACGACACACGTCGACGGATGGGAGCTCATCTTGATGGGATCGCCGCTGTACTTCTCACACCCGGCCTGTCTGGAGCACAGGACGCCGGCGGGGCACCCCGAGCGGCCTGGACGGATCGCCGCCATCGAGCGGGCCCTCGCTCAGTGCGGGTGGCTGGGCTATGAGCTCCGAGAGGCGCCCGCGGCGTCCCGGGAGATGCTCGTCGCGGTTCATTCCCCGGAGTACGTCGAGGCGGTGCGCTCGATGAGCCGTCGCGGTGGGGGCGCGTTCGACCCGGAGACCGTCGTGAGCGCCGGGTCCTACGAGGCCGCGGCCCACGCGTCCGGAGCGGCCGTCGCGATGGTGGAGGCGCTGTTGGGGACGCACGAGGCGCGGGTGGGCTTCTGCGCGACACGGCCACCGGGGCACCACGCGAACACCGGCACCACCTCGGGGTTCTGCCTGTTCAACCATGTTGCCGTGGCGACGCGCTTCGCGCTGGACTGGCTGGGGGCGGAGCGCGTGTTCATCTTCGACTGGGACGTTCACCACGGGGATGGCACCAACGACATCTTCCGGGGCAGCGATGCGGTGCTGTACGCGAGCATCCACCAGTCGGAGATCTTTCCCGGTACAGGTCCGCTTTCTGACGCAGGAGCACGCGCCGGCGTGGGTTACTCGCTGAACCTGCCGGTGCCCAAAGGCTCGGGGGAGGACGCGTGGATGTCACTTCTGGAGCATGTGGTGATCCCCGCCGCCGAGGAGTTCGATCCCGATCTCGTGCTCATCTCCGCGGGCTTCGACGCCCACCACGACGACGTGCAGGCCGGCTGCGAGCTCGAGGCGTCATCGTTCGCCGAGATGGCACGACACATCCGGACGCTCGGTGAGCGCACCGGCGCGCCGGTGGGCGCCGTGCTCGAGGGTGGGTACGCGCTCGACGCGCTCGCCGCCTCGGTCTGCGCCACGATGAAAGCGCTCGCCGGCGAGGGGGCGCCCGACTCGGTGGCGCCTGACTTCCTCACGTCCCGGGCCGCGTCGTACGTCGGCCACCACTGGGGGCTATGAACGATCGGACTCCTCTGCGGGCCAACGGGCTCCAGACGCGCGTCATCGCCGGCGTGGCGATCCTCATTCTCGTCGCCGCCGTCATCTCGGATCGTGTGGCGAACGGATTCTGGATCCGCAACGCGTTCCTCGCCAGCCTCGTGTCGAGCTTGGTGGTGGTGGGGCTTTCGGTGGCAGTCGTCAACGAGGTGCTGGAGCGTCGCCGGCGACGGCGCTGGAGCGTGCTCGCCCAGTACGTCCTGTTGGAGCTCGTCCGCACGGCCCGCCTCACCTGGACTGCTCTGCTGGAGCTGTTGGGCCTCATGTATGCGGGTGAGGAGACACCGGCGACGCTCAGTGCCGGATCGCGCACGCTGCTCGACACGCCACGCATTGTCGCCGCGATGCGCGAACTTCTCGCTGATCCTGACCGACGCCGGCAGCTGCACGGGCTGATCGAGCGGTTGATGGACCGTAGCGATGAGGTGCTGGGTCGCTGGGCCGGGGTGATGCTCAACTCGGCCGCCTACGCCGAGACCATCGACAGGCACGTGGAGCTGTACAGCCGGTTGGCGTGGGTCGGCAGCCTGCTCGAGTACTTCGAGCCCACCGACGACGACCCCCGGCGCCGGCGTCTGAGCCGGAGCAGCCCCGCCGTTCAGCTCCAGGGCGACTTCGATGACGACTGGCTCAGCGACAACCTCGTCGCCATCGCCCAGCTTGCGGAGGCGCTGGACCAGGACTCGCTGAAGTTGGCGCTGCACATCGTGCCGCGGGAGTGGTGGGCCGAGCGCTGGCAGTCCCCGACCGTCGACGCGCCTGACGAGTCCCCGGTGCCGACGCCTCAGCGCGAGTAGAGCGCCTCGAACATCTCCGCGTATCGGGAGTAGACGACGTTGCGCTTGACCTTCAGGGTCGGGGTCAGCTCGCCCGTCTCCTGTGTGAAGTCGTGGTCGAGGATCGCGAAGCGTTTGATCTGCTCGACCTGCGCGTAGCGGGAGTTCACGCCGTCGAGCGCTTCCTGCACGAGGGCGATCGCGTCCGGGTGGTCTGGGAGCTCGCCGAGGTCGTCCGGGAGCCCGCGCTCGCGGGCCCACGGGAGGATCGCCTCGGCGTCGAGCGTGATCAACGCAACCGGGTACGGCCGCCGGTCGCCGTACATCACCGCATGTGAGATGAACGGTGACTGTCGGAGGTCGTTCTCGAGGTTGGACGGCGCGAGGTTCTTGCCGCCGGCGGTGATGATGATGTCCTTCTTGCGGCCGGTGATGCTGAGGAAGCCGTCCTCGTCGAGCGACCCGAGATCGCCGGTGTACAGCCACCCCTCGGGGTCGAGGATCTCCTCCGTGGCCGCCTCGTTGTCCCAGTAGCCCGAGAACACGTGCGGTCCGCGCATCAGGATCTCACCGTCGTCGGCGATCCGGACCTCGAGTCCGGGGAGTGCCCGCCCGACGGTCCCGAACCGGAATGACTCCTGGCGGTTCACCGTGCCTATCGCCATCGTCTCGCTCATCCCGTAGCCCTCCATCACCGGGACGCCCGAGGCGTAGAAGAACTCGAGGATCTCCGGCGCGATCGGAGCGGCCCCGGTCAGCGCCTCGCGCAGGCGCCCACCGAACAGAGCTCGGACCTTGGAGAAGATCCGCTCGTCGGCGCGCTCGAATGGGCCGCGCATCTCGTCCGGCACCGGCTCCCCCCGAGCCTCCAGCCCACGGACCTGAACGCCGAGGTTCACCGCCCGCGCGACATCGTCCTGCTCTTCTGGTGGGACCTGGGACATGGCAAGCGCGTAGAGCTTCTCGAAGATCCGCGGAACTGACGGAAGGTAATCGGGGTGGACCTCCATCAGCTCGGGGATGATCTGCTTCGTGTCCCCGCCGTAGTAGGCGATCGCGGCGCCGACCTGGAAGGCGGCGAGCTGCACGATCTGCGCGAACACGTGGGCGAGCGGGAGATACAGGTACGCGACCTCGCCGGGCCGCAGCGTCTCGATCTCCAGCACGATCGAACAGAGCGACATCGCGTTGCGGTGCGTGAGAACGCACCCCTTGGGCGGACCGGTCGTGCCCGACGTGTAGATGATCAGGGCAGCGTCATCCGGATCCACCGCGTCACGACGACGTGAGAGCTCCTCGCGCTCGCCACCCGAGGCGGCCAGCTCGTCGAATGCGGTCACGCCGTCGACGGCGTCACGACCCTCGATCACGAACAGCGAGCGCAACGCCGGGAGCGCCTCTCGCACCGTGTCGATCTTGGCGCGCTGGGCCGCGTCCTCGACGATCACCGCGACCGCTCCCGAGTTGCCGGCGACCCACGCGCACTCCTCCGCTGAATTGGATGGGTAGATCGGCACGACCACGGCGCCCGCGGTCCACAGCGCGTATGAAGCCACCGACCACTCCGGACGCGTGTCGGCCAGGATGCACACCCGATCGCCGGGCTCGATCCCCTGCACGATGAACCCCGTCGCCAGGCGCTCGATCTCCTCCGCGACCTCAGCGTATGACCGGTCGCGCCACACCCCATCGCCCTTGACCCGCAGGGCCCGTCGGCTGCCGTGGGCGGCGATTGCAAAGCTCGGCAGTCCGGCCGCCGTGAGCGGCGCCGTTTCGGTCTGGGGCATCAACGCACTCCTCGATAAGCGTGCGGGCGGTTGCGCCCGGCATCCTTGAGAGCATCGCACCGAGCGCAAGGCGCGACCTCGAAGGCGGGGTCCAGTAGGGCTAGCCGTTCTCCGACGTCAGGCCATGCCGTCACAATCGGCGCGCGCGGGCCTGGGCGTGAGCACTTACTCCGATCCGTAGTTTCTCGCACGCACTCTTGCAGCCACGTGGACGATAGGGAGAGACACACGCGCGCGGGCCCCGGCGCACGAATATGCTCGTGGAGAAGTCCGGAACGAGCACGAGGAGACGAGATGAAAGCCACCGCGACCCCGACCCGCACGCCGCTCCGCTCGCGTCCGGCCTGGCGGGCCCTCGAGACGCACTTCGCCGAGGTCGGGGCCCTGCACCTCCGCGACATGTTCGCCGGCGACCCCGACCGCGGGGAGCGACTCGCCGCCGAGGGCGCGGGGCTCTACCTCGACTACTCGAAGAACCGGATCACCGACGAGACGATCCGCCTGCTGGTCGCGCTGGCCGAGGAGTGTGGTCTGCGCGAGCGGACCGAGGCGATGTTCCAGGGCGAGCGGATCAACGTCACCGAGAACCGCTCCGTGCTGCACGTTGCGCTCCGGATGCCGAAGGGCGAGTCGCTCCGCGTCGACGGCGTCGACATCGTCGCGGAGGTGCACGGCGTGCTCGATCGCATGTCCGCGTTCGCCGATCGGGTCCGCGCGGGCGACTGGAAGGGGCACACCGGCAAGCGGATCCGCAACGTGGTCAACATCGGCATCGGCGGCTCGGACTTGGGCCCGGTGATGGCGTACGAGGCCCTGCGCCACTACACGCAGCGCGAGCTCGTCTTCCGGTTCGTCTCCAACGTCGACTCCACCGACTTCGCCGAGGCGACGCGCGACCTCGATCCCGAGGAGACACTGTTCATCGTCTCCTCGAAGACGTTCACGACGCTCGAGACGATGACCAACGCCCGGACCGCGCGCGACTGGACCCTGGCCGCGCTCGGCGACGAGGCGGCGATCGCCAAGCATTTCGTCGCCGTCTCCACGAACGCGCGGGCGGTGTCGGAGTTCGGCATCGACACCGACAACATGTTCGGCTTCTGGGACTGGGTCGGCGGTCGCTACTCGATGGACTCGGCGATCGGCCTCTCGACGATGATCGCCGTCGGTCCTGACGGGTTCCGCGAGATGCTCGCCGGCTTCCACGAGATGGACGTCCACTTCCGGACGACGCCGTTCGAGCGCAACCTGCCGGTCCTGATGGGGCTCCTCGACGTCTGGTACGGCGACTTCTTCGGCGCGCAGACAGTCGCCGTCCTGCCCTACAGCCAGTACCTGAAGCGGTTCCCCGCCTACCTGCAGCAGCTGACGATGGAGTCGAACGGCAAGCACGTCACGCTGGACGGGCGCCCGGTCGATTATCAGACCGGCGCCGTCTTCTGGGGCGAGCCGGGCACGAACGGTCAGCACAGCTTCTACCAGCTGATCCACCAGGGCACCGAGCTGATTCCCGCCGACCTGATCGGCTTCGGGAAGGACCTGAACCCGATCCGCGACCACCATGACCTACTGATGTCGAATGTGTTCGCGCAGGCGGAGGCGCTGGCGTTCGGCAAGACCGAGGAGGAGGTGCGAGCCGAGGGAACGCCTGAGGCCGTCGTTCGCCACCGGGTGTTCGAGGGGAACCGCCCGACGAACACGATCCTGACCGAGCAGCTCACGCCGCGCACCCTCGGCGCTCTCGTCGCGCTCTACGAACACAGCGTGTTCACGCAGGGCACGGTCTGGGATGTCAACTCCTTTGACCAGTGGGGCGTCGAGCTCGGGAAGGTGCTCGCGAAGCGGATCATCCCCGAGCTCGAGTCCGCCGATGAGCCCGATCTGCGACATGACAGCTCGACCAATGCGCTGATTCGGCGCTACCGGGCGATGCGATGACCACCATGACAAGGAGCTGAGGATGGCCACGAACACCCCAATGCAACTCGGAATGGTCGGTCTCGGCCGAATGGGCGCCGGCCTCGTCCGGCGGCTGATGCGCGACGGACATCACTGCGTGGGCTACGACGTCTCGCCCGACGCGGTCAAGGCACTCGAGGCGGACGGCGCGGTCGGTGCGTCGTCGATGGCGGACTTCGCCGCCAAGCTCGAGCCGCCGCGAATGGTGTGGGTGATGGTTCCCGCGGGCGAGATCACCGACAAGACGATCGCCGCGCTCGCCGAGGTCCTCGAGCCCGGCGACACGATCATCGACGGCGGCAACACCTACTACCACGACGATCTCCGGCACGCTGCCACGCTCGGCGAGAAGGGCATCCATCACGTGGACGTCGGGACGAGCGGCGGCGTCTGGGGCTTCGAGCGCGGGTTCTGTCTGATGATCGGCGGAGAGCGGGACGTCGTCGATCGGCTGAGCCCGATCTTCGCCTCCATCGCCCCCGGCGTCGACTCCGCACCCAGGACGCCGGGACGGACCGGGGAGCCCGCGCCGGCCGAGCAGGGGTATTACCACTGCGGGCCCAGCGGTGCCGGCCATTTCGTCAAGATGGTCCACAACGGCATCGAGTACGGGCTGATGGCCGCGTACGCCGAGGGCCTGAACATCATCAAGAGCGCGGACGTCGGCCTGCGCCAGATGGACATGGATGCCGAGACGGCGCCGCTCGAGCATCCCGAGTACTACCGGTACGACATCGATACGACCGAGGTGGCCGAGGTCTGGAGGCGGGGGAGCGTCGTCGGCTCGTGGCTGCTCGATTTGACCGCCGCCGCCCTGCAGGCCTCACCGACGCTGGACGAGTTCACCGGCCGGGTGTCGGATTCCGGCGAAGGGCGCTGGACGTCGAAGGCGGCGATCGACGTGGGCGTGCCCGCCCCGACCCTGACGACGGCGCTGTATTCGCGCTTCGCGTCCAGAGGCCTCGATCAGTTCGCCAACAAGCTCCTGTCCGCGATGCGCCAGGAGTTCGGCGGACACGCGGAGAAGTCAGCGTGATCTCCGGGCGCCGTCCCGAGCCCGGGTCACCGGTGGAGGTGCGCCGGACCGCCCGCCGCCCGCGCCCGCGACCCCTCCGCCGCTCAGACCGTCCAGGTACGCCCGCACGGCGTGGGGATCGCGTCCGTCGTGACGGAGCCCGATGTATCGGTCCGGTCGTACGGCCAAGATCGTGACCGCATCGATCCCCAGCTGGTCGGCGACCGAGGCGTCGATGCGCCCGATCGGCTCGTTCGCTTCCTGCGTGCAGAGGCCGAGGACGGCATCGATCAGGCGCGAGCCGGCGTGCGCGGTCTCCAGGGCGCCGACAAGCTCGAGGACGTCGCCGCCGGCAGCTTCCGGGCCGCGTGGGCGACCTATACGTCGGCGCCAGAAGACACGACCCGTGCGGCCACCGGGCGGCGTTCGGACTCATAGCTGTCGAGCAGCTCCGGTCCGCTGATCCCCCGACAGACGAGGGCGAGCTTCCAGCCGAGATTGAAGGCGTCCTGCAGACCGGTGTTCATCCCGTGACCCTCGGCCGGGGAGCACACGTGGGCCGCGTCGCCGGCGAGCAGCACACGATCGCTCCGGTAGCGCTCGGCGACACGGCAGTGGCAGCGAAACCGGGCCGGGAAAGTCGACGCCGACCAGCTCGCGCACGGCGCTGCGGAGCCCGTCGCAGGCCACCACCCACGAGGCGACCACCTCACTGCGCTCACCGCGCTGCTCGAGCGTCGCCCGGACACCATCGGGTCGCGGCTCGAGCCCGACGAGGCGGGTGGAGCGGGTCACGGCGCCGCCGAGCCGCTCGAGGTAGGAGGTCAGGACGGACTCGGTCACCTCCTCGGAGATGCCCAGGTCGAAGCCGTAGCGACTGTCCGCCAACGCGAGGTTCAGCCCGCCGAGGGTCTCGCCGTCGGAGCGGAACCGGGCCGCCCGGGTCTTGACGCCCTCGTCGAGGAACCGGTCGGCCAGCCCCAGGGCCTCGAAGATCTCCATCGAGCGCGGGTGCACGACCGTCGCCCGATCCCAACTGCGCGGCGCATCGAGCGCATCGATCAACAGGCAGTCGATGCCGCGGCGCGCCAGCTCCACTGTCAGCAGCAGCCCCGTGGGACCAGCACCGACGATCAGCGCCTGTGGGCTCGGGTTCACGTTCGCTCCTCCTTGGCTCGGGTGACGGGTCAGGCAGACGCGTCCGCTCTCCGCGCGACTCTACGGAGAATGTCGCGCCCGGATCAACGCGCGTCAGCGCGGGCGCGCACGCTCGTCTCTCGGCCGGCACGCACACTCGCCGAGGCTCCCGATAGCCTCCCCTCATGGGGAGAGCCCGGGTCGCCGTGATGGGACGCAGGACAGTGCTGTTCGCTGCGACCGTGCTGGCGTCGGTGGTCTGCTCGACGGTGCTCGCGGCGCCGGTGGCCGACGCACGCACTCCGCGAGCGGCTCCCGCGTACGCCGACGGCCTCGGCATCCGCGCCGGGAAGATCAAGCACGTGTGGCTGATCATCCTTGAGAACAAGTCCTACGACGCGACGTTCACCGGGCTCAACAACAACACGTACCTGTGGCGAACGCTGCCCTCCCAGGGCGTGCTGCTGAAGAACTACTACGGGACCGGGCACTTCAGCTTCGACAATTACATCTCGCTGGCCAGCGGGCAGGCCACGCAGGCCGATACGCAGGTCGACTGCCCGTACTACGACCACTTCTCGGGCCACGTGGACACCTCCGGCTCGCTGCGGCGCAACCCAAACTACGGCCAGATGACCTCCGCGCACGGCCCCAACGCCGCCGCCGGATCGAATGGATGCGTCTACCCGTCGAGCGTGAAGACACTCTTCGACCAGCTCGATGCGGCGCACGTCAGCTGGAAGGGATACGCCCAGGACCTCGGCTATCCCGATCCGACTCCGCCTGTGCACTCGGCCGGTATCCGCTACTGCGGCGCACCGTATCCCTCTCCTGGGCCGACCGGCAATGCCGCCCGGCCCAATCCGGCCGTCGCGAGCGCAACCGACCAGTACCTGCCCAAGCACTTCCCGTTTCCGTGGTTCGAGTCGTTGCTCGGCTCCGGCCGCTGCGACCGGGCCCATATCGCCAGCCTGTTCGACCCGAGTCGCGGCCTGGTTCATGACCTGGCGCGGAAAGCGACGACGCCCGCGTTCAGTTGGATCACGCCGAACATGTGCAGCGACGCCCACGACGCCGTGTGTCACGGGAACAACCTCTCCGGTGGCTTCTCCGGACCCAACACGCCGCGGGCTCCGCGTGACTACACCGGCGGTCTGTACGCCGCCGATCTCTTCCTCCGCCACATCGTCCCGGAGATCGAGCGGTCGGCGGCGTTCCGCGACCGCGGCCTGATCGACATCACCTTCGACGAGGCCTTCCCACCGTTCACGTACACCGGCAACAGCTTTGCCAACTCAAAGATCGTGCCGCCGAATGCGGCCACGTCGATCGCGAATGATTCAGCCGGCGAGACGCTGTTCGGCCGTGGTGTGCACTTCGAGCCGACCGGGCCCAACACGCCACTGGCCAGGAACGCGCTCGGCCAGGAGCTCTATCCCGGTCCCGGGTACAACGCTTTCGTCGACCGCCCCAGCAGCTGCGTTGCCCAGTCGGTGCCGCCGAAGCCCACCGGGACATGTCTACTCGGTGGCGGCGCCAACGTCCCCGGCCCGCGCACGGACGCCGGGGCCGTGGCGCCGCTCGGCAGCTCGACAATCGCCGACAACGCGATCGTGGTGACGGATATGGGGCGGAGCGTCACCGGTGCCGGGATCCCGCCCGGTGCGTTCGTCGGCAAGGTGACCAACACGCCGGTGACGGCGAGCGCTCCCAGCCAGAGCGGCGGCTTCGCCGTCGCCGGCTCGTTCGCGCTCGTGACCGCATCCGGCCAGGCGCTCGTCACGACGGGCGCCGTGAGCGGGATCACGGTGGGGCCGCGCACGCCGGCGACCGATCCGCTGTTCAATGCCACCGACCCGACGACCGGCGGCGGCGACACCGGCAGCGTCCTGATCAGCCCCTACATCAAGCCGGGGAGCGTCAGCAGGCGCTTATACAACCACTACAGCTGGCTGCGCACGATGGAGGACCTGTTCGGCGTCGCGGCCCGCTCGCGCGGCCTCGACGGACAGGGCCACCTCGGCTATGCCGCCCAGCGCGGCCTGGCTCCGTTTGGCCCCGACGTGTTCAACAACCCGCTCGGCCGGATCACGCCTGCTCACTGGTCACCCGACGTGGGCGGGATCGTGTCGGCCGGCCCGGCGCACCCGGGACTCGCGATCGAGGGTGACACCGTCTCGGTGTTACTCGCGCACGGGCGCGCGCTCGCGACGGCAGTTGGCCCCGCCGTACCGCAGCCACGCCTGCTCGGCGGGCCGGCGAGCACCCCGTGCACGTTCACGATCACGCTCACGGCCACGTCCGGTGCCGTGCCGCTTCGCGGCGCGGCGCTCGCGATCGAGGACGAGCGCGGGGTCATTCACCACCCGTCGGTGTCGGCCGCGGACGGCGGAGCCCTGCCGAGCGAAGTGACGCCGGCCCGGCCGGTCGTGCTGACCCTCAAGACCGTGCTCCCGGTCGGCGGCGGGCGGATCACGTGGGCACCAACCGGATCAGCTCCGGTCGTGTCGTGGGACTTCGACGTCGAGGTCGACTGAGCGGCGGCCCCGCGTCGTGACCGGCGCCGACCTCGTCTCGCCGGGAGATCGAGCTCGGCAACCGGTCCGAGCGCTCCGAGACTAGATCCCGAGGATCTGCTTCTTCTTGGCCTCGAACTCCTCCTCGGTGATCAGTCCCTGCCCCTTCAGCGCTGCGTACTTCTGGATCTGCGCCGCATCGTCGTCGGCCTGGGACGGCGCCGGCGCGGGGGGCGCCTGCTGCTGAGAGGCGGCTGCCTGCTGCGCCTCGAGGTTGGCGATCTGCTCGTCCTGCCCGGCTTCCTGCTGGGCGGCGGCCTGTCCTCGCTGGGCACTCTTGGCACCCATGTGAGCCGCTCCGCCCACGACGACCGCGGTCCCGATCAATCCGGGGCCTCGGCGTCCAATGCCTCTGCGTCCTCTCATGGCAACTCTCCTGTTCGGGTTTAGACGCCGGTCTCGGTCAGCGCCCATTCGCGGGCTGCCTGGACGACGTCATGCGGGACACGCTCGAACGCGACCAAGACTCCGCCGGCGTCGCGCATCTTCTGGGCCACCGCGCGAGCCCACACGTTCTCCCAGACCAGGAGTGCCGCGGAGGAGTTCAGCTCGAGCCCCTGGCCGATCGCCTCGAGCTCCTCCTCGTTGACGAGCCCGTGGACTTCGAGGTTGAGCGCATCCAGCTTGGCCTGAACGTCCGGCGCGAGCTGGGTGACTTCGACCGCCAGGACGTCCCCGTTCTCGTCCTTGCTGACGAATGCCGCGTCGATGAGGCGAATCGTGCCCGCCTCGACGAGGTCGGCCAGCGCCGGCGCGATATCGCCGCTGAACTCGTTGCCCGGAAACGCGATCACCGCGTAGTCGACGGGTCCGATGTCATCCATCCCGGTCTCCATTCCTGGTGTGAGTTGGTTCTCATCCGTGAGCCCTACGTGCTGCTCTGCACCCCGCGCGGTGAGGCACCGTCCTGGCGCCCGGCAGGCCGCACGATCGTCGGGCCGCTGGTCCGAGCCTGCATGACCAGCTCACGCTAGACAGGGCGGGAGACCGTCGGCGAGGAGTTTGGTCCCGAAGACGACGAAGAGCACCGCCATGACGGCATCGTCGTGCAGCGCGAGCCAGGCCTCCATGCCCTCGAGCCGCGCCTTGGCGTCGTCGCCGCGTGCCTCGCGGCCACGGCTGCCGCCCTGACGGGGGCGGCAGCCGTGAGCGTCAGTCGAGACCCGACTGCTCAGGCGGGGGTGCCCGCGCCGGCCGGCGGCTTCAGGGCCTCCTGCAACTTCTTGGTGTCCTCCTCCGAGAGGGAGGTCTTGATGACCGTGCCGCCGTACTGCTCCAGGGCGGCAACCGCCTTGTCCGGGGTCACCTTCTCGATGATCAGGAACAGCGCCGAGGTGCCGGGCTTCACCTGGTCGCGGACCTGGTCTTGGAACTGCTTGTCGATGCCCTTCTCGCCGAGGTGCCCGAACAGCGCACCCAGACCGGCGCCCACGGCCCAGCCGGCGAATGGGATGAAGAACAGCAGGCCGAACAGCAGGCCCCAGAAGCCGCCCCAGACCGCGCCACCGGCGGTCGACGCGCCGCTGTGGCTGGTGTGGACGTGGTATTTGCCATCCGTGTCGCGGCGGATCGCCGCGACCTCGTCGGCCTGGATGATCAGGTCGGCCTCCAGCTGCTGGACCGTTTGACGGGCCTCCTCAGCGGTTCCCTCGTCGGGATAGCCGATCGCTACGAGCGTGGCCATACGAGCGCTCCTTGTGTGAGTGGTTGATCCTGCGGGCGCGGCGGGACGGATCGCTCCGCCGCTCGACCGGAAAGGTCCTACGTACCTACCATTTCATCCGGACCGTGAGGCGCTGTCATCACCCGAATGGGATGAACGATGCTCCGTACTCTGGTCCATTTACGATCCGTCGTTCCCGGCGGCGGGACATACAACGCCCTCAACGTGTCGTCGTCCGATCGCACGGTCCCGGGCTACGCGGCGACGCCGGAGAGTCGCTCGTGCACGAGGCTGACGACCATCGCCCCCTCGCCCACGGCGGTGGCGCACCGTTTGGTCGAACCCGATCGCACGTCGCCGGCAGCGTAGATCCCGGGCACGCTCGTCTCGAGGGGATGGGTCACCCCGGCGTCGGCGCCGGTCAGCACAAAGCCCTTCTCGTCGCGAGCCACGGCGTCGCCGAGCCAGTCGGTGCAAGGCGCCGCGCCGAGAAACAGGAACAGATACGAGAAGGACAGCCGCTCGCCGTCGCGCAAAGTGATCGCCTCGAGCTCGCCGTCTGCGCCGTGCAGCGCGGTCACCTCGCTGCGGGCGCGGACCGCGACGCCATAGCGCTCGAGTTCGACCACGAGGTAGTCGGACATCGTCTCGCGCAGGTCGGTTCGGCGATGCAGCAGCGTCACGAGCGCGCCGCCGCGGGCCAGCCACACCGCGGCCTGCGCCGCCGAGTTGCCGCCGCCGACGACACCGACCCGGGTCGCCCCGCAGCGCTGTGCTTCGGGCGGCCCGGCCGCGTAGAACACGCTGATGCCCTCATAGTCCTCGAGTCCGGCGACGGGAAGCCGGCGATAGTCAGCGCCGGTGGCCAGCACGACTGCGCGGGCCGCGACGACGTGGTCGTCCTCCAAGCGCACGACGTGGCGGTCGAGCCCGGGTTCGAGCGAGACGGCTCGGTACGGGGTCGCGGTGCGAGCATTGAACTTGCGCGCCTGGGTGACCGCACGGCTGGTGAGCTCCGAGCCGCTGATCCCGGCCGGGAAGCCGAGGTAGTTCTCGATCCGGCGCGACGTACCGGCCTGCCCGCCGAGCGCGGTGCCTTCGACGACGAGCGTCTCCAGACCTTCGGATGCGCCGTAGACGGCAGCTCCCAGCCCGGCCGGTCCGCCCCCGATCACGACGAGGTCGACCTCCTCGCGCAGGGCCAGCTCGAGCCCGATCCCGAGCGCACGGGAGACCTCGCCACTGGACGGGTTGCGCAGCTCGATCCCACCGGGGAGGCGCACGAGCGGCACGTCCCCGGGATCGAGCCCGTCGATCAGCGCCACGTCAGCAGGATCGGGCGTGTGCTCGGGGTCGTGCCAGATGTGCGGCAGCCGATTGCGTCGGGCGTATTCGATGATTCGCCGTGTCGGCTCCGACGAGCGCGGACCGAAGACCTCCATCCCGACGTCCTGCTGTTGGAGCGCCTCGCGTCGCGACATGAAGGCCGACAGCAGCAGGTCGCCCAGCGGGCCGTCCTCGAACAGCAGCGGGCGCAGTTCGTCGCGGTCAACCGCGATGTACCGCATCGGCTGCGTGACCACCGCCGTCAGGTACACGGTCTGGCCCGACAGCAGGTTCATCTCGCCCAGAAACCCCGACGCTCTGTGCCGCACGATCTCGTGCCCGGCCGCGTTCAGGATCGCGGCCTCGCCCTCGAGAATCGCGATGAACGGGTAGCGCGCATCGCCCACCCGGAACAGGACGTCACCGACGGCGGCACTGCGTTCTTCGCCGTGCGTGGCCAGCATCGCGAGCTGCGACGGCGACAGTGCCGGGCTCGATGGTGGACCGATCATCGGCCAAGGGTACCCAGCGACGCTCTCGGGCCCCTCTGGGCAGTTGCGGAGCGGGCCCGTCGGGGATCATCGAGCTGGACGCGGGCCGGCGCAACGCCCGAATTCCGAGTATTTGGATCGGAATTTTGATATGGTTCGTGTTGCGCTCAGTGAGCCCAGCTCTTCTCGCTTTCCGGGTGACATCCTCATTCAGAAGAGCAGAGAGGCGGTCGGCCATGGCCACCGCAACGCAGAAGGCGCGCACGGCCAAATCGGTGACGACGTGACCAGCGCGATGGCGACGCCCCGGCCGCCGTATCAGTGCGGGTGCGGACACGTCCTCCGAGTCTCCGGCGGTGGGCGCCACCGTGTCTACTTCGAGCTCGACGATGCGCTGTGCGACCACCCGCTGATCAACCGGGCTTGCCCGGCCTGCGGACTCCGCCTCCCGGGCAAGGGCACGCCGTGACGCCCACCGTCGTCGGTGGCTGACCGCGTGCAGCCAGGGTCAGCTCGCTGACGTCAGCGGCAACCCCTCGACGATGGTCGGCACGGAGGGAGGACCGACTGCGAGTAGCATCGCCCGCGAGGGGCTCGCTCCGAAGGTCGGCAGAGGTCCACCGGGATGACCATCGATTACGCAGATCTTTCGGACGTCTTGAGCGAGTTCGCTCGGACGATGGTGACGGACTTCGCCATCCAGGACATCCTCGACCACTTGGTCAAACGCATCGTCGGGGTGCTTCCGGTTACCGCCGCGGGCGTGACGCTGATCTCTCCCGGGGCGGACCCGCGCTATATCGCCGCGTCAAACGGATCAGCGCTGCGTTTCGAGCAGCTCCAGAGCGAGCTTGGCGAGGGACCGTGTGTGGCGGCGTACCACTCGGGCGAGGCGGTGTCAATGCCCGACCTGCGCGCCGATGAGCGGTTTCCCGCGTTCGCAGGCGGCGCACGCCGGCCTGGTGGCGGTGTTCACGTTCCCTCTGAACCACGGCGACCAACGGCTCGGGGCGCTCGACCTGTACCGCGACGAACCCGGTCCGCTGTCCGCCGATGCGATGAGCGCTGCGCAGACGCTGGCCGACGTTGCCGCCGCCTACCTGCTCAATGCGCAGGCGCGGACCGAGCTGCAGAACACGTCGGACCGGTCGATCGAGGCGGCTCTCCACGATCCCTTGACCGGCCTTCCCAACCGGGTCCTGATGGCGCAGCGCATCGCGCATGCGCTGCTCCGACGGAGGCGGTCGAACAAGATGATGGCTGTTCTGTTCGTCGATCTCGACGGCTTCAAGACGGTCAACGACACCCATGGGCATCGCGCCGGCGACGAGGTCCTGGTAGCCGTGACCGAGCGGCTGACCGGCATCCTACGACCGGGCGACACCCTGGCTCGGCGATCGTCTCTTGTTCGAAGCCCTTGGCGAGGTTGACGATCGCCGTGACGAGGTGCCGGCTGGCGGCTTTGGTGGTGAGGTCGCGGACGAACTCGATGTCGATCTTGAGGTATCTGACGGGGAGTCGCTGGAGATAGGTGAGGCTGCCGAAGCCGGTGCCGAAGTCATCGAGCGCGACCGCGCAGCCGAGTGCGTTCAACCCGCGGGTGAACCGTTCGCCCGCGTCGATGTCGTCCATCAGTGCTGTCTCGGTGAGCTCGAAGATGACGCGGGCGGGGTCGGC